>JAEXLC010000147.1 GCA_023445495.1 Pseudomonadota bacterium | reverse complement strand
TATACGACACCGGTCGGGAGACGCCCCGGCGACCTCATTCATTTTGGGGAGCTTGCAATGATCGATCGGAGCCGTCCGGCGTGGCGCTGGGCCCGCATCGTGATCGGTGGCCTGATCCTGGGCGGGATCGGCGTGCTCGCCGGCAATCTGCTGTTCCCCGAGCCCGAGGTCCCGGCGCTGTTGCGCAACCTGCCCGGCGACTATGCAAAAGCGGGTCCGGCGCTGACCGCGCGGCTGCGGGTGCGCTTCCCCAAGGGCAGCGACGAAGCCGCGCTGGTCCGCGAACTCGCCGCGCAGGGTTTCACCGTCAGCCCGCCCGCGCATGGCGCCGACTGGCGGCGCGAAGCCTTCCCCTGCGTCGATATCGCCCGCATCTGGTGGCGGGCCGAGGCCGGCAGGATCGTCGCGATAGAAGGGATCATGAAACAGGTCTGCGCCTAGCGCGGATCGAAGATCGACCAGCCCGTGTGATGGACCAGCCGCTCGAGCGCCAGCGTGCCGAGCTGCGAATTGCCGCGCTCGTTGAGCCCCGGCGACCAGACGGCGATCGAAGCGATGCCCGGGGCCACGGCCAGGATGCCGCCGCCGACACCCGACTTGCCCGGCAGGCCGACGCGGAAGGCGAACTCGCCCGATCCGTCATAATGGCCGCAGGTGAGCATCAGCGCATTGATGCGGCGGGCGCGGCGCTGCGAAACCACGCTGAGCCCCGTATCGGGCTGGACGCCGCCCGCCATCAGGAAACGGCCGGCGCGGGCGAGCTGGCGGCAGCTCATCGCGATCGCGCATTGATGAAAATAGACGCCCAGCACTTCCTCGGCCGGGCGGTGCAGGTTGCCGAAGGCGCGCATATACTGGGCGAGCGCGAAATTGCGGAAGCCGGTGTCCTGCTCCGCCCGGGCGACGGTTTCGTCGACATGGATCGCCTCGTCGCCGGCCAGTCCGCGCACGAAGCGCAGCATCTCGCCGATCACTTCGCGCGGGGCGCTGCGGCCGAGCAGGACATCGTCCACCACGATCGCGCCGGCATTGACGAAGGGGTTGCGCGGGATGCCCTGCTCGGTCTCGAGCTGGACGATCGAATTGAATGCGCTGCCCGAGGGCTCGCGGCCGACGCGCTGCCAGAGCTGGTCCCCGACCGCGCCCAGCGCCTGGGTGAGAGCGAAGACCTTGGAAACCGACTGGATCGAAAAGGGAAGCTCGGCATCGCCCGCGGCATATTCGCTGCCATCGGCGAGGGTGATCGCGATGCCGAAATGCGCCGGGTCCACCGCGGCGAGGGGCGGGATATACTGGGCCGGCACGCCGCGATCCGGCGCTGCGGCCATCTCGGCGGCGATGTCGGCGACGATCCTCGACAGGCTTTCCATATCGCCTTGCTAGACGGCGCCGGTCCGAACGCAAATCATCGTGCCGAAATCCGGGCGCTAGGGGGTCGCGGGCGCGCCGGCACCCGTGGCGACGCCGGAGCTGATCCTTCCCATCTGCGCGGCCGCGCTGCGATTGCCGCGGCCATGATAGAGACCGGAGAGATAGGCGCGGTCGCTGGCGGTCAGCGCCGCCGGGCCGGACAGCGCATCGGGCTCGAACAGGCGCAGGATCGTATCGTCGCCGGCCGCCAGCTTCTCCGGGCGACTCTGCATCAGGCCGCGCATCGCGGCATAGTCCGCCACCTGCATCAGCTTCCTGCCCAGGGTCGCCTGCGTCTCGATCACGACATAGGCGAGCTCGATCTGCTGCTGGGTCGGCGGATTGATGATCGATGCCTGCGACACGCGCAGCACCGACTTGCCGTTGCCGATAGTGAGGCGCGAGCCGTTCATGCCGGTATCGTTGGAGCTCGCGTTCGACAGGGCGGCGGCCTGGCCGTCCTCGTTGTAGAGCGCGGTGACCGTCCAGCTGCGCGCCCTGGCCTGGGAATTGAGCAGGCGCTTGCGCTTGGCGGGGTCCATGTTGGTGAACTGGCCGGGATAGAGGCGGTACAGCTCGCGCGTGAACGCGCGGCCGTCATCGACGATCACCACGACCAGATTGGGCCGGCAGCGGGGGCCGCCGGGCGTGGCGCCGGCCTCGTCGGCGATCTTGCGGATCCGCGCGGCGACCTTCTCGGCATAGACTTCCGAGAAGCCCGAGACGAAGGGGCAGATCTCATCGCCGAACCGGGCGAGCTGGCCTTCGACCTGCACCGACATGCGGCCCACCAACTGGCGGGCCTGCTCCCTGGCATCGAGCGTCTTGCCGCGCACCACGATATTCGCCTGGCTATCGGCATCGCCATGATCCTGCGCCAGCGCCGGCGTCGCGAGGCACAGTGCGGCGGCGGCCACGATCGCGTGAGAGAATTTCCGCACATGCACCTCGCTGAACACTGACGGGGCCTGATACCGCAGGCGACTCCCGCCGCCAACGGCCAGGCCAGCCTTATCGCGCCGGTTCGAAGCGAATCCTGCGCAGGGCGCCGTCAAAGTCCTTCGCCGCGACCACCAGCATGTTGTTGCCGTCGAGCAGGGCAGCGGGTGCGGGCACGCGCTGCGTCTGCCAGCCGGACCCGGCGGGAATGGCGAGCGTCAGGGGCTTGCCGCCGTTGATGGTCAGCGTCAGCACGCCGGGCTTGTCCGCCCTGGCTTCCACTGCGAGCGTGAAACGCCCGCCCCCTTCGGCGAAAAGCGAATAGCGCATCCACTCGCCGGGCTTGAAGTCGCTGACGTAGAGGCTGTCGCCGTCCTCGCGGGCGATATCGACGCCGTCGTTGCGCCAGGTGCGGCCATTGTTCCACAGCGTCCGCGCCTTGCCGGTGGAGACATGGTAGTTCGCGTCATCGCTGTCGCGATAGGCGACGCCGGCCGGGCCGATATCATAGTCGACCGCATCGATCGTCCCGCCCTCCGCGGTGACCTGCAACGGCGCGAACGGGCGCGGGCTCGGGTCGTGCGGCTGGCGCAGCATCGCGTCGACCACGTCGGGGTGGAAGACATTGTTCTCGTGCCGGATGTCGTGCCGGGCGAGCTGCATCAGCGTGGCATAGGCCTCGTCGGCGCTCGGGCGCGGGCCCTTGTTCGTCCAGTATGCGACCAGCTTCGCCCAGCCGGGATTGGGGGCGATCTCGTACGGATTGTTGAAGCCGATCTTCTTGAGCGGCCAGAAGGCCCAGCCGATGCCATGCTTCTCGACCAGGCTGATCGCGTCGCGGAACCAGACATTGGAATTCTCGCCCGATTCCCCGAGCCAGAGCGGCATGTCGTAGGTCTCGCGCAGCTTGAGCACGCCGGCGATCGAGGCCTCGTCGTTGGTGTTCCAATATTTGTGGAAGCTGAGCGCGGTGTTCCTGTCGGCAAAGGGCAGCAGGCCCTGGTAGTTATTGCCCCAGCAATTGCCCTCGATGATGAGCATGTGCCGCTTGTCGACCTGGCGGATCGCGGCGGCGATATCGGTGTAGAGCTGCTTGAGCGGGGCGTTGCTCGCTTCCTTGCAGCCATGGTCGCCGCCGGGGGCGGTGAAGTCCCAATTGGGCTCGTTGAGCACGTCATAGGCGCCGATGCCGGGCTCGTCGGCATAGCGCCGGGCCAGCTCGCGCCACAGCGCGATCGTCTTGCGGCGGTTCTCCGCGCTCTGCCACAGCGAGGGCTTGTCTGGATCGCGATCGGCGATCGGCAGGTCGTTGCCCTGGCCGCCGGGCGCCGCGTGCAGATCGAGGATCAGGTACATGCCGTTCGCCTTGGTCCAGGCGAGGAGCGTGTCGATGCGGCGGAAGCCGTCCTCCAGCCAGGTGTCCTTGCCGGCGACTGGCTCCTTCTCGATCGGCAGCGTAAGCAAATTGTAGTGCAGCGGCAGGCGGACCGAGTTCATCCCCCAGCGCGCCATCATGTCGATGTCCGCCTTGCGCGTGTGGTTGTCGAGCCAGGCTCGGTAGAATTCCGCCGTCTTCTCCTCGCCGATCAGCTCGGCGATGGCGGCGCGGATGCGATATTGCTGGCCCGAGCCCAATTGGCCGAGCTGGAGCATATAGCCCTCCTGCAGCATCCAGCCGCCCAGCCCCATGCCGCGCAGCAGCACGGGATTGCCGCTCTCGTCGACGATGCGCGGGCCATCGGCGCGCAGGAAAGTCTGCGCCGATACTGGCAACGTTGTCATGCAGGCGAGCAAGGCGAGCGCGAGCTTCTTCATTCCAGGCGGTCCTCTCTGTTCGATTTTGGAGGAACCTAGCGCGAAGCGGAATTGAGAGCGATCACAATTGTTGTGCCGAGTGCGCGGATGGGCAGCCGGGGTTGGGGAAAGGACCGGCGCAAGTGGAGGGTCCCAGCCGTCACTCTGAACTTGTTTCAGGGTCCAACGTGCCTCGGGCGATATCCCTCGCGGCTCCTTGGATGCTGAAACAAGTTCAGCATGACGAAATAGGGGCGCTCGTCGCACGAGATCCCTGCGTCCGCGCTGGACCGCACCGCACCTGCCTTCGGTGGGCTATGCCGCCAGGGCGCGGGTGTTCAAGCGCCTGGAGAAAATTGACGGCGCGCAGATCGCGTATCGCGCCACGGGGCGGATAACATCGCCGATGGTCGATTAAGCGATCAGTCGAGGATCGGATATTTGTCGCGCAGGCGATCGGCGACGCGCTCGATCGCTTCATTCTCGTCCGCTTCGCCGCCGGGGGTGATCGACCAGTTGCAATGCGGATGAGTCTCGGCGCTATAGCGCTTCACCGGGCCGATGACGTTGCGCCAGCGCCGACGGGTGCCGCCGACTTCGCGCAGCAGGATGGCGAGGAACTGGTCGGTGAGGTCGGCCGCGTTCATGCGCCTTCCGCCGCCAGGCCCTTGAGCCGGTAGAGCATCTCGAGTGCCTCGCGCGGGCTCAGACTGTCGATGTCGAGCGTGCCGAGCTCGGTCCGCAGCACGTCTACGGCTTCTTCCTCTTCCACTGCGGCGGCGGCGAACAGGGGCAGGTCGTCGAGCCCCGCGGCGAGCCCGCCGGTCTGGGCGCGGCCGGCCTCGAGCTTGTCGAGCACGGCCTTGGCGCGCTTGATCGTGATCGGCGGCAGGCCGGCGAGGCGGGCGACGGCAAGGCCATAGCTGCGATCGGCCGGGCCCTCGGCGACTTCGTGGAGCAGGACGAGATCGCCCTTCCACTCGCGCGCGCGGACATGGTGGAGGGTGAGCGCGTCGCAGCGCTCGGCCAGCCGGGTCAGCTCGTGATAGTGCGTCGCGAACAGGCAGCGGCAGCGATTGTCTTCGTGGATCGCCTCGACCACCGACCAAGCGATGGCGAGACCGTCATAGGTTGAGGTGCCGCGGCCGACTTCGTCGAGGATGACGAAGCTGCGCGGGGTCGCCTGCGCCAGGATCGCGGCGGTCTCGACCATCTCGACCATGAAGGTCGAGCGGCCGCGGGCGAGATTGTCCGAGGCGCCGACGCGGCTGAACAGCCGGTCGACCATGCCGAGCGTCGCGCGGGCGGCGGGAACATAGCTGCCGGCCTGGGCCAGCACCGCGATCAGCGCGTTCTGGCGCAGGAAGGTCGACTTGCCGCCCATGTTCGGGCCAGTGACCAGCCAGAGCCGGCTGCTCTCGGAGAGATTGCAGTCATTGGCGACGAAGCGGCCGCCCGACTTGGCCACGGCTTCCTCTACCACCGGATGGCGGCCGCCCTCGATCTCGAAACAGGCATGCTCGACGAGATGCGGACGCGCCCAGCCCCCTTCCGCGGCGCGTTCGGCAAGGCCGGCCGAGACGTCGATCCGGGCCAGCGCATCGGCCGTGCGCGCGATCGGTTCGCGGGCGGAGAGCGCGCGGGTGGTGAGGTCTTCGAGATGCGCGGCTTCGGCGGCGAGGCCATGGGCGCCCGCCTGCGTCACCTTGAGCGCGACTTCGTGCAGCTCGGGGGCGTTGAAACGGACCACACCGGCCAGCGTCTGGCGATGGGTGAAGCCCGAATCCTGCGCCATCAGCGGGTCGGCATTCCTGGCCGGCACTTCGATATGATAGCCGAGCACGCCGTTGTGGCGGATCTTGAGCGAGCCGATGCCGGTGCGGGTGCGGTACTCGGCCTCCAGCGCGGCGATGGCGCGCCGGCCGCCGGCGCCGGCATCGCGCAGATCGTCGAGCGCGGCGTCATAGCCCTCGGCGATATAGCCGCCCTTGTCTGCATCGACCGGCGGCTCGGGGACGAGCGCGCGGCTGAGCAGGTCGATCAGCGCACCGTGCCCGCGCATCTGCGGGATCAGCTCGGCGAGCAGCGGCGGGATGCCGGTCGCTTCCAGCCGCTCGGCGAGGCGCCAGGCGCCGTCGAGACCGTCGCGCAACTGGCCGAGGTCGCGCGGGGAGCCGCGTCCGGCGGCAAGGCGGCCGAGCGCGCGGCCGATGTCCGGCATCGCTCGCAGCGCGCCGCGCACCATGTCGCGCAGGCCGGCATCGTCATGGAAATGGGTGACGAGATCGAGCCGCGCCTCGACGCTCGGGCGGTCCATCAGCGGGGCGGCGATGTCGCTGCCGAGCAGGCGCGCGCCGGCGCCGGTGACGGTGCGGTCGACGCTGTCGAGCAGGCTGCCCTTGCGGGTGCCGGCCGAGCTGACGGTGAGCTCCAGGCTCTCGCGCGTCGCCGCGTCGATCGCCATCGCCGCCTCGGTGCGGGTGACGCGGGGCGGGCGCAGGAAGGGCAGCGACCCCTTGGCGGTGTGCTCGAGATAGGCGGCAAGGCCCCCGGCGGCGGCGAGCGCGGCGCGGGAGAACTGGCCGAAGCCGTCGAGCGTCGCCACGCCGAACAGCCGCTTGAGGCGGTCCTCGCCGCCGGCGCTGTCGAAGTCGATGCGCGGGCGGGTGATCGTCGCCAGTTCGTCGAAGGCCGAGCCATCGCCGACCACCGTCTCGGCGGGATTGAGGCGGGCGATCTCGGCGCCGGCACGGTCGGCTGTCGTCTCGATGATCTCGAAGCGGCCGGTCGAGATGTCGGCGCAGGCGATGGCGACGCTGCCGCCCGCTTCGCCGATCGCCGCGCACCAGTTTGCGGTGCGGCTGTCGAGCAGCGATTCCTCGGTCAGCGTGCCGGCGGTGACGACGCGGATGATCGCGCGGTTGACCAGCGCCTTGGAGCCCATCCGCTTGCGCGCTTCCTCGGGCGTCTCGGTCTGGTTGGCGATGGCGACGCGGTGGCCGGCCTTGATCAGCCGGGCGAGATAGCCCTCCATCGCGTGCACCGGCACGCCGCACATCGGGATGCGCTCGCCATCATGCTCGCCGCGCGCGGTCAGCGCGATGTCGAGCACCGCGCTGGCGATCTTGGCGTCCTCGAAGAACAGCTCGAAGAAATCGCCCATCCGGTAGAACAGCAGGCAATCCTCGGCCTCGGCCTTGAGCGCCAGATATTGCGCCATCATCGGAGTGGGAGCGGTGGAGGACATGTCCGTTCCGGACTAGCCGAACGTCCCCGCCGATCAACACCCGCGCGTCGCTTTTCTGGGGAAAAGCACGATGTGCGGTTTTTCGCACGGTTGCGCGAAATTATCAGACCAGGATCGCGGCAAACCTAACGTCATTTGGAGGATTCTGCGCATTGCGACCTCGGAAACGCCCCCGTAAAGGATGGGGTAATCCGGGAGAGAAGAATGTCTGAGGAATCGAACGTCCAGTTTTCCGAGCGCGAGGCGCTGCTCTACCATTCGGAAGGACGTCCGGGCAAAATCGAGATCATCGCATCGACGCCGATGGCGACGCAGCGCGACCTCGCGCTGGCCTATTCGCCCGGCGTGGCCGTGCCGGTGCGCGCGATCGCCGAGGATCCGGCGACCGCCTATGACTATACCGCCAAGGGCAATCTGGTTGCCGTAATCTCCAATGGTACCGCTATCCTGGGCTTGGGCAATCTCGGCGCGCTGGCTTCCAAGCCGGTGATGGAAGGCAAGGCCGTCCTCTTCAAGCGCTTTGCCGATGTCGACTCGATCGACATCGAGCTGAAGACCGAGGACGTCGATCGCTTCATCGACGCGGTCGAGCTGATGGAGCCGAGCTTCGGCGGCATCAACCTGGAGGACATCAAGTCCCCCGAATGCTTCGTGATCGAGCAGACCCTGCGCGAGCGGATGAACATCCCGGTGTTCCATGACGACCAGCACGGCACCGCGATCATCGCGGCGGCCGGCCTGATCAACGCGCTCCACCTGACCGGGCGCGACATCAAGACGACCCGCGTGGTGATGAACGGCGCCGGCGCCGCCGCAATCGCCTGCGCCGAGCTTATCAAGGCGATGGGCCTGCCGCACGACAATCTGCTGATGCTCGATCGCACCGGCGTGATCTATCAGGGCCGCGAGGGCATCAACCAGTGGCAGTCGGCGCATGCCGTCGCCACCGAGCGCCGCACCCTGGCCGATGCGCTGGAAGGCGCCGACGTGTTCATGGGCCTGTCGGCCGCCGGCGCGCTGCCCGCCGAGCTGCTCAATCACATGGCGCTCAAGCCGATCATCTTCGCGATGGCCAATCCCGACCCCGAGATCACGCCGCCGGACGCCAAGCGCGCGCGCCCGGACGTGATCATCGCCACCGGACGTTCGGACTATCCGAACCAGGTCAACAATGTGCTCGGCTTCCCGTTCATCTTCCGCGGCGCGCTCGACGTGCGCGCGACGACGATCAACGATGCGATGAAGGTTGCCGCCGCGCAGGCCATCGCCGAGCTCGCCCGCCAGCAGGTGCCCGAGGAAGTCGCGCTCGCCTATGGCGTGCAGCACAGCTTCGGCCCCGACTATATCATCCCGGCGCCGTTCGATCCGCGCCTGATGGAGCTGGTGCCCGCCGCCGTCGCCCAGGCGGCGATGGACTCGGGCGTGGCGACCAAGCCGATCACCGACATGGCGGCCTATCGCCAGACGCTGCGCGCGCGCCTGAACCCGACGACGTCGGTGCTCAGCCTCGCCTATGAAGGGGCCAAGGCCAATCCGAAGCGGGTGATCTTCGCGGAAGCCGAAGAGGAAGTCGTGCTGCGCGCCGCAATCGCCTTCAAGGACGGCGGCTATGGCACGCCGGTGCTGGTGGGCCGCGAGAGCGTGCACGACCGGCTCAAGGCGCTCGGCGCCAATCCGGAAGATTTCGAGCTGCACAACAGCGTCAACTCGCCGCTGGTCGAGGAGATGGTCGAGTTCCTCTATTGCCGCCTGCAGCGCCGCGGTTACCTGCGCCGCGACTGCGAGCGCATGGTCAATCGCGACCGCAACATCTTCGGCGGCCTGCTGCTCCAGCTCGGTCATGCCGATGCGATGATCACCGGCGTGACCCGCACCTGGGCGGAGTCGATGCGCCAGGTGAAGCGCGTGATCGACCATCGTCCGGGCCAGACGCCGTTCGGCATGCACGTGCTGGTCGGCCAGTCGCACACCGTGTTCATCGCCGACACCACGGTCAACGAGCGCCCGAACGCCGAGGAGCTGGCCGACATCGCCGAGGGCGCCGCGACGGTCGCTCGCCGCATGGGCCATGAGCCGCGCGTCGCCTTCCTCAGCTATTCGAACTTCGGCAATCCCGAGGGCCAGTGGCTCGACAATGTCCGCGGCGCGATCAAGATCCTCGACGGGCGTTCGGTCGAGTTCGAATATGAAGGCGAGATGTCGCCGGACGTCGCGCTCAACGAGCGCCAGCTCGCCAATTATCCGTTCGCGCGGATCTCGGGCCCGGCGAACGTGCTGATCATGCCCGGCCTGCAGTCGGCCAATATCTCGGCCAAGCTGCTGCGCGAGCTGGGCGGCGATTCGACGATCGGCCCGATGCTGATCGGCATGGAGAAGCCGGTGCAGATCGCCCCGATGACCGCGACGGCCAGCGAGCTGGTGACGCTGGCGGTGCTGGCGGCGGGCGGGATTGCGCGCTGATATAGCACGATAAAACACCTCTTGCCTGTTACATTTGTAGCATGCTACAAGTGTAACAGGTTGAGGGAGGTCGAGTCGTGATCGAATCGCTGCCGCGCCGCGAGCGCGAGGTATTCGAGGCATTGTGCAGCCTGGGCGAAGGCACCGCCGCCGCGATACGCGGGGCGATGGCCGATCCGCCCAGCGACTCCGCGGTGCGCACGCTGCTCGGGCGGCTGGTGGCCAAGGGGTTGATCGGCCATCGCACGGTCAACCAGGCCTATGTCTATGCCCCGGTGCCGCAGGCCGACGCCGTCGCGGAGACCGCGCTGCAGCGGCTGGTGCAGACCTTCTTCCAGGGTTCGGCGGCGCGCGCCGCCACCGCGCTGCTCGGGATGGAGAAGCGGCTTACCCCGGACGAGATCGACGAGCTTCAGCGCGCGATCGACGAAGCGCGGGGAGAAGCGAAATGAGCTTCGACCTGCTGATCGAGCTTGGCTGGAAGTCCGCGCTGGCCTGTGCCCTTGCCCTGGCCGCAAGCCATGCGCTGCGCGGTCGCCCCGCGGCGCAGCGGGTCGCGGTGCTGCGCGCCGGCGTCGCGGCGCTGCTGCTGCTGCCGCTGCTGGTGCTCACCGTGCCCGCGCTCGAGATCGCGGTGCTGCCGGCGAGCGCACCGCTGCCGGCGCTGCCGGAGATGGTGACGCCCGCCGTCACCGTCGCGGCGGCGGCACCCACCCCCGTATTCGAAATCGACTGGTTCGCCCTGGCCTATGCGATGGGCGGTGCGCTCATCCTGTGCCGCCTCGGGCTGGGCCTGTTCATGCTGCACCGTTGGACCCGCCATGCGGTGCCCGTCTCCGATCCCGTGTGGATGGAGGCGATCGCGCGGGCCGCCGAACCCTTGAGGCGGCCCGTGCGACTGCTGGTTTCGCCGCGCGTCGCCTCGCCGCTGAGCCTGGGCGTGGCGCCGGCGACCATCCTGATCGGGCCCGATACCGCTCGCGCACCGGACCGCGCCGCCGCGGTGATCGCCCATGAGATGGCGCATGTCCGGCGTTTCGACTGGCCGGTGATGCTCGCGGCACGCGTCGCGCTCGCGCTGTTCTGGTTCAATCCGCTTGCCTGGCTGCTCGTGGCCGAGCTGGCCCGCCAGACCGAGCTTGCGGCGGACGAGGACGCGGTGACTCGAGTGGCGCGGGCCGATTATGCGCAGGCGCTGCTCGCGGTGGCCGGCGGTTGCGGCGCCCATTCGGCGTGCGGCATGGCGGTGACGCGCAGCGCGCTTGGCCGGCGGATCCGGCTTGTGCTCGACGCGGCGCCGCGCAAGCCGGCGAGCCGGCTGCTCTGCGCCGCGCTGATCGGCAGCATCCCGCTGGGCATCGCGCCGCTGGCGGCGATGCAGCTGGTCGAGAAGCCCTATGTCCAGCTGCCCCGCGTGCGCGGCGATCTGCGGGAGGCATTGGCCAGGCTGGAGACGCAGCCACGGCAGGTGCCGGGCGCACTGAAGTTCCGGGCCGTCGCACCCGTGGCGCGGGACCGCCAGCCGCTCCGTGCGCCACGTGCCGTCGGGCCGAAGCGGACCCCGCTCGTCGCACCGGCTGTCGCCCGGCAGGAACATGCGCCGCTCGTCACGCCGCCCGCCGCCGACCAGAAGCATGCGCCGCAGGAGCGCAAGCCCGGGCCGGCAAAGCCTCCGGTGCCGGGCATGGAGGAAGTCTATCTGAGCGGGGCCAAGGCGCGCAGCATGGTCAAGGCCTCGCTGGAAGCGGCGAAGCCGCAGCCCAAGGCGCCGGTCAAGACCTTCTGGCGAACCGGGCCCGACGTGAACGCCGAGGTGGTCGAGCGAATGAAGGTCGCCGCCCAGCTTCGCGCGGAAGCGCAGAAATATCGCGACAAGGCGCAGGACCCCAGCCTCTCGCTCGATATCCGCCAGGGGTACCGCAACGCCGCCGAGACCCTGCGGGT
>JAEXLC010000095.1 GCA_023445495.1 Pseudomonadota bacterium | reverse complement strand
CTCCTTACCCGCCCTCGCCTGAGATCCCGGCTTTCGCCGCGATGACGGCTGATTATTTCAGCGGCCCGGGCTGCGCCAGATACGCCAGCCGCCGCACTTCGCGCCGCCCGCGCACCACCGTGTCCAGGATCAGCCCGGTGAACAGGTTGAGGAACGCCAGGATCATCAGCCCCGTCGCGAGGATCGCGGTCGGGAAGCGCGGCACCAGCCCGGTCTCGAACCAGGTAAAGGCCAGCGGGATGCTCATCCCGATCGCCAGCAGCGCGAACAGCGCGGCGATCCAGCCGAAGAACAGCATCGGCCGCTCGATCCGGTAGAGCACCGCGATCGTCTTCAGGATGCGCCAGCCGTCGCGATAGGTGTTGAGCTTCGATTCGGAGCCTTCGAGCCGGGCGAAATAGCGCGTCTCCACTTCGCCCACCGGCATCTTCAGCTCGAGCGCATGCACGCTGATCTCGGTCTCGATCTCGAAGCCGGCCGACAGCACCGGGAAGCTCTTCACGAAGCGGCGCGAGAAGACGCGGTAGCCCGAGAAGATGTCGGTGAAGCTGCGCCCGAACAGGCTGGCGAGGATGCCGGTCATCATCCGGTTGCCGAGCACATGGCCGCGCCGATAGGCCTCGGCCGCCTCGTGGACGCGGGTGCCGACGATCATGTCGAGCCCCTCCTCCGCCACCCGCGCAACCATCGCCGGCGCCGAAGCCGGGTCATAGGTCGCGTCGCCATCGGCCATCACGTAGATATCGGCATCGACATCGGCGAACATCCGGCGGACGACATTGCCCTTGCCCTGCATCCGCTCGCTGCGCACCACCGCGCCCGCCGCCCGGGCGACTTCGATCGTCCGGTCGCGGCTGTTGTTGTCATAGACATAGATGGTCGCGTCCGGCAGCGCCTTGCGGAACCCCTCGATCGTCTGGGCGATCGCGGCTTCTTCATTGTAGCAGGGCAGGAGAACGGCGACTTTGGGCGTGGTCATGCGCCTGCCATAGGGCCGAAACGGCTGCGTTTCGACAGCAATTTCACTTGGCCTGCGCCGGCGCCCGGGTAAGTCTCTCCGCAAAGGGGGGACGATGGCCACACGCAATCTCAGGCCGCTGATGCTGGCCGCCATTCCATTGATGACACTCGATGCCCTGAGCCAGCCCATGCTGCTGCTGGCCTATCAGCTGTCACCGGAATTCTACGCCCGGCACGCCCTGTCGCTCTCGCCCGGCTATCCCGTTGTCGATCTGACGATGATAAGCCTGTCCCTGCTGTCGACCATCGCCTTTTGCTGGTGGGTCATCCGTGCCGGAGGCAATCTGCGCGCGCTTGGCCATGAGGATCTGGAATTCACCCCGGCATCGCGGATCTGGTGGTTCTTCGTTCCGTTCGCCTGCTTCTACAAACCCTATCAGGGCATGCGCGAGCTGTGGAATGCCAGCCATGGCAACAGCGATTATGCCGACACATCGCCATTCGTCGCGCTCTGGTGGGCGATCTGGCTGGCCTGCGGCATCTTCGGCGTCATCCTCCTCGCCTTCGCGCGCGACACCGAATCGACGGTTGCGACATGGCTGTCGAACGCGATGGCAATCGCGCTCGCCGCCTCGGCCATCCGATTGTTGTGGAGCGTCACCACCGCCCAGGAGCAGCAGCGCCGCGCCGTCCTCGCCGAAGTCTTCGTCTGACCCCAAAAGCAAAGGCCCCCGCTCCGCCTGGAGCGAGGGCCTGAACTTGTCCCGAAGGAGAAAGCCTTAGTCGGCCTTCTTCTTCGCCGGAGCCTTCTTGGCGGGCTTGGCTTCAGCCTCGCCCTCGGCGTCGTCCGCCTTCTTGGCGGCGGCCTTCTTGGCGGCGGGCTTCTTGGCCGGCTCGGCCTCGGCTTCCGCGGCCGGCTCGTCAGCCTTGTCGGCCTTCTTCGCCTTGGCGGCCGGCTTCTTCTCGGCCTTCTCGCCTTCGTCAGCCTTCTTCGACTTGCGCGGCTTGTGGTTGTCGTGATCGTGGGTGTGCGTGCCGGTCTCGAAACCGTCCTCGCTCTCGATCGCGGCTTCCAGCTCGTCGCGGGTCACTTCGCGATCCGCGATCTCGGCCTTGTCGAACAGGAAGTCGACCACCTTGTCCTCGAACAGCGGGGCGCGCAGCTGGGCGGCGGCCATCGGCTCGTTGCGGACATACTGGTAGAAGCGCTCGCGATCGTTCGGGCTGTACTGGGCAGCAGCCTGGGCGATCAGCTGGTTCATCTCGTTCGGGGTGACCTCGACGCCGTTGGCGGTGCCGATCTCCGACAGGAGAAGACCCAGGCGCACGCGGCGCTCGGCGATCTTCACATAGTCTTCGCGCTCGGCTTCCAGCTCGGCCTTGGCAGCGGCCGGATCGGCCTCATGCTCGGCTTCATGCTGGAGCTGGTGCCAGATCTGGTCGAACTCGGCCTCGACCATCGAGGGCGGAACCTCGAAGTCATGGCCGGCGGCCAGCTGGTCGAGCAGCTTGCGCTTCATGTAGGTGCGGGTCAGGCCGTTGAGCTGCTGCTCGAGCTGGCCCTTGAGCAGGCCGGTGAGCTGCTCGAGGCTCTGCAGGCCCAGCGTCTTGGCGAAGTCGTCGTTGATCTCGGTCTCGCCGGCGGTCTTCACTGCGGTGATCTTGAGCGCGAACTGCGCCGGCTTGTCGGCCAGGTCGGCCACGCCGTAATCGGCCGGGAACGTGACGTCGATCGTCTTCTCGTCGCCGGTCTTCACGCCGACGAGCTGGTCCTCGAAGCCCGGGATCAGGCGGCCGGTGCCGATCTCGACCGACATGCCCTCGCCGGTGCCGCCGTCAAAGGCGACGCCGTCGACGGTGCCGACGAAGTCCATGGTCACCTGGTCGCCGGTGGCGGCCTTGTGCTTGGCCGGGGCGTCGGTCCAGGCTTTCTGCTGGCCGGCGAGCTGCTTGAGCTGCTCGTTCACTTCGTCGTCGCTGACCGGAACGGTCAGGCGCTCGAGCTTCAGGCCTTCGATCGACGGGGTCGGGACGTCCGGCAGGACTTCCAGCTCGACCTTGATCTCGGCATCGCCACCCGGCGCATATTCGCCTTCCAGGCTCACCGACGGCGACACGGCCGGGCGCAGCTTGTGGTCGGCGATCAGCTTCTGCACGCCTTCCTGGATCGAGCTGTTGAGCGCGTCCTGCGCGATCGCCTCGCCGTGCATCTTGCGGATCAGGTTGGTCGGCACCTTGCCCGGGCGGAAGCCCGGCATGCGCACCTGCGGAGCAACCCGCTTGACCTCGGCATCGACCTTCTTGTCGATGTCCTTGGCAGTGATCTTTAGCGTGTAGGCGCGCTTCAGGCCCTCGTTCAACGTCTCGACAGTCTGCATTTTTCTCAGGCTTTCAAACTTCAAGAATAGGAATCGCGGCGTCCGGTGACGCGGGAAACGAGCGGCGATGCTGGTGCGGGCGAAGGGACTCGAACCCCCACACCTTTCGATACCAGAACCTAAATCTGGCGCGTCTACCAGTTCCGCCACGCCCGCACAGGGCACCGCCGGTCGGCGGGCTCTATAGCAGTCGGGGGCTTCATCGCAAGGGCGCAAGAAACTTCATCGCGACACGAAGCGTTGGTCAGGCGAAACAAGGAGACCGAACGTGCCCGTTGAGCCCCCTGTCCAGCCGACCGTGCCGCCCGCCGAGCAGCCACCCGCGCCGCAGCCGGGCCAGCCGACCAGCCCGCCGCCGGAGCTCGACCCGCCGGCACCCGACATCGACATACCCTCGCCGCAGCCGTCGACGCCGACGGTCCCGGCGCCGGGTCAGCCCATCGCATAACAAGGAGAGAGAGGATGAACGATATGGATCGCGAAGACCCCCGCTCCGATCTTCAGCAGATCGTCGAAGCGCGCGCCGATGCGGTGAAGCGCGGCGAAGGCGGAAACCGCCATTCGCCGCTCGAGGACCCAGGCGCCTCGGACGGAGTCGGCGGTACCGCCGGCGACGTGAAGAACCAGGACGCGGACGCGCAGTAACGCCCGGGCGCCCATGATAGACAAGCACATGAAAAAGCTCCGGCTGCGCTGCGAAATCGGCGAGCCGGAGGAAGAGGCGCTGCGCGCTGCGCTGATCGGCCCGATCGACTTCCCCGCGGAAACCGTGGTGGTGCGTCGGGGCGAGCGGCTCAACAGCTCGATCCTGCTGCTCGACGGTCTGCTCGCGCGGTACAAGGATCTGAGCGACGGCCAGCGCCAGATCACCCACATCCACGTGCCCGGCGATTTCGCCGACCTGCACGGCTATACGCTCGGCTATCTCGATCACAATGTGATAACGCTGACGCCGTGCCGCCTAGCCCGCGCCCCGCACGTCCGCGTACTGGAGCTGACCAACCGCTTCCCCAGCCTCACCCGCGCCTTCTGGTTCTCGACGAACCTCGACGCGAGCATCCACCGCGAATGGGAAGTGTCGCTCGGCCGGCGCAACGCGATCGAGCGCGCGGCGCACCTGCTGTGCGAGCTCCAGTCGCGGCTGCTGGTGGTCGGCGCGGCGGAAGGCAACAGCTTCCGCCTGCCGATCACGCAGAACCAGTTCGCCGAATGCCTGGGCCTGACCGGCGTGCACGTGAACCGCGTGCTGCGCGAGCTGCGCGAAGCCGGCCTGGCGGACTTCCGCGGCGGCAAGGTGACAGTGCACGACCGCGCCGCGCTCGAAGGGCTCGCCGAGTTCGACGCGCTATACCTGTATCTCGACAAGCCGGCGAATTAGCGGGAGAGAAGCCTAGAATCGCGCTCCATCCAGCATGGCCTCCACTTCGGGCAAATGGGCGGGAAAATAGTGAAGCCGAGGCGCGTAGAAATTCGCGGCATACAGCTTGCCCTTGACCACGGCGAGCCGCACCACGCCCTGCCGGACCAAGCTATCCTGCGGCATGCTGTAACGATAGCGCAGGGCCACGCCGCGGTGCCCGCCGAAATCCGCCGGCGCGACCTTCTCTACCGTGAAGTCGGTCAGCTCGCCCTTCACGCGGAAGCTGCGCTCGAAGAAGTCGGCAAGGTCGGTTGGCAGCATTGCGCTGTCAAATTTCGGCATCGGGTTCCGCTTGGCACTGCGCTCTCGATACAGGGGCTCACCCGCCGAAACGCCCGAGAAAATCTCCAACGCGTCGAGATTGAACCCGTCATGAGTCAATGCGACACCATGCTTGCCGGGGCGCGCGCTCGCACGGTTCCAATTGGTAGCGGGAGTCAGGGTCACGGTTTCGACGGTCAGAGGCTTGCGCGCCTCGACGATCTTCCAACCGGCTAGTGCCGGCACCGAAATACCCATGAGGACGATCGCGCAAAGAAGGTTCCGCGCAAATCCGGTTCCAATCGCCACATCAATTCTCCATCACCATCTTGACGGTTGCCGCATCTGGCGCTTCCGGCGCACGGCGCAGATATTCCTGAAGGGCCGCCTTGCCCGACGCCCCATCCCCCAGCCGGATGGAGATGAGTCCCAATCCACGCCAGCTCTCCGGCGGAGCATCGCCCTGGCCGATGGATTGCTGGAACAGGTCCCGCGCAGTCACCAGGTCGCGGGGATTGGCCCGCTGGCGGTACAGCTCGCCGCGCAGGTAGAGCAGAGGCCCATCCCAGCCGATCGCATCGCCGCGTGAACGCAGCACATAGTCCGCACCCGCGAAGTCATTGCCCTTGATCAAGCTCTCGAACAGCAGAGGCAGCACACGCGATGTGGCCACGCGATAGCCTTCGACGCCGTCTTCACCCGCGCCGTTCTCGGTTTCCAAATTGGCAAAATAGCCCATGCGCTGCAGTTCGGTTGGATGGGTGTCGAGCAGGCTCGGTGCATAGCGACGTACACGTCGAAGACCACGCTCCGCCCGGAGCGCATTCTCTTCCGCCAGCAGTCGCTGCCACACGATCGAGGCGCGCAACCGGTAACGCGAACCACGAATGAACTCCACGCCGAGCAGATCCGCCTCCACTTCCTCCTCACGGTGGAAGCGATAATAGCCGGCAATGATCGAGGTATTGGTCGATCCCATCGGCGTGTTGCTCACCGCGCCGAGCAGCGAGATCCACGCCATCGCGTCTCCAGCCCCACGTCGCGCGCGAAAGCCCTGCAGGCTGTGCCGAAGCTCGAAATGGCCGAATTCATGCCCGAGGATGCAGGCCAGTTCGGCTTCGGAATGCAACCGCGCGAGCAGCCCGGTGTGCACGATCATCACCCCATTGGGCGCCATGCTCGCATTGAAGGAAGCATCCCTCACAAGATACAGCCGCACGCCCGCGCAGCGGTCATCGCCCACGGCCCGGCACAGCACACCGCGGACAAATGCACCAAGCTCCGTGTCACGCACGATCGCGGGCGATAGCGCCAGCCCGCGTTCGGCTTCGTCGAACTGCATCCAGATGCCGCGTTCGTCGATCCCCCTGGGCTCATAGGCGCCCGCCCAGGGCGGCCGCGAAAAGCTCTTCTGGGCCAGCACCGGTTGGGCAGTCAGGCAACCCGCCAGCGCCACGCCCAGCGCGACCCGGCAAAACCGTATCACTTCGCCCTCGCGCCGTAGACCGGCAGGTCTTCCAGCAATTGCCCGACGCGCTTCTTCATGCCTTCGGGCTCGCGCACGTCGCCGCCCATCGCCTCATCAGCGTTGAGCCACATCAACTCGCCGGTTTCGAGATCTACCAGCCCGGCATAGCCGCGATGCACGCCGGACTTCACGCCCACCCCGATCAGCCCGGCAGCCAGAAACTGGAAAGCCTTGCGGCCGAACGAACCATATTCGTCATGCGTCACGACAAAGAGGCCGTAGCGCGCGCCCGCGAGTTCGGAGATGCGCTTGGTGCCACTGCCAAGCGTCCACTCGAACGCCTTGTTCTTGCGCGTAGGCAGCCGATTGCCCTTGAAGAACTGGTAATTGACCACTGCGCTCGCCACCGATCCGAACAGCGCCTTGTACTCGCTCAGCAGCACCGCATCCTCGCCGGCAAGCTCGGGTTCGGCGAGTATCTCGTTGTTCAGGGATCCCAGATGCTGCTTTAGCTCTACGTCGAGCAACCCGCGCGCTTGTTCCGTCCAGTCCCGTTCGGCTCGCCCATGCCGGCAGTGGACTGCGAACCCACCCATACATCGGGCCGCAACAGCACGATCTTCTGGCCACGAAGCGTCTCTGCGGAAAATCCCGCGCGAGCGGCCCCCTTCTCCTGCGCTTCAGCCGGTGCACACAGCAGGAACATGCCGGCAATTGCCGACACCAAAAGCCGAAGCATTGGCTATCCCCTCTTTTGTCGAATACCCCGATTCGAATTCCCCTAGAGAGGGATTAACCAATCATGGTTTAGCGGCAAGCGACTGCAGAGTTAATGTATCCGATATGGATACTACTGCCTGCCCGGCCCTATTCACCCAATCAGGGCACCCGCCGCGCAGTGAGGATCTTCACCGGTGCCGCCGGGATCTCGCCCTTGAAATAGCCGCCGCCCAAGGTCGCGGTCGGCGAATTGGGGGCGTCGAAGATCTTGAGCACCACGTCCTTGCCGTCGACGACATGCGCGAACGCCGCGAAGCCCAGATTGTCGCCCGGCTTGCTCGGATCGGCATCGAACGAGGGCTGGTCGCCGAGCAGGATGGTGAAGTCGCCCCGCGCGGTGCCGGGCGCGCGGCGCGGCGTCGAGAGGGTGAAGTCGGTATGCTTGATGCCGGTCACCGTGGTCGGCTCATGCTTGATCGGCGGCAGCACCTTGGCCGGCGCGCCGTTCACCCCGAACTGCACGAAGCCGAAATGGTCCTGCACCTTCACCACCCGGTAGAAAGGCGCGCCATCGAGCCGCTTCTGATCGACATAGCGCAGGAAATTGCCGCCGCTGATCGGCGCACGGACATTGTCCACCTCCACGGTGATCGTGCCGGCGCTGGTGGTCAGCGCCACGCGCGGCAGCGACTTGGCCGGGGTAGCCGAAGGGGCCGGTGCGGGCGCCGGCGCGGTCTGCGCCATCGCGGGAAGCGCCGACAGGATCAACAGGCAGGCGAGCAGCTTCCGGATCATCATCCCTCCTGTTTGGTCGCGGCGGCCCGCGGGCAGGCATAGGCCTGTTTGTAGGTCTGCCCCCAGCAACGGCGCAAGGCATCGAGCACGTTCAGGTTGAGCGGCCATTGGATGCGCCATTCGCTGCCGTCCGGCATCAGGATCGGCTTGCCCTTGCCGTCGCGCGCCACTTCGTCGAAATCGGCAGGCTTCGGAGTAGCGGCGAGCTTCGCCCGCGCCGCCTCCAGCCCGGCCTTGTCGCCGCGCAGGAAGGCGATGCTGCCATCGACATAGAGCGCCCAGGCGCCACCCCGGTCCTCGCCCGCACGGTGATAGGCGCGCCGGAACAGCGCGATCGCGGCATCGGTCTCGCCGGCGTTGGCGCGCATCTGCCCCTCATGCCAGAAGAGCGTCGAGACCTCCGCCTTGTGCGCCTCGCGCCATTCGCGGATCGCTTCGGCCGCCGCATGGTCGCAGCCCCGGCTCGCCAGCACCCGCCAGCCGCCGTTCAGGTCCTGGTCGAACCGATCCTGGTCGAGCGCGACCAGCGCGGCACGGTCGTAGCTGCAATCCGCCGCCTGCGCGGAAGAAAGGAGAAGCAACGCCGAAACCATCACGATCATTTGCTTCCTCCTGCCCGATCTCAGCCGGCGAGCGCCTTCTTCAGCAGCTCGTTGACCACCGCCGGATTGGCCTTGCCGGCCATCGCCTTCATCGTCTGGCCGACGAAGAAGCCGAACAGCGCTTCCTTGCCGCCGCGATACTGCTCGAGCTGGCCCGGGTTCTTGGCAAGGATCTCGGCGATCACCGCCTCGATCGCGCCGGTATCGCTGGTCTGCTTGAGCCCGCGCTCCTCGACGATCTTGCCCGCGGCGTCGCCGGTCTCGAGCATGATCTCGAACACCTGCTTGGCGAGCGGCCCCGACAGCGTGCCGTCCGCGGCCAGCGCCAGCAGTTCCGCGCCCTGCTCCGGGCTCACCGGGCTCGTGTCGAGATCCTTGCCCAGGCGGTTGAGCGCACCGTACAGGTCCGACAGCAGCCAGTTCGCCGAAGCACGGGCGACTTCGTTCTCGCCCTTCTTCTGGATGCGCGCGCCCTCGGCGAGCAGTGCCTCGAACCAGCGGGCGGTGTCCGCATCGGCGGTCAGCGTCGCGGCGTTATAGGCCGAAAGCCCCAGCTCCTGCTCGTAGCGGCGGCGCTTGGCGTCGGGCAGCTCGGGCAGGCTGGCGCGGCATTCCTCGAGGAAGGCCTCGTCGAGCTCGAGCGGCAGCAGGTCGGGATCGGGGAAGTAGCGATAGTCGTGCGCGTCTTCCTTCGAGCGCATCGACCGGGTCTCGCCCTTGTCCGGATCGAACAGGCGGGTTTCCTGGACGATCCTGCCGCCGGCCTCGAGCACTTCGACCTGGCGCCGCGCTTCGATCTCCACCGTCTGCATGACGAAGCGGACCGAGTTGACGTTCTTGGTCTCGGTGCGGGTGCCGAACTCGGCGCCCGGCTTGCGGACCGAGACGTTCACGTCGGCGCGCATCGAGCCCTGGTCCATGTTGCCGTCGCACGACCCGACATAGCGCAGGATCGCGCGCAGCTTGCTGAGGTACGCCCCCGCTTCCTGCGGCGAGCGCATGTCGGGCTTCGACACGATCTCCATCAGCGCCACGCCCGCGCGGTTGAGATCGACGTAGGAGCGCGTCGGATGCTGGTCGTGCATCAGCTTGCCGGCGTCCTGCTCTACATGGATGCGCTCGATGCCGATCGTCTTGACGTTGGCCTCGGGATCCTTGTCGTCCAGGCTGATCTCGATCTGCCCCTCGCCCACCAGCGGGTGGAAGAGCTGGCTGATCTGATAGCCCTGCGGCAGATCGGCGTAGAAGTAGTTCTTGCGGTCGAAGCGCGACCATTTGTTGATCACCGCGCCGATCGCCATGCCGGTGCGCACCGCCTGGCGGATGCACTCCTGGTTCGGCGTGGGCAGCATGCCCGGCATCGCCGCGTCGATCAGGCTCACCTGGCTGTTCGGCTCGGCGCCGAACGCAGTCGCCGCGCCCGAGAAGAGCTTGGCGTTGGACGTGACCTGGGCGTGCACTTCGAGGCCGATCACGACCTCCCATTCGCCGGTTTCGCCCTGGATGCGGTAGGTGGATTCAGTCATTTTGGTCCACTCTCGGAACGTCTGAATAATCTGTTTCGGACCCGCTGCTCGGGTTGCGAGGCAGCGGGCCGTTTGCGGCGTCGTGCGGAACGCTCATCGGAGCGCCCGAATAGTCGAAAGCGGAGCCAGTCCAGGAACTCGACGATCCCCAAGAGATCGAAGATCGCACAGACTCCGTCGATCAGTCCTACCACCATTGCTCCGGCCGCGCCGTGAACCCGGCACGCTGCTCGATCGCAAGACCCGCGCCCAGCACGCCCTGCTCGTCGAGCGGCTTGCCGATGATCTGCAGGCCGAGCGGCAGCCCGGCGCTGTCGAGCCCGGCGGGCACGCTCATCGCCGGCAGGCCGGCCAGGCTGGCAGGCACGGTGAACACGTCGTTGAGGTACATCGCCAGCGGATCGGCCGACTTCTCGCCCAGCGCGAACGCCGCGCTCGGCGCCGTCGGGGTCAGCAGCAGGTCGCACACCGTGAAGGCGTTCTCGAAATCCTGCGCGATCAGCGTGCGGACCTTCGATGCCTGGGTGAAATAGGCATCGTAGAAGCCCGCCGACAGCACATAGGTGCCGATCAGGATACGGCGCTGCACTTCCGGGCCGAAGCCCGCCGCGCGCGTTGCCGCGTACATTTCCTGCAGGTTCTGGCCATCGGCCAGCTCGCGCAGGCCGTAACGCACGCCGTCATAGCGGGCGAGGTTCGAAGAAGCCTCGGCCGGGGCGATGATGTAATAGGTCGGCAGCGCGTACTTCGTGTGCGGAAGGCTGACTTCCACCACTTCGGCGCCGGCGTCCTTCACCCAGGCGATGCCCTGGTCCCACAGCTTCAGGATTTCCTCGGGGGTGCCGTCGAGGCGATATTCCTTGGGGATACCGATCTTCTTGCCCTTGAGGTCGCCCGAAAGCAGCTCTTCCCACTTCGGCACCGGCAGGTTCAGCGAAGTCGAGTCCTTCGCATCGAAGCCCGCCATGTTCTCGAGCAGGATCGCGCAATCCTTCACGTCGCGCGCCATCGGCCCGGCCTGGTCCAGCGACGAGGCGAAGGCGACCACGCCCCAGCGCGAGCAGCGGCCATAGGTCGGCTTGATGCCGCTGATGCCGGTGAATGCCGCGGGCTGGCGGATCGAGCCGCCGGTATCGGTGCCGGTGGCACCCGGCACCAGCCGCGCCGAGATCGCCGCCGAGCTGCCGCCCGACGAGCCGCCCGGCGCCAGCGGGGCATTGTCGCCGCCGCCACGCCGCCAGGGCGAGATCACATTGCCGAAGTAGGAAGTCTCGTTCGACGAGCCCATCGCGAACTGGTCGAGGTTGAGCTTGCCGAGCATGCCGGCGCCCGCATCCCACAGCTTCTGCGAAACGGTCGATTCATAGACCGGCTTGAAGCCTTCCAGCATGTGGCTGGCGGCGGTGGTCTGCACGCCCTTGGTGGCGAACAGGTCCTTC
Source organism: Pseudomonadota bacterium (assembly GCA_023445495.1). Taxonomy (GTDB): domain Bacteria; phylum Pseudomonadota; class Alphaproteobacteria; order Sphingomonadales; family Sphingomonadaceae; genus Sphingomonas. Next base: position 7,418 of record JAEXLC010000095.1, on the reverse strand, counting down.
ATGCCGATCGGCACGCCCGCGAGCGGCTTGAGCGCCTCGCCCCTGGCCAGCGCCTCGTCGGCAGCGGCGGCAGCGGCGAGCGCATGCTCGGGGGTTTCGACGATGAACGCGTTGAGCGCCTTGGCCTTGCTCACCTTGACGATGAAGGCATCGGCGACTTCGCGCGCCGAGAAGGTGCCGGCGCGCACACCGTCGCGCAGGGCGGCTACGCCCAGATCGGTAATCTCGGTCATTATTCGACCACCTTCGGCACGGTGAAGAACCCGTACTCGCCCTGCGGCGCGTTCTGCAGCACGGCATCGCGCTGGTTGCCCTCGGTCACTACGTCCTCGCGGAGGCGCAGCTTGTTGGGGATCACGGCGGTCATCGGCTCGACCGACGAGGTATCGACCTCGCCAAGCTGCTCGATCCAGCCCAGGATGTTGTTGAGCTCGGGCGCAAGGCGCTCGGCATCGGCATCGCTGATCGCGATGCGAGCCAGGCTCGCCACCTTCTTCACGGTTGCGGTATCGACGGACATGGGAGGCGCCTAACAGGGCCGCCTCCCGCCTTCAAGCACCGGTTACTTGAAAGGCCGCCCCTGCGGCTTGTCGCCGATGAATACCTGCCGCATCTCGACCTTGCGCACCGTCACGTCGTTGCCGCTGATCGCCCGGTCTTCGCGCTCGAGCAGGCTGCGCTCCTCGGCCTCTGGCAAATGCTGTGGCAGCGGCTTCGCTTCCGGATCGACAGGTTGCGAAAAGTCGTCGAGATCCTTCCAGCCCTGCGCCGTCATCAGATAGGTGCGCAGGTTCAGATCGCATCTATTCTTGGGATCCGTCCGCTTTTCCAGCGGCAGTTCGGCGCATCCGTCCGCGATGACCGTCGCGGTCTTCGCGTCGTGCAGATAGACCCTGCACAATTTGTCGCCATCGCACGCATGCTCCTCGCCTATCGCCTTGCGCAACGCCTCGGGTAGCGTCTTGCCCGCAGGCGGCACCTTATAGCTTCCGGTGAAGACCGGCTCGGTGGTGACGAGGTTCGTATTCAGATCCTCCAGGTCCTTGGCGTGTTCGATCGCCTTTGCCCGGATCGCCGGATTGGTCGAGCGCTTCAGCCGCTCCCATGCATCGAGTCCCGGTTTGCCGAAATCGCGTGTCAGCGCGAACCAGTCGAACTTGTCCGGACGGATCCTGCCCGATTCCAGCCGCGCGACCTGATCGCGCGTCGAGATCGCGTTGAAGCTGATCAGCGGCGTCGCCAGCAGCAGCCCCAGCCCGCAGATCACGAATGCCAGCCCAAGATTCGCCGGCCGCACCCAGCGCGCCCAGCCAAGCCGCCCGATCAGCAGCGACCCCAGATAGGCCGTGCCGTAGAGCAAGGCGATCCCGACAAAGACCACCGCCCAGAGCCGCTCCGGCGTATAGCCATATTGGCCGACCCGCAGTCCGGTCGCCACCGCCGCCAATATGGCGAGCGGCAACAGCACACCGCCCAGCACCATCGCGCCATAGCGCAGCACCGGGTTGCGCCGTTCCTCCTCCACGTGGTTGCCGAGCACCGCATTGGCCAGGATCAGCGCGCCTGTCGCGCAGCTCAGCAGCAGCGGCGTGGTTGCCTGGGTCGCGTCCCATAGTGCCTGCACGCCGGTAAACGGCAGCGCGAGCAGGAACAGGCCCAGGCCCACGGCCAGCACCGGCGCCAGCACGGAAAGCACCGTCGCCACCACCCGCTGGAGCAGCCGCACCACTGCGTCATGCTCGCGCAGAATCCCCAGTGCCGATCCGAAGGCCAGTCCGATCAGCGCCCGCACGAACCAGTTCTTGTCCAGCAATTCGCGCAGCAACTCGATCTTTATCAGCTGGAACAGGCTGGCGAGCAGCCAGGCCATGATCCACACGATCAGCACGAACAGCCAGCAGGCGAACCACAGGACGACATTGGTCCAGGCATAGTCGTGCACGGCGGCATAGGGCGTGCGCAGCCGCCCTTCGTCCCGCGCGGCCTGGAACAGCGGCGCCGCGATCGCGACGGCGAGCAACAGGCTCATCGTCCGCCAGCCTTCGCTGCCGCCCCATCCGCCCGGCGCGCCGTTCCACCAGCTGATCAGCCCCGCCGCCACGCCGACCACCAGCGCAAAGCCGAGCGAAGCCAGCCACCGCCTGCGCTCGATCGTGAACCCGATCATCGCCGCGCCCAGTGTCACGCCGATCAGCAGCGCGATCTGCAGGGCGCTCCACGCGGTGTAGTAGCCCGGCTTCTCCCCCAGGATCAGCTGCGCGGCGACTCCCGTCGCCAGCCCCAGCCCCGCCAGCAGGAAAGGCCGCGCCGCCCAGCGCTCCGGCCCGGTTTCGATCTCGTCCATGGAAACACTCCCCTCGCCGCGATGCTCTCGCATCCGTCCGGGGTGGTAAAGTGAATTTCCGGTGCATTATGGTGGCAGGCACAAGCGCGGTTGCGCCGGGCGAAATCGTGCCTGGCGGGAATGCGATTGCAACAAAATGGCTTTATGCTGCATTGCACAATGGAGAGTGGGGCTTGGCCCGTAAATTCCTCTACGTCATCGTAGGACTTATCGTGCTCGCACTGGCTGCCACCTTCGCCTATCGATTCTGGGGCATCGAACTGCTCCGCCAGGCCATGGTGCCCAGCGCGCGCATCGTGCAGCTCTCCGCCCCCGGCGACTACAGCAAGCCCGACCTGTGGCTCGCCCGGCCGGACAAGCCCGGCAATCCCGCGCTGTGGACGCCCGAAGGCTTCAAGCCCGCCGAGAACCCGCCCGCCGCGGTGTTCTTCATCCACCCGACTTCGTTCCTCGATCGCTCGGCCTGGAACGCGCCGCTGAACGACATGGCCGCCAATGCCCGGGCCGAGCTGTTCCTGCGCGGCCAGGCGAGCGCGTTCAACGGCGCCGGCCTCGTCTGGGCGCCGCGCTATCGCCAGGCGACCTTCGGTGCCTTCCTCACCAGCAAGGAACAGGCGCATCAGGCGCTCGACTTCGCCTATCGCGACGTGCTGGCGGCGTTCGACCAGTTCCTCAAGGAAGCCGGCAACCGCCCGATCATCCTGGCTGGCCACAGCCAGGGCGCGCTCCACCTCACCCGTCTGCTGGTCGATCGCGTCGCCGGCAAGCCCTTGGCCAAGCGCATCGTCGCGGCCTATGTCGTCGGCTGGCCGGTCTCGATGACCGCCGACCTGCCGAAGCTCGGCCTCCCCGCCTGCTCGGGCCCGGACGAGACCGGCTGCATCCTGTCGTGGCAGAGTTTCTCCGATCCCGCCGATCCCTCGCTGATCCTCGACACGTTCGATCAGAGCAGCGGCTTCACCGGCCAGCCGCGCAAGGGCACGCCGATGCTCTGCACCAACCCGCTCACCGGCACGCCGGGCGACAGCGCCGGCGCGGAAGCCAATCTCGGCGGCCTGCTGCCCAGCAAGGACCTGACCAGCGCCGTCCTCCGCAAGAACCTCGTCCCCGCCCGCTGCGAGGGGCGCGGCATCCTGATGATCGGCAACAGCCCGCCCGACCTCGGCCCCTATGTGCTGCCGGGCAACAACTATCACGTGTTCGACTACAGCCTGTTCTGGGCCAATGTCCGCGCCGATGCCGAGCGGCGGCTCAAAGCCAAGCGCAAGTTCTGGCCGTTCTGACCGGCGCCGAAGAGAGAATCGTCATGCTGAACTTGTTTCAGCATCCAACGCGCCTCCGGCGATACCGCCTGGGGCGCCTTGGACCCTGAAACAAGTTCAGGGTGACGGTTGGGATTTTGAAGCTAAGGCTGACTGGATGATCACCACCGCCTCCGCCGACTTCCGCGCCGCCCTTCCCGCCGGCGGCCGCCTGATCGGCCTCGACGTCGGCACCAAGACGATCGGCACCGCGCTGTGCGACGCCGGCTGGAGCTTCGCGAGCCCGGCCGAGCTGGTCCGCCGCACCAAATTCTCGAAGGACAAGGCCGCGCTCCAGGCGCTGATGACCGCGCAGCAGGTCAAGGGGCTGGTGATCGGCCTCCCCCTCAACCTCGACGGCACCGACAGTCCGCGCACCCAGTCCACCCGCGCCTTTGCCCGCAACATGGACGATATCGGCCTGCCGATCCTGCTGTGGGACGAGCGCTGGTCCACCGTCGCAGTCGAGCGCACCCTGATCGAACAGGATTTCAGCCGCGCCCGCCGCGCCGAGATGATCGACAACATGGCCGCCGCGCACATCCTGCAAGCGGCGATCGACGCGCTGGTGAACGTCTAGCCCTTTCCCCGGCCTCCAACGGGGAACAGCTCCTATCTGCGATCGAACCGCGCGATCAGCGCGTCGAGCGAGCGGTGCACCCGCTCGCCCTGCGCCCGGGTCTTGTAGGTCACGTCCCCCGCATCGACCGGCTGCAGCCTGCCGCAGAAGCGCCGCACGTCCGCGCCCAGCATCGCCACGTCGGCGTCGATACGCTCCAGCTCCGCCCGCGCCGCCTTGCGCGCCCGCCGCCCGAGCACTTTCTCCAGGCCCAGGCGATGCCCGGCAGCGGCCTCGGCAAAGCCATCCGCGAGCGCTTCCATCTCGGCGACATAGGACGGCGACACCAGCTGCGCCGGCGCATAGCCCAGCGCATCGTCGCCATGCACCGCGTTGGCGCCCACCCGCACCGTCGCCTGCCCCAGATAGAGCCGGGCGAGCCCCGAAAGCGTCCGCCCGGCCAGCTCCGCCAGCGCCGCGGTATCGGCGAGCAGGGCCGCATGCCCCGCATCCACCGCCGGCGCATAGACCGCCATCACCCGTCCGAAGCGCGCCCCGTCCGCCGCCTGCCGCTCGATCGCCGCCCGGGCGCGGACCAGCCGGTCGAGCGGCGCGGCGCCATTCTCGCGGAAGAACTCGCGCGACAGCGCCAGCACATTCTCCCCGCAATCGCGGTGCGCCTGCAGCGCCGCCAGCGCCAGCATCCGCCGCATCGGCCGCCAGCGCGCCCGCTCGACCCGTGCCAGCCACCAGGGCAGCAGCGCGACCACCAGCACCAGTCCCAATGCGAAGAAGAAGGCCCCGGCCTGGAACGCTGCCCACCACGCGGGATCGCGCGTCATCCAGCCGAGAAACGAAACCCACCAGCCCTGCACGAACGCTCCCCCGAAACGTGACGCAGCGAACTTGGTAAACGCCATTTGCGGCAGGCGCGAGACTCCTTGCGCACCAGCCCCCGGGGGTCTAGGCGACGGCTTTAATGCAAGCCTCCGATCATCGCCCCGCGGCCCAGATACAGGGCCGCGCCGTCTTCCCGCACCGGCACCTCACCGGCATTGCGGGCCTTCAGCCCCATGAGATCATGTTCCTGCTCGACGAGGCGGAACAGTGGATCGAAGCCAATCGCAGTCGGGCCCGTAGCGACCGCCGGCTCGAGGGGCTCACCCAGATCAACGCGTTCTTCGAGAACTCCACCCGCACGCTCCTCTCCTTCGAGATCGCCGGCAAGCGGATGGGCGCCGATGTGGTCAACATGCACGCCGCGCAAAGCTCGGTGAAGAAGGGCGAGACGCTGATCGACACCGCGGTCACGCTGAATGCGATGCGCGCCGACGTGATCGTCATCCGTCACATGGCCTCGGGCGCGGTCCAGCTGATCGCCGACAAGGTCGATTGCCCGGTGCTCAACGCCGGTGACGGCTGGCATGAGCACCCGACCCAGGCGCTGCTCGACGCGCTCACCATCCGTCGCCGTCGCGGCGCGGTGGCCGGCCAGCGCGTGGTGATCTGCGGCGACCTGCTCCACAGCCGCGTCGCCCGCTCGAACATGCTGGCGCTGACCTCGCTCGGCGCCGAAGTCCGCGTCGTCGCCCCCTCCACCCTGATGCCCCCGGCGATCGAGGGGCTCTACGTCCAGCCCTTCACCGATTTCGATGCCGCATTGGAAGGCGCCGATGTCGTGATGATGCTCCGCGTCCAGAACGAGCGCATGGCGGGTGGTTTCATCCCCTCGACCCGCGAGTTCCACGCCCGCTACGGCCTTACCCCCGAGCGCCTCGCCCGCGCCAAGCCCGATGCGCTGGTCATGCACCCCGGCCCGATGAACCGCGGCGTCGAGATCGACTCATCGGTCGCCGACGATCCGGATCGCAGCGCGATCACCGAGCAGGTCGAGATGGGCGTGGCGGTCCGCATGGCCTGCCTCGACGTTCTCACCAGAGCCGAACGCGGCGTGGAGGGCTGGGCATGAAGAGCTTCACCAACATCAAACCCGTCGGTTTCACCGGCGACTTCGCCTTTGACGGCGAGACCATCGCCGCCTCCGCCGAAAACGCCGAGACCATCGACGGCAAGGGCCTGCACCTCGCCCCCGGCATCATCGATCTCGGCGTGTTCGCGGTCGATCGCGCCGCCTGCCGCGCCGGCGGCATCACCCGGGTCGGCCTGATGCCCGATCAGTCGCCGATCCTCGACGATCCCGGCATCATCCGCCGCGCCGCGCTGATGGGCAAGCCGGATCTGTGGGTACACCCCCTCGCCGCCGCCACGCGCGGCCTGCAGGGCACCGACCTCGCCGAGATGGCGATCAACGCCTCGGCGGGCGCCAAGGCCGTCGCCACCGGCCGCCGCTGGGTCGCGAGCGCCGGGGTGATGCGCAAGGTCCTCGCCTATGCCAAGGACTGCAACCTCACCGTCATCGCCCATGCCGAGGATAGCGGCCTGACCGGCGATGCCGTCGCCACCGAAGGCCTGACCGCCACCTTGCTAGGGCTCGCCGCAGCCCCCGCCGTCGCCGAGGCGCTGGCCATCGCCCGCGACACGATGCTCGCCGAGGATACCGGCGCGCGCATCCATTTCCGCCAGGTCACCACCGCCGCCGGGCTCGACCTGGTCCGCCAGGCCAAGCGGCGCGGGGTCAAGGTCACCTGCGGCGTCACCCCGGCCCACTGGCTGCTCTCGGACATCGCGGTCAGCGACTATCGCACCTATGCCCGCCTCTCGCCGCCGCTGCGCGCCGAGAGCGATCGCCAGGCGGTGCTCGCCGCCCTCGCCGACGGCACGATCGACGTCATCGCCTCGGGCCATGACCCGCGCGGCCCCGAAGGCAAGCGCCTGCCCTTCATCGATGCCGATGACGGCATGTCGGGCGCCGAGACGTTGCTCGCCCTTTCGCTCGGCCTGGTCCGCGAAGGCACGCTGACGATGGAGCGCCTGTTCGAGCTGCTCGCCGCCAATCCGGCGCGCATCCTCGGCCTCGACGCCGGCACGCTCGAAGCTGGCAAGCCCGCCGACTTCATCCTCTTCGCCCCCGACGCCCCGTGGATCGTCGACGGCACGAAGATGAAGGCCCGCGCCGGCAACACCCCGTTCGACGGGCTGCCGGTCCAGGGCAAGGTCCACCGCGTATTCAAGGGCGGCCGGGAGATCGAGTAGCGGCTGGCCGAGCTCCCAATCCCATCGTCACCCCGGCCTTGAGCCGGGGTCCCGCTGCCTT
>JAEXLC010000086.1 GCA_023445495.1 Pseudomonadota bacterium | reverse complement strand
CCACCGCCGCCCCTCCACCATTCGCTGCGCGAATGGTCCCCCTCCCCGAGACAAGCTCGGGGAGGATCTATTATCGCAGTCGATTTTTGTACCGAACGGTTGCCGCGCCGCATTGCCGTGCCTAATTAGCGGGTCCTTTCCCGGCCGGGGGCACCATGACTTCCATTCTTTCGATCAATGGCGTGAGCAAGACCTATGGCTCAGGCCACAAGGCGCTCGATCATGTCGACCTGGAGATCCGCCGCGGCGAGATCTTCGCACTGCTCGGGCCGAACGGCGCGGGCAAGACCACGCTGATCTCGATCATCTGCGGCATCGTCACGCCGAGCACCGGCACCATCCTGGTCGACGGGCATGACGCGATCCGCGCCCCGCGCGAGGCGCGCTCGCGGATCGGGCTGGTCCCGCAGGAGATCGCGGTCGACATGTTCTCCACCGTCGGCAGCGCGCTGCGCTTCTCGCGCGGCCTGTTCGGCAAGGCGCCCAACCAGGACTATTGCGACCAGATCCTCAAGGACCTGTCGCTATGGGACAAGCGCGACAGCAAGATCATGGAGCTGTCGGGCGGCATGAAGCGCCGCGTGATGATCGCGAAAGCGCTGTCGCACGAGCCCGACATCCTGTTCCTCGACGAGCCCACCGCCGGCGTCGACGTGTCGCTCCGCCGCGACATGTGGAAGATGATCGGCAAGCTGCGCGAACGCGGCGTCACGATCATCCTGACCACCCACTATATCGAGGAGGCCGAGGAAATGGCCGACCGGGTGGGCGTGATCAACAAGGGCCAGCTGCTGCTGGTCGAGGACAAGGCGGAGCTGATGAAGAAGCTCGGCAAGCGCGAGCTCGATCTCAGCCTGGTCGAGCCGATGGCGAGCATCCCGGCGGGGCTGGAGGAGTGGCACCTCAGCCTGGAGGATGAAGGCACAAGGCTGCGCTACACCTTCGACGCGCAGGCCGAGCGCACCGGCATCCCCTCGCTGCTCCGCAAGCTCGGCGAGATGGGCATCGCGTTCAAGGATCTCGACACCTCCAAGTCGAGCCTCGAGGACATTTTCGTCGGGCTGGTCGAACAGCGCGAAACCTCCAATGAGGGAGCCGCGGCATGACCGGCATCAACTTCCACGGCATCTGGGCGATCTACAAGTTCGAGATGGCGCGCACGCTGCGCACGCTCTGGCAGTCGATCGCCACCCCGGTGATCACCACCTCGCTCTATTTCATCGTGTTCGGCGCCGGCATGGGCAGCCGCATCGCCGACATCAACGGCGTCACCTATGGCAGCTTCATCGTGCCCGGGCTGATCATGCTGTCGCTGCTCACCCAGAGCGTCGCCAATGCCTCGATCGGCATCTACTTCCCCAAATTCACCGGCACGGTGTTCGAACTGCTGTCCGCTCCGATCTCGGCGGTCGAGCTGGTGGTCGGCTTCGTCGGCGCGGCGGCGACCAAGTCGATGGTGATCGGCCTGATCATCCTGCTCACCTCGGGACTGTTCGTGCCGCTGCGCGTCGATCACCCGCTGGCGATGCTGGCCTTCCTGCTGCTCACGTCGATCAGCTTCTCGATGTTCGGCTTCATCATCGGCATCTGGGCCAAGGGCTTCGAGCAGCTGAACGTCGTGCCCGCGCTGATCCTCACGCCGCTCACCTTCCTCGGCGGCAGCTTCTATCCGCTGAGCTTCCTGCCCGAGCCGTGGCGCACGGTCAGCCTGTTCAATCCGGTCGCTTACCTCATCAGCGGCTTCCGCTGGGCGTTCTTCGGCGATGTCGGCGATATCGACGTGCGCTGGAGCCTCGGCTTCGTCGCGGCTTTCCTCGCGCTGTGTCTTTGCCTTATCGTAACGATCTTCCGCACCGGCTACAGGCTCAAGAACTGATGAATCCCTTCCCGCTCGACATCTTCACCGAACCCGAGGATGTCGATCCGCACACGCTGGCCAATCTCGGGCCGCTGGCGCCGCTTGCCGGGCGCTGGGAAGGGAAGAAGGGCATCGACCTCAACCCCAAGGCCGAGGGGCCGGAGCGCCGCGAATTCATCGAGCGGATCGAGTGCGTGCCGATCGATCCCCAGGCCAATGGCCCGCAGCTCTTCTATGGGCTGCGCTACCATATCCACATCACCACCGAGGAAGAGGACATCACCTTCCACGATCAGGTGGGCTATTGGCTGTGGGAGCCGGCCACCGGGCTGATCCTGCAGACGCTGGCGATCCCGCGCGGCCAGGTGCTGCTCGCCAGCGGCAAGGGCGCCGCGGGCGACAGGACGATCCATGTCGAGGCGAAGCGCGGGCAGACCAGCTATGGCATCTGCTCCACCGATTTCCTCGAATACGCCTTCCGCACCGATGCCTATACGATCGACATCGCCTTCGCCGAGGATGGCGGGTGGAGCTACGACATCCACACCACGCTCGAGGTGAAGGGGCAGGGGCCGTTCGACCATCATGACCGCAACACCCTGCACCGGGTCGGCGCGGCGAAGCCGAACCCCTGGGTGCAGATCCTCGCGGCGCGGGGCGGGGTGGCCACCTAGTTCACGTCATCCCGGCCTTGAGCCGGGATCCCGCTTCTTCCTGTGGCGCGCAGTAGCGGGACCCCGGCTC
>JAEXLC010000303.1 GCA_023445495.1 Pseudomonadota bacterium | reverse complement strand
GGTCTGCTCATAGCCATGGCCCTCCAGCGTATCGAGCATGAACTGGCCGCGCGCGCGGTGCCGCCTGGCGGCGGCGCCGCGCCCCAGCGTGAGGCGCGCGCCGGAGAGCAGCGCCCCGGTCTCGAAGTCGAGGCCGAGCGCGGGGCCGAACGCGTCATGCTCCTTCGCGGGGAAAGGCAGCATGGTCGGCTCGCCGACGGTGGCGACGAGCTGGTTGTCCTCCTCGTCGGCGCCCTGGGGTACGTCGTCATAGGGAATGTTGGGCAGGCTCGCGAGCCGGCCTTCGAGTGCCTCGCCCGCTTCCTTCTCCTCCGCTTCGAGCGCGGGGAGCTTTTCCTTCAGGCCGGCGACCTCGGCCATCAGCGAGGCGGCGGTCGCCTCGTCCTTCGCCGCCTTGGCCGCGCCGATCGCCTTGGAGGCTTCGTTGCGACGGGCGAGGCCGGCCTGGACCTCGGTGATCAGCGCGCGGCGCTTCTCGTCGAGGGCGACCAGCTCGGCGGCCTGGGGCTCAAGCCCGCGACGGGCGAGGCCGGCGTCGAAGGCTGCGGGATTCTCACGGATGGCGCGGATATCGTGCATGCCGGGCGTATGACTTCGCGCCTGCCGCTGCGCAACCCTGGTGCGCGTACGGGCGTTCAGGAGGCATCACCTACAGCAAGGAGAAACGAGATGCAGGTTCCTCATGACGCAGTCGTGCTGGTTGCCGACGGCCGCAAGCTGCTGCTGCTGCGCAACGAAGGCGATGCGGTGCATCCGAACCTGCAGGTGGAGCGCAAGACGCAGCAGGAGAACCCGGCCAATACCGATCAGGCTACCGATTCGCCGGGGCGCTCGTTCCAGAGCGTCGGTGCGCGGCGTAGCGCCTATGAGGAGACCGATTTCCACCAGTTGGAGGAAGATCGCTTCGCCGCCGATGCCGCGGCGCTGCTCAAGGACCGGGCGTTGCGCAACGATTATGAGACGCTGATCATCATCGCCCCGCCGCGCACGCTGGGCGAGATGCGCAAGCACTATCACAAGGAAGTAAGCGACCGGCTGAAGGCGGAGCTGGCCAAGGACCTGACCGGCCACCCGATCGCGGAGATCGAGCAGGCGCTGATCAGCGCGGAGTAACCTCTTTCCGTCATCCCGACGAAAGTCGGGATCTCAGGCCGGAGGCGCCATCGCACGAGATCCCGGCTTTCGCCGGGATGACGGCTATTCTTGCGGTTATTCGCTGGCCGTGTCGTCCGGCTTCTTCTTGGCGAAGCGCTTGCGGGCGACCAGCGCCGCGGCGGCGCCGCCGAACAGCAGGATCATCGGCGGTGCCGGCACGGGGGCGGGGCCGCCCGAGCTGCTGCCGCCGCAGCCGCGACCGCAGCTGCTGCTGCCGCCCCAGCTGCTCGACCCGTGATGGCCGCTCGAACCCCAGCCGCTCGAATTGCTCCAATGGCTGCTCGATCCGTTCGACGAGGACGAGGTCGACGACGAGTTGGACGAGCTGGTCGACGAGGAATTGGACGACGAGCTCGACACGTCACCGCTCGACGAGGAGCTGGTGGACGAGCTGGTCGAGGACGAGACGTCGCCGCTGGACGACGACGAGGTCGACGAGGACACGTCACCGCTCGAGGACGAGGTCGAGCTGACCTGGCCGCTCGAGGTCGAGCTGGACGAAGTCGAGCTGATCTCGCCCGAGGACGAGGTGGAGCTCACCTGGCCGCTCGACGTGGAGGTCGAGGAACCGCCGGTCGACGTCGAGGTCGAGGAGCCGCCCGTCGAGGTCGACGAGCCACCGGTGGAGGTGGAGGTCGAGCCGCCCGACGAGGACGAGTTGGACGACGAGATTTCGATATTGATGCCGCTCGAGCCGCCGGAGCTGCCCGAGGAGGAAGAACCGCCGAAGAATCCGCCGGCGAAGAAGCCGCCCATGAAGCCGCCACCGCCCGAACCGCCGATCACGGCGCCCGAGGACGAACCGCTGCTGCTCGACGATACGACCGGCATCTCGCCGCCATAATAGGGCGGGGGCGTCGGGATCGGCGCGCCCTGCGCCGTGACGACGACGACCTGGGGCTGGCCCTGGGTGGTGGTGGTGACCGTGCGCTTGACGACTCGCTTCACGGGGCGTGCCACCGTACGCTTCACGACTCGCTTCTTCGCGACGGTGACCTGCTTGACGACACGCGGCTGGTGGATGCGTTCGGTGACATAGACGCCACCGCCGCCAATCACCGCGCCCCCGCAAGTGCAGGCGCACAGTTTAGCCAAGGCCATGCGAACCGACATTGTCCCCACTCTTCCTGTTGCTGGCGTGCCGCTCCCCACGGGATCGTCAGCAGCTTCACGCCTCTCAATGCAGGAAAAGTGCAAAACAAACTGTTAAGTGCAACGACGTAAGTGTTGCTTAACCATATTTACGGTCGATTTCGGGGCGCCGGATTTCTTCTGCGATGGTTAATGTTCTACTTCGGTACGATCGAGAGGTTTCCTGCGCAGGCGAGTGTGAACATTCGTGGTGAATCCGCGTTGGTTCCCCGCCCGGTTCAGCCCCCGGTAATTTCCTTCCATTTACGGGGTATTAGACCTGTGGATTAAAACAACCGCACGCTTGTTAACGTCCTCGCGCGAAAGTATAGGGCCGCGCAGGGCAAACGGTCTCCGTACGGCTCGGGCCGAATGGGACCGGAGTGGAGAGTGGGGATGGCTACTGTTTTGGATCGCTTCGACGAACCGGGTAAACGCGTTCCTCCCGCCGCCAATGACGGCGACGACGGCTATCGGCCGAGCAACGACGAACCCTTCATGAACCCGCGTCAGCTGGAATATTTTCGTGACAAGCTGAACGCGTGGAAGGACGATATCTTCCGCGAAGCCGCGGGCACGCTCAATCAGCTCCAGACGGATTCCCTGCGCGAGGCCGATCTCACCGATCGCGCTTCGAGCGAGACCGACTGGTCGATCGAGCTGCGCACCCGCGATCGCCAGCGCAAGCTGATCTCCAAGATCGACGCGGCGCTGCGGCGGATCGAGGAGGGCGAATATGGCTATTGCGAGGTGACCGGCGAGCCGATCAGCCTCGGTCGCCTTGAAGCCCGGCCGATCGCGACGATGACGCTCGAGGCGCAGGAGCGGCACGAGCGCAACGAGAAGGTATCGCGAGACGAATAGCAGGGGGCCGATGGCCTCCTTTTTTGTGCCTCCGTGGGACAGCTACGGGGGCACATTTTTGTCTTTTGTTTACGCTTTCGACAAGGTTTGCGGGTGTATTCTCCGCGCGTAACCCCTTGCGTTTCGAGCGACACGATGGACCAGTTTTCCTTTGACCCCCTGACGGCGCTGTCGGCGGACGATTTCTCCAGCCAGCGCAGCGGCTCGCGCGACAGCCTGATGCTGGCGGCGCAGTTCCGCGTGGCGGGCCGGCCGGTCGAGCAGGTTCGGGTGCGCAACCTGTCGCAGGGCGGTCTGATGGCGGAATATGCTCTGCCGGTCGATCGCGATACCACGGTCGAAGTCGAGGTGCGCGGCGTGGGCTGGGTGAGCGGCCGGATCGCCTGGGCGACCGATGGCCGCGTCGGCGTGGCCTTCGATGCGCCGATCGATCCGATGCTGGCGCGCAAGCCGGTGGGCGGCGGCACGCACACGCCGGCATTCGTGAAGCCGATCTTCACCCGGCGCTGAGTCGCGCCTGCAGGCTTCGCTGTTCGGGATTTCCCATTCAGGTCGTCATCCCCGCGAAGGCGAGGATTCAGAGCCCCGAGCAACACGCTTGCTGCTCGCTTCGGCATATCCGGTGAACCGGACGCTCAATGCACGGCTATCCCAAGCTAGCCTGGCTTCCTGCCTTCGCGGGAATGACGGGAGAGGGGAGTGGAGGTGAAAAGCGCGGGTCTGCGCTCGAAATGCGCTTTCCCCGGCGCAGGCCAGGGCCCAGCCCTTCGAAATCACGCGCGGTAGCGCGTCTTCGCCGCGCACGCTTAGTCTGGACCCCGGCCTGCGCCGGGGAAAGAACAGGCTGAACGCGATTAGGCCCAAGCGAGCAAAGGCATGTGCCTTCGCCCTGGGTCACATTTTCCCGATGTTCTCGCGCCGTCGGGGTGCGGCCTTGCCACACCCCTGTTTGCGCGGCGCTGCCTAGGGGCGCGCCATCTCTTCCTTGATGCGAAGCTTCTGCTTCTTCAGGGACGCCAGGACCAGTTGGTCCGGCTGGGGCCTTTGCGATTCGGCGGCGATTCGCTGGTCGAGCACGGAGTGCTTGGCCGAGAGTGCCGAGAAATGCGCGTTCTGCATGGAAGCAGTCTCCTTCATCGGTGGCCGGAACCTGTGAATAGATCACTTTTCCACAGCTTTGTCGCGGGTGAATCTTGCCTAATCGATAGTATGCAAATTTACCGCGATGATCCGTTGCGGTGCTCTCTGGCGTGGTGCAGGGAGGTCCCAGTACGGGGGCGTTCGCGATGGACGAAAAAGAGATTGTGCGTCGGCTCGAAGCGGTGCGGACCGAGCATCGCGATCTCGATGCGGCGATCGACGCGCTGCTCGCCACCGGCACGTCGGACCAGCTCCAGGTCGCCCGGCTCAAGAAGCGCAAGCTGATGCTGCGCGACGAGATCGTGCTGCTCGAGGACCAGCTGATCCCCGATATCATCGCCTGATTCGGCCCCGATTCGGCCATGATCCGGATCGGGACGAAATCACTGCGAAATTAAGCATTTCGTTACCATCGAGGCTGTGGCAGCGTTGCCATATGGGGAAACAGGGCACCGCGAAGATTCACCGCAAGCTGATCGACTCGCTCTATGTCGAGGCGATGCTGCTGGCCGATGAGGCCCGGGGCTATTTCGACGAGCTGGGCCGGGACGAGCGTGAGGCGCTGGAAGCGCTCAACCGCGTGGCCTTCTCCTGCGAGTCGCTCAAGGTGACGACGCGGCTGATGCACATCATCGCCTGGCTGCTTACCCAGCGCGCGGTCGATGCCGGCGAGATCCAGCCCGGCGACGCGCTGATGCCGTCGCGCCGGCTGGGTGACGCGCCGGAGACCGAGGAGGCGCTGCTGGGCGCGATGCCGCCGAGCGCGGTGGGGATCATCACCACCAGCATCGACCTGTACCGCCGGGTCGCCCGGCTCGACGAGACGCTCGACGAGACGGTCGTGATCGAGAGCCCGGCGCGCAGCATGATGGACCGGCTGGCCGCGGCTTTCTGAGCCACTGAAGTCAGAGAGGCGCGTCACCCTGAACTTGTTTCAGGGTCCAACGCGCCTCAAGCGATATCCTTCGCGGCTCCTTGGATGCTGAAACGCGTTCAGCATGACGAGTTGGGACCAGCGTTCAGCCGCAGAGCGCCGCCTTGGCCGCGGCGTATTCCGCCTTCATCCGATCGATCTTCACCGCGGCCGGCTCGACAGCATGGACCGCGCCGATGCCCTGGCCCGAGCCCCAGATGTCCTTCCACGCCTTGGCGCCGCCGAAGTTCATCGCGCTCGGATCGCTCTCGGGCAAATTGTCCGGATCGAGCCCGGCATTGACGATCGATGCCTTCAGATAATTGCCGTGCACCCCGGTGAAGAGGTTGGAATAGACGATGTCGTCGGCGGTGCCGTCGACGATGCCCTGCTTGTAGTCGGGCTGGGCATTGGCTTCGTCGGTGGCAATGAAGGGCGAGCCGATATAGGCGAGGTCGGCGCCCATCGCCTGGGCGGCCAGCACCGAGCGGCCATTGGCGATCGCGCCGGACAGGATCACCGGCCCATCGAACCATTCGCGGACTTCCTGGACCAGCGCGAACGGGCTGAGCCGCCCGGCATGGCCGCCGGCGCCCGTGGCGACGAGGATCAGGCCGTCCGCGCCTTTCTCGACTGCCTTGTGGGCGAAGCGATCGTCGATCACGTCGTGCAGGGTGATGCCGCCCCAGCTGTGCACCGCGTCGTTGAGCTCGGGCCGCGCGCCGAGCGAGGTGATGACGATCGGCACTTTCCACTTGGCGCAGGCGGCGACGTCATGCTCGAGCCGCGGGTTGGAGCGGTGAACGATCTGGTTGACTGCGAAGGGCGCGGCCGGCGTGTCCGGATTGTCGCGGTCCCAGGCGGCCAGCTCCTCGGTGATCTGGTGCAGCCATTCGTCGAGCCGGGTGTCCGGCCTGGCGTTCAGCGCGGGGAAGGATCCGACGATCCCCGCCTTGCACTGGGCGATGACCAGTTCGGGCACCGAGATGATGAACAGCGGCGAGCCGATGACCGGAAGCCGGAGGCGATCGAAGAGAGGAGGCAATGCCATGGATCAGTTTTGTAGCGAAACCGGAATGGCCGTCCAGCCCGGTGCAGGCGACGCTACGTAAGCGCGGAGTCAGGTCGCCATGCTGCACTGCAGCGATAGGGCCGACTCGGACCGAATCGCATTGAAGCCTGCCCAACGCCTCCCCATTTCCACGGCACGCAACGGTTCCGGGGAGCATCATGGTCACCAACGAGATCTACATCATCGTCCGCGACGCGATCAAAGCCGCCGGGGAGCAGAGCGGCCAGCTCTACGAGCCGGGCCAGGAGAGCCATTACCAGGCGCTGGCCGCGGTGATGGCGCTGCGCAAGGCGGGCTATGAGGTGACCAAGCGGCTCGACAATTAGTCGAACGGCCGCTGCCAGACGACGAAGGTATCGACATCGGTCGAGCGGATCGCCGCAGCGTACATGTCGTGGTGGAAGTCGGGCAGGGCGGCGATCTTCTCCGCCATCGCGCCTTCGCCGCGCGCGCCACCGGGCAGAGTAAAGGCGACATCCTCGTCCGGGCCGTAGAACAGCCACCAGAAATCATCGCCCAGCGGACCGGTGTCGCTGGTCTCGATCGCGACCGCGTGGAGATGCGAAAGCGGCAGCGTATGGCGCTTGCCTTCGGGATCGAGCACCCAGAGCGTGTCGCCCTCGCAGCCGGTGTGCCAGCGGCTTTCAGGCTCGGATGCCGGCGGAGGCGGGGCCGGTTCCGCCGTGGCGGGGGCGGATGCCTTGGCGAAGCGCTTCAACCAGTCGAACAAGCCCATCGCGCATCTCCCGCAACCGAATCGAAGGGATTTGGGCTAGCGCGGTAATGTGACGCCCGGCTTGCGGTTTTTCTCAACTCCAGCGCAGCCTGGAAGCATCGACAACCGGTGCGCCCATATTGGCGACAAACGCCTTGCGCAGCCTCTCGCGGTTTTCGGGCGAGATCTTCCAGTCCTGATCGCCTTCGGCTTCCTGCAACCAGTCGATGAACTGATCGGCGGAAACCGGGCCGGAGCGGGGGATCAGGTCCGTGACGTGCAGCGGCTCGCCATCCTTGAGGCTGCCGCAATTGCCCATATCTTCGCAGGCCACCCGCATCAGCCCCGCAAAGCCGCGGACGACTTCGATAAGGCCGCTGGCATATTCGCGCTGCTTGGCAGCGTAGAGCGCGGCGCTGGCCTTGAGCATCGCCTTCTGCATGTCGTCGAGCGGGCGGATCGCCTTGGCGGGGCTGCCGACGATCAGGTGGCCGGCGGGAAATTCCTTGCCCTCGGTGACCAGCGCGCCGGCGCCGACCAGGCAATCCTCGCCGATCACCGCGCGGTTGAGGATGGTCGCGCCCATGCCGATCAGCGTGCGGTTGCCGATCGTGCAGCCGTGAAGGATCGCGTGATGGCCGACGGTGACATCCTCGCCCACGGTGCAGGGCGCGCCGGGATCGGAATGAAGCATCGCGCCGTCCTGGATGTTCGAGCGCGTGCCGACCAGGATCGGGGTGTTGTCTGCGCGGATCACGGCACCGAACCAGACCGATGCGAGGGTGGCGAGATGGACGTCACCGATCAGGTCGGCGCTCGGCGCGACCCAGGCATCCTCGGCGACAAGCGGGCGGTGCCCGGCAAATTCGTATAGCGGCATGCCGCTCAGAATAGCGGCGCTTCGAAGCCCTGGGGAAGCGGAATATTGGCGCCCATCGCCAGCGCGATCGCCACCGCGCCGAGCAGCACCGCCAGCGTCGAGGAGAGCGAGAACAGGCCCCAGCCGACCATCGTCACTACCTGCGAATTGGCACGCTGCTCGCGATGGTTGCGCGCCATCGACTGGATCACGAACATGGCCAGCATTGCATATGCGAAGACGAGAAACTCGGTCATCAACCCACCCCAAAATCCCCGGAAGACTTTAAGGGACGAGGGTTAACGCTTCAATGCCGGGCGCCTCCGGTTTATCGCAGTGCAGCAAGGTTTCGCCGCCGCCGAAACGACCTAATGATGCGCCGTTGCGGGGGCCGATTTGCAGCTGCACGTGCAGGCGCAGGGCACCGGCGTACAGACATGGCAGGGCTGCGGCACCGCGCAGTAGCAGAGCTGCGCGGGCGCCGGCTTGGGCTCTTCCTTCTTCTTCGGCTTCTCGGGCGGATCGGGCAGCGGCAGCAGGTCGCGCGCATTGGCACCGGCATAGGCGCTGTGCGGCCCGCCGCCGCATGCCGGACAGCCATGATCGTGCTCTTCGTCATGATCGTGGCCGGCGCTGCCGAACTTGAAGCCGCCGGGTTCCTTCCTGAGTATCTTCTTCGCCGCCTCGCACACGGCCATGGCATGGTTGCCGAGCGTCGAGATGGTCTGGCCCATCGTGACCTGCTCGGTGGCGTAGAAATGGACGAGCATCGCGTCGCGGTGGGCGTCCACCGGCTCGCGGACCGCCGGATAGCTCAGCATCTGCTGCAGGTCCGCCAGCTGCGATTCCATCGCGGCGATCTGGCCGCCCCAGTTGTTGAAGGCAGCGAACAGCTCGTAGTCGGGCCAGCTCGCCGGGGCATGCGGGCGCATCTGCTCGACGAAGTTGACCGGGCCGGCAATATCCTCGCGCAGCAGGCGGAGCAGCACGCGCAAGGTCACCACGTCGCGCTGCGGCTGGCGCAGGCGCTGGGCGAAGATGTCGGTGACGGTGGCGGTGTGCTTCCACACCTGCCGCGCCAGCATCCGGGTGAATTCCTCGTCGCGCTTCTTCGGCTTGGCGAGCAGGGCGGCCTTGAGCGAGGTGAGGATGCCGATCACCGCGAGCAGCGCGAGCAGCACGCCGCCGACCAGGATCCAGGCCGGCCAGTAGATCGCATCGGCGCTGATCGGCTGGGCAGCGACGGCTTTGGCCGTGCTCGTCGCCAGGTTGCCGATCGAAGCCAGGATAGTCGCCACGTCATCCCCCCTGAGTCGCGGAGGATATGGTTAACAGAAATGGCCGGGCCGCACAGTCATGACTCGCCCGTTCCGAAACGGGTGAGGCTAATCGGCCGGCATTGCTTGCGGGATCAGAGCGTTACGCCGCGCTTCCAGATCGCGATTTCGCGCTCGCCATTGCGCTCGGCGGCGGTTTCCCTGCCCGATGCGATCGCGGCGATCGTATCGAGCAGCGCGTCGGCGGCGCTGTCCATGCCGTCTTCGAGCACCTGGCCGGCGTCGAAGTCGATCCAGCCGGGCTTGCGGGTGGCGAGGTCGTGGTTCGAGGCGATCTTGATCGTCGGCACGGGGAAGCCCAGCGGCGTGCCGCGGCCGGTGGTGAACAGGATCGCGGTCGCCCCGGCCGCCGCCAGCGCGGTCGAGGAGACGGCGTCGTTGCCCGGCGCCTCGAGCAGGGTCAGCCCCTTGCGGCGGACCTGCCCGCCATAGGGGATCACGTCGGTGACGGTCGCGTGGCCCGCCTTCTGCACCGCGCCCAGCGACTTCTCCTCCAGCGTGGTGATGCCACCGGCAATGTTGCCGGGCGAGGGGTTCTCCGAAACCGGCTCGCCGTTGCGGACGAAATAGTCTTTGAAGTCGTTGACCAGGTGGACGATGCCGTCGAACACCGCTTCGTCGCTGGCGCGCGCCATCAGTAGCTGCTCGGCGCCGAAGATCTCGGGAATCTCGGTGAGAATCGCAGTTCCGCCGGCGCTGGTGACCGCATCGGCCATGCGCCCGACCAGCGGATTGGCGGTGAGCCCCGAGAAGCCGTCCGATCCGCCGCACTTCACGCCGAGCACCAGTTCGGAGAGGGGAGCGGGAGTGCGCTCGGCCTGGGCCCCGGCAACCAGTTCCTCGACCAGTGCCAGCCCTTCCTCGATCTCGTCGCTCGCCATCTGCGCGCCCAGCGTGCGCAGGTTCGGATGGTCGATGCCCTCCAGCATCCCCTTGATCTGGTTGTTCTCGCAGCCGAGCCCGACGATCAGCACGCCACCGGCATTGGGATGGTTGGCGAGCGCCGACAGGATCGCGCGGGTGCCCTGTAGGTCGTCGCCCAGCTGCGAGCAGCCGAAGGGATGGGGAAAGGCATGGACGCCGTCGATCTTGCCGGCGTGCAGCACCGCGGCGCGCTCGGCGATCTTCTGCGCGGTGCGCCCGACACAGCCGACTGTGGGGATCACCCAGATCTCGTTGCGCGTGCCGACCCGGCCATTGGCGCGGCGATAGCCGAGGAAGCCGGGACCATCGAAACCGGCATCCTCATGCGCGGAGGGCGCGAAGGCATAGTCGCCGCTGCCCTTGAGCGCGGTCGAGACATTGTGGGTATGGACATGCTCGCCCGGGGCAATGTCGCGGGTGGCGACGCCGATCGGGAAGCCGAACTTGAGCACCGGCTCACCCGCGGCGATCGGCTTGACTGCGACCTTATGCCCCTTGGCTACCGACGCGGCGAGCGTCACGCCCAGCGCCTGCTCGCCGGCTTCGAGGTCGCGCAGCGCGGTGGCGGTGCTGTCATTGGGAGCGATACGGAACAGGGCGAGGGTCATGTGCGTAGATATAGGTCCGCGCCGGCCGCATGGAAACCGGTTTCCACTACGTATCCCTAGCCCACCGCCAGCCAGGCGAAGCGGATCACGAACAGCCCGGCAAGCACCAGCAACAGCCAGTCGCCCGGGGTAATCTTGCCTCTAATCAAGCGGATGAGCGCATATGCTGTGATCCCGAAGGCAAGCCCGTTGGCGATCGAGAAGGTGAAGGGGATCATCGCGACAGTGAGGAACGCCGGTATTGCGATTTCGGCATCGTCCCAGTCCACGTCCGCGAGCGGCGCCATCATCAGCCCGCCGACCAGCACCAAGGCCGGTGCGGTCGCCGCCAGCGGCACCAGCTGCGCCCAGGGCGCGACGAACATCGCGAGCAGGAACAGGAGGCCGGTGACCACGGCGGTGAGCCCGGTGCGCCCGCCCGCCTGCACCCCGGCGGCGCTCTCGACATAGGAGGTCACCGTGCTGGTGCCGAACAGGCTGCCGGCGATGCTCGCCACCGCATCGGTGAACAGGATGCGGTTGAGCCGCGGGATGCGGCCCTGCGCGTCCATCAGCCCGGCGCGGCGGGTGACGCCGACCAGCGTGCCGACATTGTCGAACAGGTCAACGAAGAGGAAGACGAACAGGATTTCGAACAGCCCCAGCCCATGGCTACCCGACAGGCCGAAAACGCCGGCGAGATCGAGATGGAAGGCGACCTGGCCGATTGCGGTCAGGTCATAGGGTTCGGGCTTGAACGAAACCTGGCCAGTTGCCCAGCCGGCGAGCGTGGTCGCGGCGATGCCGATCAGGATCGCGCCGCGTATCTTCCACGCCGCCAGCCCCGCGGTGACCACCAGCCCGAACAGCGCCAGCGCGGCGCCGGGGGCGTGGAGGTCGCCCAGCGTCACCGAAGTCGCCGGGCTGGTGACGATGATCCCGGCATTCTTCAGGCCGATCAGCCCGATGAACAGGCCGATGCCGCCGGCCACCGCCGCGAACAGCTGGGGCGGGATCGCGGCGATGATCAGCTGGCGGATGCCCGCGAAGGTGAGCAGCAGGAAGGCGATGCCGGAGAGGAACACGCAGCCCAGCGCCACCGGCCAGGGCACGCCCATGCCCTGCACCACGGTGAAGGCGAAATAGGCGTTGAGCCCCATGCCCGGCGCCAGCGCGAGCGGCACATTGGCGGTGAGCCCCATCAGGATGCTGGCAAGCCCGGCGGCAAGGCAGGTGGCGGCCGCGACGGCGGCGACCGGCATGCCCGCCGCGCCAAGGATCGCCGGGTTGACCACGATGATATAGGCCATGGTCAGGAAGGTCGTCCCGCCCGCCAGCATTTCGGTGCGCACCGTCGTGCCGCGCTCGACCAGCGCGAACTGGCGCTCGATCCGGCTTTCCGCCATCTGCCTTCCCCCAATAGCCCGGAGACGAGCATAGCGCGGGCGCGTGCATCGGCCTAGGCTGGCGCGCATGACCGCACCGCTCTTCCACCTCGCCATTCCCGTCGACGATATCGAGGCCGCGCGTGGCTTCTATGGCGGCACGCTCGGCTGCCCGCAGGGGCGCGAGGATCCGGGCCACTGGATCGACTTCGATTTCCGCGGCCACCAGCTCGTCGTCCACAAGGCCGAAGGCGCCGGGGTGAAGGCACGGAACGCGGTGGACGGCGATGCCGTGCCGGTGCCGCATTTCGGGCTGGTGCTCGGCTGGGCGGAATGGGAGGCGCTGGCCGATCGGCTGCGCGCGGCGGGAACCGCGTTCGCGATCGAGCCGCATGTCCGCTTCGCCGGCAAGCCCGGCGAGCAGGCGACGATGTTCTTCTTCGATCCCGCCGGCAATGCGCTGGAGTTCAAGGCGTTCCGGGATATCGGGCAGCTGTTCGCGGTTTGACGTACTCCCCCAAATGCTCGTCACCCTGAACTTGTTTCAGGGTCCAATCCTCCACTGGCGACGACTTCGGTTGGGGAGGGTTGGATGCTGAAACAAGTTCAGCATGACGGAGGTAAGGGGCCACCCTGCGTTACCGCTGATACTTGTCCTTCTTGCGCTTGCCGAACAGCATGCCGCGCTCCAGCCGCTGGCAGAGCGCGGTGTAATAGGCCTCGAGGAAGGCATGGTCGCCGCCGCCATCGTCTTCCATGCCCAGCCGCTCGCGGATCGTGCGGGCGACGACGATCATCGAATATTCGTCGTTCCGCCGCAGCACTTCCTCCAGCTTCTGCAGCTCGAACTCGCCATAGACGCTGAGCTGCGCGTCGCTGAAGCTGTAGAGCGCCTCGTCCGGCGTGGTACGGGCGGCGACGCTGTTGCTCAGCGTCCGGCGCGGCATGCGGACCACCCAGGTGCCGGCGATCAGGTCGCCGACGCGCAGCCGGTCGCGGTTGAAGAAGGGGAAGAAGGCGAAGATGCCCGCCCAGAGCAATCCGAACAGACCGGTGGCGAAGGTCGCCATGCCTTCCGCGCTCTGATAGCCGAGGAAGCTCAGCGGCAGGAACAGCTCCAGCTCGCGCATCGCGTTGCGGGCGACGATCTGATGCCCGCGCAGCCGCGATCCGTCGCGCGACACCACCCGCATCTTCATCAGCCGCTTGCCCGGCGTCGCAGCGCGCGGGCCAAGCTCGAACGCGGCGAAATAGCCGTTCCGGAGCGCGAAGAAGCCGAGCATCCAGACCATCAGCAGCGCCTGGGCGAGCACCGCGCCGGTGCCGGCGAGGATGAACAGCAGCGCGATGGTGAACAGCACCAGCGTGAGGATGATGATCACCAGATCGATCATGAACGCGCCGATGCGTTCGCCGATCGTCGCGATGTCGAGCTTGAGGTCCACGCCTTCGGGGGTGACGAAGGTGCGGCGGTTCCTGTCCTGACCCTGCGCCTTGCCGGACGCCGTGCGAACCTCAGCCATCCAGCGCCTCGTCGCGCACGGGGACCAGGTAGAAATAGGCGAGCCAGCCGAGCAATGCCGTGCCGCCGATCGCGACGCGGATCGCGTCCGAGGTGATGACCTGGCGCCCGACGCCTTCGAGCACGCCGGCGACCGCGAGCATCAGCACCACGCCGATCATCGCGAAGGCAGCCGTGCGGCCGGCCTTGGCGGTGGCGGCGGTGCGCGAGAGCTTGCCGGGAAAGGCGACGGCCATGCCGATGCGCAGCCCGGCGGCGGCGGCAATGGCGATGGCGAACAGCTCGGTGGTGCCGTGGATGGCGAGCCAGGCCGAAAGCGGCAGGACAAGGCCCTTTGAAGCGAACACCGCCAGGAAGGCGCCGATGATGCAGCCGTTATAGACGAGTAGCAGCAGGGTCGGCACGCCAAACGCGAAGCCGAGCGCGAAGCACATCAGCGAGATCTGGGCATTGTGCGTGAAGAGGTAGGTGGCAAAGGCCCCGAGCAGGCCACCGCCGCCGCCGTCATACAGGGTCTGGCGCAGCTCGGCAGCGCTGGATTGCGGGCCGCGCTCCCCGGCCAGGCCCCCGGGCACGATCGAGTGATACCAGCTCGGATCGTTCGCAACGAGGCAATAGGCGGCGATCGCGCCAAGCAGCATCATCAGCAGCGCGATGACCGTCTCGCGCCAGATCGCTCGCATCGCCAGCGGCCAGCCCGAAAGGAAGAAGGCGGCGATGCGCCGGTGCAGCGGCGGCTGGACGCCGTACAGGACGAAATAGGCGCGGGCGCACAGCGCTTCGAGATAGGCGACCAGATCGGCGTCGAGCGACGTCTCGCGCGCCACCGAGAGCGAGGAGAGCGCGGCGCGATACAGCACCGGCAGCTCGAGCAGGTCCTCGTCCGACAGGGTGCGGGCGCGGCCGCGCTCGATCTCGAGGATGCGCTGCTCCAGCTCCAGCCAGTCGACGGTGCGTTCCTCGCGGAACCGCCCGCTGGCGAACTGCCTCGATGCGGCGCTGCTCACAGCAGGTTCCTCCGCTTGAACTCGAAATATTGGCGAACCAGTGCGGGGCCGACCTGGTCGTGCTTCGCCTCCAGCACATGGATGCCGGCATGGCGCAGCCGCGCGGCGACGATCCGGCGTTCGCGCAGCATCGAGGCGGCGATCACCGCGCGCGAGACATCGTCGATCGCCATCGGCTCGGCACCGGCCAGATCCTCCAGCTCGTCATCGGCAAGGATCACGAACAGCACGAGATGGCCGCGCAGCAGGTTGGTGGCGGCGCGGATCATCAGCTCGGCGCCGGTCGGGTCGGTGAACTCGGTGAAGATCACCACCAGCGAGCGGCGGGTCAGATCGCCGGCCAGGGTGGCGAGGGCGAGCGTATAGTTGGTCTCCACCGTGCTGTAGTCGAGCTGCCCGGCAAGGCGCTGCATCAGCGGGAAGGCACGGGTGCCCGAGACCGCGCCCGAAGCGACGCGCGGCTGCGAGTCGAAGCCGAACAGGGCGACGCGGTCGCCGAGCTTGAGCGCGGCATAGGCGCCGAGCAGTGCGGCGGTGATCGCGCGGTCGACGCGGGGCAGGCCGTCGATCGGCTCGCACATCACCCGGCCGGTATCGATCGCGAATACGATCTGGTTATTGCGCTCGATCCGGTTCTCGCGCGCCAGCAGCTTGAGGTGGCGGGCGCTGTGGTTCCAGTCGATCGTCCGGCGTTCCATGCCGGATTTCCATTCGGCCAGCGCTTCGAACTCGCTGCCTTCGCCGCGATCGACGCGGGCCATCTCGCCCATCTGGGCGTCGCGCAGCAGCAGGTGCGCCGAGTCGCGCACCGGGCGAATGTCCGGGGTGATGACCACGGTCCGGTCGAGCTTCTCGATGCGCTGGCGCCAGATCATGCCGAACGGACCGGTCCAGCGGCTCCACAGCGCCTCGACCCTGTCGGTGCCGCGGCGCACGGGGAGGAAGGCGATCGCGGCCTGGTTCTCACGCTTGGTCAGGCGAATGCGGCCCTGGGCGCGGGGCGCCAGCTTCGGGCCCGTCGCGACGGCGAGCTCCAACCCATCGATCGGCCGGTCCGCCACGATGATCTCGACGATCAGTGGCGCGCCGATCTCGATCGAGCCCGGGCAGTTCGTCTTCAGCACTGGCGCGCGCGGGGCCAGCGCCGCGTCGATCGCGGCGAAGGCGAGGATCATCGGCACCCAGGCCAGCCCGGCAAACCACAGCTGCGGCGCGAACACGCCGACGAGCAGCGCCAGCGGCGCCCCCGCGGCCATCAGCAGCACGCAGCGGATGCTGGGTCGGATCAACGCGGAGCCTCGACCTGCTCGATCAGGCCGGCGATGATCGCGTCGGCGGTGCGTCCGTCGATCTCGGCGGCGGGGGAGAGGATCACGCGGTGGCGCAGCGCCGCGGGCGCGAGCTTCTTCACATCGTCGGGCAGCACAAAGTCGCGCCCGTCGAGCGCCGCATGGGCGCGGGCGGCGGCTGCCAGGGTTGCTGCTGCACGGGGGCTGGCGCCGATCTGCAGGTCGCCGGTCGAACGGGTGGCGCGGACGAGGCGGACGACATAGTCGACCACTTCCTCGGCAAGCCGGGCGCCGGCCACCGCATCGGCGGCGGTGCTGATCGTCGCATGGTCGGCGACCCGGCTCACGCCCCATTCGTCGGGCTTGGGCATGCCGAAGCGCGCGCCCTGCTGCGCGACGATCTTCAATTCCTGCTCCAGGCTCGGATAACCGACCTCGAACTTGAACAGGAAGCGATCGAGCTGGGCCTCGGGCAGCGGATAGACGCCCTGGCTCTCGATCGGGTTCTGGGTGGCGACGACCATGAACCGGTCGGAGAGCTTGTGGTCGATCCCGTCGATCGTGACCGTGCGCTCCTGCATCGCTTCGAGCAAAGCAGCCTGGGTCTTGGGCGGAGTGCGGTTGATTTCGTCGGCGAGCAGCAGCTCGGTGAAGATCGGGCCGCGGGTGAGGGTGAACTGGCTGGTCTGGAAGTTGAACAGGTTCGAGCCGAGGATGTCTCCGGGCAGCAGGTCCG
Organism: Pseudomonadota bacterium; assembly: GCA_023445495.1. Lineage (GTDB taxonomy): Bacteria > Pseudomonadota > Alphaproteobacteria > Sphingomonadales > Sphingomonadaceae > Sphingomonas. Next base: position 1,789 of record JAEXLC010000303.1, on the reverse strand, counting down.
GGGTGAACTGGATGCGGCCATAATCAAGCCCCGCCGCGCGGGCGAAGCATTGGGCGAGGAAGGTCTTGGCGGTGCCCGGCGGGCCTTCGAGCAGGATATGGCCCGAGGCGAACAGCGCGACGAGCATCAGCTCCACCGCCTCGTCGAGTCCGACCACGGCCTTGCCCACTTCGGCGCGGATCGCATCGCCCAGCGCCTTCACTTCCTCAATGTTCACGCGTGACGGTCCTTTTCCATTGATAGAGGGCGCGGGCGGCGTCGAGCAGCGCGCGCGTGTCCTGGGCATGGCTCGCCCGTTCGGCCATGGCGGTGAAGGGCTCGCCGTCCTTGTCGAGCCGGTCGAGATAGCGGTCGAGCGCTTCGGGCGGCAAATTGGGCGGCGCGCCGGTGGCGCCGGCCGCGCTGTCGCGGATCAGCGCGGCATAGCGGTCGCCGGTGCGGTGGCGGCGGCCGGCGAGGCGGAGGAGGGCCGCGCCATTCTCGGCGATCGCCCGCTTGCCGAAGGCGACGCCGCGCAGCTCGGGCAGCGCCGGGCCGAAGCGCATCAGCGCGTGCCAGCCGGCGAGCAGGGCGGCGACCAGCAGGCACAGGGTGAGCGGCAGGAACGGCGCCTCGAAGGCGAGCTTGAGCAGGTTCGGGTTACTCGTGAAGCCGTGCAGCGTCAGGTCGAACGCGATCCCGCGCTGGCCGTCGTCGAACCAGTCGAGCACGTCCATCGCGCGCTCGGCGCCGGCCAGCGTCTTCAGCCCCTGATTGTCGAGCAGGTCGGGATCGGCGACGATCAGCGTTGGCTGGTCCTTCATCGTGACCACCAGCGCCCCGCCGCCGCTGTCCTCGATCACCGGCTCCAGCCCCGCGCCGCTGAGGGTGCGCAGGCCGTTCGGGGGCTCCACGATGCTGACGGCCGCCACCTTGGCGATCTGCTTCGCGACCGCCGCGGTCGGGATCGTGCCGAAGGACATCACCCAGGCCGGCTTGTCGCGCCGCGGCAGGGTCAGCCATTTCGGCAGGACCAGGATCGTCGGCTGCCCGGCGCGGCGCTTGACCAGCTTCTCGATCGTGTCCGGATCGGTGCCCGGCTCGAGCGTGATGACCAGCGTGTCGGCGGTATCGAGATCGCCGTCGCGCCGCACCATGCGCGCCGAACCGTGCACCTGCCGCACCAGCTCGGCCGCGCCGTAGAAGCCGATCGCCGAGGTGGCGAGCGCATGGCTGCCCGGGCGCTGGCTCGGCTGCAGGTCCTCGCCATAGGCGGTCATCAGCAGGAACGACAGGAAACCGACCACGCCGATTGCGGCCAGCACCAGCACGGTGCGCAGCGTGAACGGCGTGGTGCTGGTGTCGGCGCTCATTTCCACGCCTTTGGCAGCGCGAAGTCGCCATAGGCCGCGCGCGCCTCTTCCCAATCGCTGCGCACCAGGCTGCGCCCGCCGAACAGGCTGCGCTCGACCGGCGCCGCCATCGCGGCAAAGGCGCGGCGGACGATATCGGGCATCCAGTCCGACCCGGCGATCTCGCGGCTGGTAAGGGCGGGGCGGAGCAGCCGCGGGCGGTGGCGCTGGATGTCCTCCAGGCTGCGCTGAAGCAGCAGATGCACCGCCTCGGCATAGTTGCCGCGCGCGGCCAGCGCCTCGGCTTCGGCGAGCAGGGCGCGGGCGGCGGTCTCGGTCGGGCGCCAGCCGGCGACGTCCTGCACCGTCTCGGCCTCGGCGTCGCGCGCCGCGCGGCCGCGCACGAAGGTGGTGAACAGCATGCCCAGGAAGATCGCGAGGACGAGCAACAACACGCC
>JAEXLC010000260.1 GCA_023445495.1 Pseudomonadota bacterium | reverse complement strand
CGCGGCGTCGGCGCCCAGCGCTGGGCGACCGAAGCCCGCACCATGGTCGACGACCTGACCGGCGACTTCCCCAAGATCCCGAGCAATTCGCAGGCGTTCCAGAGCAGCCTGCTCCAGCAGCTCTACTACCGTTCCTTCGACCAGGCCGTGGTGTTCCGCGTCGTCGGCGGCAAGCAGGTCGAGGCGATGTACGCCTGGGAAGCGCCCCCGGCGAAGACTTTTGCCGCCCGGGTTTCCGGCCAGGTGCTCAACCTGCTCAAGGACGAGCAGAGCTACACCAATTTCGATGCCGAGAAGCAGTGGGTCGTCACCCCGCTCGATCGCGAGCAGAACATCTTCCTCTACGTCGCGAACAGCGTGAACGTGGACTTCATGAACCGGCAGAATTCGGGCGCGGACCGCATCGTCGCCGAGTTCAATGCCCTCCAGGCGCGCTCGCGGGCGCTGCAGCTTCAGTTCAACGCCGTGCTGTTCGGCGTCGCGCTGCTGATCGTCAGCATCGCCACCTGGATCGCGCTCGCCGTCGCCGATCGCCTGGTCAAGCCGGTCGAGCAGCTCGTCACGGCTGCCCGGCGCGTCGCCGGCGGCGACCTCGCCGCGCGCGTCGATATCCCGCAGACCGGCGACGAGATCAGCACGCTGGGCGACGCCTTCAACGGCATGACCGAGCGGCTCGAGCAGCAGACCGGCGCGCTCAGGACCGCCAATGCCCAGCTCGAAAGCCGCCGCGTGCTGATCGAAGCGGTGATGTCCGGTGTTTCCGCCGGCGTCATCTCGATCGACGCCCAGCGCAATGTCCGCCTAATCAACGAATCCGCGATCGAGCTGCTGCACCAGGGCGAGCAGGAACTGGTCGGCCATCCGCTCGCCGAACTCGCGCCCGAGCTCAACGACCTGCTCGATACCGGTGATCGCGAGGCGGTGATCCAGCTCGGTACCGGCGGCGATGCGCGCACGCTCGCGGTGAAGGTCACCAGCGACGAGGCGGGCCAGGTGCTCACCTTCGACGACATCACCCAGCAGCTCAACGACCAGCGCCGCGCCGCCTGGTCCGACGTCGCGCGCCGCATCGCCCACGAGATCAAGAACCCGCTCACTCCGATCCAGCTCGCCGCCGAACGGCTCAAGCGCCGCTATGGCAAGAAGATCGAACCCGAGGACGGCACCTTCGCCCAGCTGACCGACACGATCGTCCGCCAGGTCGGCGATCTGCGCCGTATGGTCGACGAATTCTCCTCCTTCGCGCGCATGCCAAAGCCGATGTTCCGCCAGGAATCGCTGCTCGATATCGCGCGCCAGGCGATGTTCCTCCATGAAGTCGCGCACCCCACGGTCCGCTTCGAGATGGACGCGCCCGATCCCGCGCCCGGGCTGATCTGCGACCGCCGCCAGATCGGCCAGGCGTTCACCAATATCGTCAAGAACGCCGTCGAGGCGATCGAGGCGCGCGGGGAAGGGGAGGCGCTGCCCCAGGGCCATATCGTCATGACGATCAGCCCCGAGGAAGGCGGCAGGATCACCCTGACGCTCGCCGATAACGGCATCGGCCTGCCGGTCGAGCGCGACCGGATCGTCGAGCCGTACATGACGACGCGCAGCCGCGGCACCGGCCTTGGCCTCGCGATCGTGAAGAAGATCGTCGAGGAGCATTTCGGCACCATCGCCTTCTCGGATCGTCCGGGTGGCGGCACGCTGGTGACGCTCTGCTTCGACACCGATCAGCTCGCCGAGATGGTGAGTGCTCCTGAAGGCGAGGGCGGCGAAGAACCGCGTCCCGCCGTGCTTACGCGTAGTGGAAGTGGGAAGGCATGAGTCTCGATATCCTGGTCGTCGACGATGAGCGCGACATCCGTGAACTGGTCGCCGGCGTGCTGGAGGACGAGGGCTATTCGACACGCGGCGCCGCGAACAGCGACGAAGCGCTGGAGGCCATCGCCGAGCGTCGCCCCAGCCTGGTGCTGCTCGACGTCTGGCTGCACGGCTCGCGGCTCGACGGGCTGGAGATCCTCGACGAGATCAAGCGCCGCGATCCTTCGATCCCGGTCCTCGTGATCTCGGGCCATGGCAATCTCGACACCGCCGTCGCCGCGATCCGTCGCGGCGCTTCGGATTTCATCGAAAAGCCATTCGAGGCCGAACGCCTGCTGTTCCTGGTCGAGCGTGCGACCGAAACCGAACGGCTCAAGCGCGAAGTCGCCTCGCTGCGCGCCTCCGCGGGCCGCGAGGAGGACCTGACCGGCCAGTCGGGCTCGATCAACACCGTTCGTGCCACGCTCAAGCGCGTCGCCTCCACCGGCAGCCGCGTGCTGATCACCGGTGGTGCCGGCACCGGCAAGGAAGTCGCAGCCCGGCTGCTCCACGGCTGGAGCCAGCGCGCCACCGCGCCCTTCGTCATCGTCAGCGCCGCGCGCATGCAGCCCGAGCGCGTCGAGGAGGAGCTGTTCGGCGTCGAGGAGGGCGGGGACCTCGTCCGCACCGGCCTGCTCGAACAGGCGCATGGCGGCACGCTGTTCCTCGACGAGATCGCCGACATGCCGGTCGCCACCCAGGCCCGCATCCTGCGCGTGCTGACCGACCAGAGCTTCACGCGCGTCGGCGGCACCCGCGTCGTCAAGGTCGATGTCCGCGTCGTCTCCGCCACCGCGCGCGACCTGATGAATGAGATCGCCGATGGGCGATTCCGCGAGGATCTCTATTACCGGCTCAACGTCGTGCCGGTGACGATCCCGCCGCTCACCGATCGCCGCGAGGATATCCCGGTGCTGGTCGAGCATTTCGTCGCCCATTACGCCAATGAGCGCCGCGTGCCGACGCCCGAGATCGCGCCGGATGCGATGGTGGCGCTGCAGAGCTATGAGTGGCCCGGCAATGTCCGCCAGCTCCGCAACGTGGTCGAGCGCACCGTGATCCTGGCGCCGGGCGATCGGATCGGCCGCATCGACCTCGACCTGCTCCCCCCGGAAGTGCTCGGCCGCCCGGCCGACACCGGCGGCGGCATGGGTACCAGCGCGATCATGGGCGCCCCGCTCAAGGAGGCCCGCGAAAGCTTCGAACGCGAATATCTGCGCGTCCAGATCCGCCGCTTCTCGGGCAACATCTCGCGCACCGCGAGCTTCATCGGCATGGAGCGCTCGGCGCTGCACCGGAAGCTCAAGCTGCTCGGGATCACCGACAGCCGGGAAGAATAGGGGGCACCACACCCCCAACCAAAGTCTGAAACATTCCCCGGCTGGACGATTCCGCCGCCAAAGCATAAAAGGACGCCGCTGCGTGCCACACGGGCGCGCGGACCCGACGCCGGAGAACGGCGCCAAGCGGGAAACTCCCGCCAACAAAGAGAGTCACGTACGATGGCCGAAAAGCAGACCTCGCTTCAGGATCTGTTCCTCAACTCGCTGCGCCGGTCGAAGACCCCGGTCACGATGTTCCTCGTGAAGGGCGTCAAGCTCCAGGGCATCGTCACCTGGTTCGACAATTTTTCGGTGCTGCTCCGCCGCGACGGCCAGTCGCAGCTCATCTACAAGCACGCGATCTCCACGATCATGCCCTCGGGCCCGGTCGATCTCGCGCCGCTCCTCGAAGCGGTTGGAGAATATCAGTCCAAGAACCCGGTATTGCAGGAGATTTTCCTCAACGCGGTCCGCCGCCAGCAGGAAAATGTCACGATGTTCCTGGTCAATGGCGTGATGCTCCAGGGCCAGATCGCGGCCTTTGACCTGTTCTGCATGCTGCTCCAGCGCGAGGGTATGGCCCAGCTGGTCTACAAGCATGCTGTCTCGACGATCCAGCCGGCGCACCCGCTGAACCTCGCCGAGGAACAGAATAGCGACGACTGAGTGACACTATGACTACCGGTTTTGAGCGCGACCCCGATGAATTCACCCGGGGCGCGCGAGCGGTCGTGGTCTATCCGGACCTCGGCGGCAGCTCGCGTGATGCGGACGCGCGCCTGGAAGAGACTGCCGGCCTTGCCGCCGCGATCGGCGTCGAGGTGGTCGAGCGGGTGCCTCTGCGCATCCGCGCGCCCAAGCCTGGTACGCTGATCGGCTCGGGCCAGGTGGAAGCCCTGGCCGAGACGGTCCGCGACAAGGAACTGACGCTCGCGGTGTTCGACGCGAGCCTCACCCCCGTCCAGCAGCGCAACCTCGAAACGGGACTCGGCTGCAAGGTGATCGACCGGACCGGCCTGATCCTCGAGATCTTCGGCGAGCGCGCGCGCACCGCCGAGGGCCGGCTCCAGGTCGAGCTGGCGCATCTCGACTACCAGGCGGGCCGCCTCGTCCGCAGCTGGACCCACCTCGAGCGCCAGCGCGGCGGCTTCGGCTTCCTCGGCGGCCCGGGCGAAACCCAGATCGAAGCCGATCGCCGGCTGATCCGCGACCGCATGGCACGCCTGCGCCGCGAGCTGGACTCGGTCAGCCGCACCCGCACGCTCCACCGCGACCGGCGCCAGCGCGCGCCCTGGCCGGTGATCGCACTGGTCGGCTATACCAACGCCGGAAAGTCCACGCTTTTCAATCGCCTGACCGGAAGTGACGTCATGGCGGAGAACTTGCTCTTCGCCACGCTCGACCCCACGCTACGTCAGATCTCGCTGCCGGGCATCGACAAGGCGATCCTGTCGGACACGGTGGGCTTCGTCTCCGAGCTGCCGACCCAACTTGTCGCCGCCTTCAAGGCGACACTGGAGGAAGTGGTTTCGGCCGACCTGCTGATCCATGTCCGCGACATCGCGCATCCCGACACCGAGGCGCAGAAGGACGATGTCGAGTCCGTGCTGGCCGATATCGGCGTCGCGGAGACCACGCCGCGCTTCGAAGCCTGGAACAAGATCGACCTGCTCGACGAGGAGCGCCGGGAAGCGCTGCTTGCCGAGGCCGCAAGGCGCGAGGATGTGATGCCTGTCTCGGCAGTGACCGGGGAAGGGGTGGACGCCCTGATCCACGCCGTCGCCGGCCGCCTCACCGAAGGCCATCGTCGCTACACCATCCATCTCGACCCTGCCGACGGCGCCGCCGCGGCCTGGCTCCACCAGCATGGCGAGGTTGTCGAGCAGGGGATGGAGGGCGAGCAGACGGTCTATGAAGTGCGCATGGCGCCGCGGGATTATGAGCGGTTCCTGACGCGAGGCTGAGCCAGCAGCCCACCCGCTATCATTTGACGAAGGCTAGCAAGGTCGCTGGTGTCAGGCAAACGATGAATGGCTCGATGGCAATTCGGGCAGAGAACGGCAAAATCTTCGGTGGGACTGAACCTCACGACAGCATGATCATCCAAGCTCGACAGCGCGGTGAGGTGATGCACATCGATCATTCCCGCCGCAGCTTGACCGTAGATGTCCTCCATCGCCAACTCGCAGCCCATACACCGCGTGCCAAGGATCTTCTTTACTCGGCGAGAGTGGCTAGATTCTCGTTCTATCGAACGATGGTAGCGGTAGCGCTTCGCGTGAATAAATGGGACACCGTCCTCCATCGCCTGACGTTCCACTTCGTCGTCGGAAGACCAACGCCCATTGGAAAGAAGCAACCGATAGGCTTCAACAGCCTCCCTCAGATCAGCAACCATTTCTGCCTCAGGTGGCAAATTCGCGGTTGAATATTCGACACCGATAACGGCGCCCAACTCATATAAGCGTCCCCGCCAGATGCGCGGCGCGACATTGAGATCCATCTCAATCGGTTTCAGGCGCTGCATTCTGCTCCGCAACCGGTCGCGGAGTATCTGCGATCGACGAATGAGTTCGCTCCGAGCCCCACGCAACCCATTCAAATGCTTAAGCCGCGTACATCCCTGATTTACAGTGAGATAAAGTCGCTCACCGCCAAGACTAAGCAGATAAACGATGTAGAGGCCCTCTTGGACCGATGAGGTTTCAGCAGGATCCAACACTGCGACCCAAGGTGTATGCGTCCAATCTCCTTTGCCCGCGCTGCCCATTACCCGGTACCGTTCGCCAAGTTCCGGTACCGCCTTCAGTACCGCTGCGGGCAGTTTCTCAACCAGAAGATCGGCTAGAGGATGATCACCAAAGCTGGAATCCCTCCAACCGACGGCCAAAGGATACTGCCTGCACAGATCGGAAAATTCGGTCCGCACTTTGGAATCTCACTCCTTCAGCGATGCTGCGGTCTTCGCCTTCACCCAAAGTTCTTCCTTAGCATCCAGGTTCAGCGCTTCAAACATCTCGCCAGCTTCGGCTTCCATAAACTTGAAACGCTTCTCGAATTTCGCATTCGCACCGCGCAATGCAGCCTCGGGATCCACACCCAGCTTGCGCGCCCAGTTGACCACGGCGAACAACAGGTCGCCGACCTCTTCCTCGACCTCCGCCGGGGTAACCGCAGCCTCGATCTCGGCCAGTTCCTCGTCGACCTTGGCGCGGGCGCCGCTGGGATCGGGCCAGTCGAAGCCGGTGCGCGCCGCGCGCTTCTGGAGCTTTTCGGCGCGGAGCAGGGCGGGGAGGCCGATCGCAACGCCGTCCAGCGCGCTTTCATGGCCCTTTTCGCCCCGCTCCGCGGCCTTGATTTGTTCCCAAAGGTGATGGCCGCCCTCGGCCGCGCCTAGAAAGATATGCGGGTGACGGCGCTCCATCTTGTCGCTGATCGCATTGGCGACATCGGCCAGGGCGAAATCACCGGCTTCCTCGGCCATGCGGCTGTGGAACACGACCTGGAGCAGCAGGTCGCCAAGTTCGTCCTTCAGGTCCGCCATGTCGCCGCGCTCGATCGCATCGGCGACTTCATAGGCTTCCTCGATCGTATAGGGTGCGATCGTCGCGAAGGTCTGGACCGTGTCCCATTCGCAGCCGGTCTTCGGGTCGCGCAACCGCGCCATGATGGCAACGAGGCGGTCGATGGCGGGAACAGGGTTGGTCAATGAAACCTCCGGAAGATGCCCGGCGACCCTAGGCAGACGGTCGCGCGAAGGAAAGACGGGCGATCGGACGAGGTCGGCTCCGTCGAACCAAAAAAGCCGGTGAAAACAGCGGCAGGGGGTTCGGGAGCCCCCTCAAACGCACACATCCATTGGATCGATAATATACATTATGTAAAATACGGAGATGGTTTCCTGGGCATGACGCCAAGGTCGATGCCTCGGCCAATCAGCCCTGTCCTCGGCCCCCTCGTGGTCTGGACGCATGCCGGCAATCGCCTCCGTTCGTCAAAAACGGATGCACTAGCCGCTGGAGCTTTGCCGCAAACTGCGCCAGTCTGTCTTTCGATCTGCAAGGGGGAGAGAGATGCGACGACTCCAGCCGATGATGGTCATCACCGGGCTGCTGGCACAGACCGGCATCGCCGTGGCGCAGGAGGCGCCCGCCACACCGCCCGCGAAGAACGAGCAGGGCGAGCTGTCGGTCACGATCTACGGCAATCTCGCGCTGGTGCAGGACGTGCGCCAGGTCACCCTTCCCCGCGGCAAGTCGCGACAGGAATTCCCCGACGTCTCCGCGCAGATCCGCCCCGAGACAGTCACATTGTCGGGTGAGGGCTTCGGCATCGTCGAGCAGAATTTCGACTATGATCTGCTTTCCCCCGCAGCATTGATGAACAAGGCGGTGGGCCAGCAGATAACGCTGGTGCGCACCAATCCGGCGACTGGCGTCGAGAGCCGCGAGCGCGCCACCGTGCTGGCGAGCAATGGCGGCGTGGTGCTCCGTATCGGCGATCGTATCGAGGTCCTGCGCGACGACGGGCTGCCCGTCCGCGTGGTGTTCGATTCCATTCCGCCGAACCTGCGCGCCCGGCCGACGCTGAGCGTCACGCTGGACGCGGCCCAGGCAGGCAAGCGCCCGCTTACGCTCAGCTATCTTACTCCGGGGATCGGCTGGCGGTCCGATTATGTCGCGCTGTTCGACGAGACCGCCGGCAAGATCGACGTGCAGGGCTGGATCACCCTGACCAACCAGACGGGCACCAGCTTCGCCAATGCCCGCACCCTGCTGGTCGCCGGCGATGTCGGGCAGGTCCGGTCGGGTTGGAATGGCTCGCGTCCCGACCAGCCCCGTCCGCGCGGCAACACGCCGGGCACCGAGAGCGGCGGCGAACAGCTCGGCGACCTGCACGTCTATCCGATCGACGGCCGCACCACGATCGCGAACGCCCAGACCAAGCAGGTCAGCTTCCTCGACGCATCGGCCGTGCCCGCGCGAAAGGGCTATGAATATCGCAGCGGCTGGCTCTCGAACCAGACCGAGGCAGTCAGTGCCGCCTCGATCATCAAATTCTCGAATGCCCGCGCAAGCGGCATCGGCGCCGCCCTGCCCGCCGGAACCGTGCGCATCTATATGCGCGACAGCAAGGGCCAGGCACAGTTCATCGGTGAAAGCGATATCCCGCACACTCCGGGCGGCTCGTCCCTGGCACTGCGCACCGGCGACGCGTTCGACGTGAAGGTCCAGCCGGTGGTCGAGAAGCGGGACCAGATCACCAGCGACGAATGGGAAAGCTATAACCGCTGGCGGGTCACCTATCCCGATGGCACGGTGAAGGAAGTGACCTGGGAGCGGCCGAAGACCTATTACCGCACCCAGATGCGCTACATCGTCACCAATGCCCGGCCGGTGCCGGTGACGGTCGATGTGATCCAGGGCGGACTTGGCCGATGGTGGTGGTGGCGCGACCTGCGCGTGCCGGCGGAGAGCATTCCCGGCACGCAGGACAACGCCGATGAGCGCCATTGGGAAGTACCCGTCCCCGCCAATGGCAAGACCGAGCTGACCGTCACCTTCCTCACGCCCTGGTGATCCGCATGCGGCGGCTGCTCGCCTCCCTGATGGTCCTGCTCGCGCCGATGGCCGCCCATGGCCAGGCGCCGGTGGTGACATCTGCCGGGCCGGACAAGGTCGCGGTGACGCTCTACCGCGATCCCGATCGCGGCGAGCGCGAGATCGATCGTGACCAGCCGAATGCCTTCGCGCTGATCAGCGAGACGCGTACCATCACCCTGCCCCCCGGCGTCGCCACGGTGCGCTTCGAGGGCGTGGCGGGCGGTATCGTTCCGCAATCGGCAATCCTGTTCGGCGCGGAGCAGCGCGAGCGCAACCGCGATGCGGGCCTGCTCTCCCAGGCCGGGCTGGTCGATGCCTATACCGGCCAGCAGGTGATCCTGCGCCGCACCGATCCCGCGACCGGCAAGACCGTGGAGGAGCGCGCGACGATCCGCTCCGCTGCCAACCGGCTGGTGATCCAGACCCCGCGCGGCGCCGAGGCGGCCTATTGTACCGGACTGGCGCAGACGCTGCTCTATCCAGGCGCCCCGGCCTCGCTGTCGTCCAAGCCTGTCCTGACGATGACCACGCGTGACCAGCCCGGGGGACAGGTCACCGTGACTTTGGCCTATATCGCCACCGGCTTCGACTGGGACGCCACCTATATCGGCACGCTGGCGCCCGACGGCCGCGGGCTCGACCTGTTCGCCTGGCTGACGATGGCGAGCGGCGACGAGACGAGCTTCGTCGATGCGACCACCGCCGCGGTGGCCGGCCGGATAAATCGCTCGGACAGCACCCAGGACGATCTGGGCCGGGAGGCGATCGAGGATGCCCGATGGCTCAACCGCTCGACCTATTGCTGGCCGCAAGGCACTACCAGCGACGGGCCGGTTGCGCTCGCCGAGCCGATGCCGGTGCCCGCGCCGATGGCGATGGACATGTCGGCAGCGGAGATCGTCGTCACCGGATCGCGCGTCAGCCTTCGCGCCGCCTCCGCGGCGATCCCGGTCTCGGTTGTGGCGAAGGCGGAAAATCTGGGCGATCTCAAGCTTTATCGCATCCCGGTGCCCGTGACCGTCGCTGCCCAGTCGCAGAAGCAGGTCGCGTTCCTCGCCAATCGCCGGATCAAGGGCACCTTGGTCTACCGATCGAAGATAGACTGGGGCGATCCCGAAGAGCCGCAACTGCTCTTCCGTTTCCGCAACACCAAATCCAACGGGCTTGGCACCCCGGTGCCCGCGGGCAAGGCAGTGCTCTATCAGGACAGCGCCTGGGGACGGCAGCTGGTCGGCGAAAGCAGCGTACCCGACAAGACGATCGACGAGGAAGTCGAGCTGGTGTTCGGCGAAACCCAGAATGTCACGGTCGAGGACGACAGCGACGATATCAAGGATGGCGATCGCTACACCGTCACGGTGCGCAACGCGAACCCCTTCCCCATCGTCTTCGAGCTCGAATTCGCCAACCAGACCGACCGCGTGATGCGCCGTCCGTCGATCAAGGTGACGAAGAAGCCGGGCAAGAGCGTCCTTTCCACCAAGCTGCCCGCCAATGGCAGCCTGCGGATCCGCTATGACATGATGGACGTGGACGACTGAGCATTACGGCCGGCGCCCATTGACGGCCTTCCGGCTTATTCCCGATCCCGCGACCGTGGAATCATCACCCGGTCGCCGGCCTGCTTGCGCGGCTCGAGGATCAGTGTGCGATCCTCGACGCGCCACGATTTCAGCCGTGACAGGAAGTTCATGCCGAGCACGTCGAGGTCGCCGAAGCTCTCGCCCACCACCAGCGGCAGATCCTCGGTGGAAAGCGGCCCTATCGCGACGCTGTCGGCACGCGCCTGCTGCGCTTGTACCGTGCCATTGGCGGTTTCGATCAGCACTGGGGGCGCCAGGGACGGCTTGACCTCGGCTGCCTCGGCCGTGTCGCGCGAGATCGCCGTGATCGTGGCGCCGCTATCGACCAGCATGCGCCGCTCGACGCCGTTGATCTGCACGCGTGCCCAGAAATGGCCGTCCGGGCTCATCTTGATGCGCACGGTGTCGCCGATGACGCTCTGCTGCTCATAGCCAAGCTTCTCGGATGCGCGCGCCAGCAGCCCGCCCAGTTCCTGGCGATGGTAGAGCACGATCACCATGGTCACCCCGATGATGCCCCAGAGCAGCACCGTCTGAAGCAAGCCGCGCAAGCTGATCCGCTGCGCCGTCAGCGCCCGAAGCGCCAGCATCAGCGCACCGAGCAACAGCAGCAGCTGGATGATGCGATCGTCGGTCACAGCGCGACCTCCATGCCGTCAAAGCCCGGCTCGACTCCGGCGGGCAGCGTCGCGACAAGCGTGGCATAGTCCATTGAATTGTCCATGTGCGACAACAGGGTCCGGCGCGGCTGGAGGTCCCGCACCCATTGCAGCACCTCCCCCAGATGCGCGTGCGTCGGGTGCGGCTCGCGGCGCAGACAATCGACCACCCAGAGATCCAGATCCTGATACAGGCTACGCATGTTACTCGTCATCTCATTGAAATCTATGGAATAAGCCATCGATATCCCGTCAGCGTCGAAGCGTAGTCCGGCAGAGGTTATGCCGCCGTGCGGCTGATCGACTGTCCGGATATGGATATCGCCGATCGTGATTGCATCGGGCAGCGGCTCGATCGCGACCGTCGGGCGATAGAGCGCGCGGCCGTGAAAGGCGTAGGAGAAGCGCAGGTCGAGCTGCTCGAGGGTAAAAGGCCGGGCGAGGCCGCGGACCGGTTCGCCCTGCCGGGCGTGCATGATCTGGCGCAGATCGTCGATGCCGTGGCAGTGATCGGCATGGTCATGCGTCCAGATTACCGCGTCGAGATCGTCGAACCCGGCCGCCAGCGCCTGCTCCCGGAAATCCGGGCTGGTGTCGATCAGGATGCGCGTGGTCTCGGTCGAGACCAGGATCGAGGCCCGGGTCCGCCGGTTCTTCGGCTCGGCCGGATCGCAATCGCCCCAGTCATTTCCGATCCGCGGCACGCCGGACGAGGTCCCGCAGCCGAGGATACGGATTTTCATGCGAGGGTCTTGGCGAACAATTTATGGAAGTTCGCGCGGGTAGCCTCGGCGAGCGCGTCGGGATCCTCGCCGCGCAGCTGCGCCAGGAAGCGGCAGGTATCGGCGACGAAGGCCGGTTCGCCGGTCTTCCCGCGATGCGGTACCGGGGCCAGGAACGGTGCGTCGGTCTCGATCAGCAGGCGATCCAGCGGCAGCTGCGCCGCGGTATCCTGCAGATCCTTCGCGTTCTTGAAGGTCACGATGCCCGAGATCGAGATATAGAAGCCAAGCTCCAACGCGATCTCCGAGAATTCCCGGCTCGCGGTGAAGCAGTGGATGACGCCCGGAAAGGCCCCCTTCCCCATTTCGTCGCGCAGGATTTCGGCGGTATCCGCCTCGGCATCGCGGGTATGAACGATCAGCGGCAACTGCGTCTCGCGGCTCGCGGCGATATGCGCGCGGAAACTCGCCCGCTGGCGATCGCGGTCGCTGTGATCGTAATAATAGTCGAGCCCGGTTTCGCCGATGCCGACCACACGCGGATGCCGCGCCTTCTCGACCAGCTTCACCGCGCCGATATCGGGATGCTCGTCCGCCTCATGCGGATGGATGCCGACCGAGGCCCAGACATCGGGCTCGCGCTCGGCGACCGCGATGACCTCGTCCCATTCGCGCTCGCGCGTCGAGATGTTGAGCATCGCCACGACGCCGGTCGCGCGCGCACGTGCCAGCACCTCGGGCTGCTGCTCGCCCAGCCCCTTGTAGATCAGATGGCAGTGACTGTCGGCGAGGTTCACGCGTCTTCCTTCAGCTCCAGACGGGGGAAGATGGGGGTCGGCGGCGCAATGCGGAAGTCCGCATCCCCTTCCGGCCCGAGCTGATCGAGCAATTTCTGCGCCGAACCCGGCACCACCGGCGCAATCGTGACGGCAAGACGCCGGATCGCGCGCAGCAGCGTGGTCAGCACGGCATGCATCCGCTCGGGATCGGTCTTGCGCAGGCCCCAGGGCGCCTGGGCATCGATATAGGCGTTGCAGGCGAACACGCCGGCCATCCACAGCTCGACGCCCTGGCTGAGCGCCAGATCCTCGAACGCGCGGATGAAGCCGCCACAGGCATTCTCGACCTCGGCGATCAGTACGCCGTCCGCTTCCTCGACGCGGCCGGTCTCGACATGCCCCTCGCAATTCTTGGCGATGAAGGCGAGCGTGCGCTGGGCGAGATTGCCGAAGCTGTTCGACAGGTCGGCATTGGCCCGGGTGACGATCGCCTCGTCGCTGAACGTGCCGTCATTGCCGAAGCTCACGTCGCGGAGCAGGAAATAGCGGAGCGCATCGACGCCGTAATAATCGGCCAGCGCCATCGGATCGACGACATTGCCGACCGACTTGGACATCTTTTCCCCGCGATTGAGCAGGAAGCCGTGGCCGAAGACCTGCTTGGGCAGCGCGATCTTCGCCGACATCAGGAAGGCCGGCCAATAGACGGTGTGGAAGCGGACAATGTCCTTGCCGATCAGGTGGATATCCGCCGGCCAGTAGCGGTCCAGCCGCGCCTGATCGTCGGGATAGCCCGCGCCGGTGAGGTAATTGGTCAGCGCGTCGACCCAGACATACATCACATGCCCGGGCGAACCGGGTACCGGCACGCCCCAGTCGAAGCTGGTGCGCGAGACCGAAAGATCGGCGAGCCCGCCTTCGACGAAGCGCAGGATCTCGTTGCGGCGCGATTCCGGGCGGATGAAGTCCGGGTTGGCGGCGTAGAAATCGAGCAGCGGCTTTTCGTATTTGGAGAGCTTGAAGAACCAGGTCTCCTCGGCGGTCCACTCGACCGGGGTGCCCTGGGGCGAAAGCTTGACGCCCCCTTCCCCTTCGACCAGCTCCTTCTCTTCGTAGAACGCTTCGTCGCGTACCGAGTACCAGCCCTCGTAGCGATCGAGATACAAGTCGCCGGCATCGGCCATCGCCTGCCAGATCGCCTGGCTGGCCTTGTAGTGGTCGGCCTCGGAGGTGCGAATGAAACGATCGCACGAAATATCAAGCTTCTCGGCCATTTCACTGAAATAGCTGGACATCTCGTCCGCCAGCTCGCGCGCGGTCATGTCGCGGTCGCGTGCCGTCTTGACCATCTTGAGGCCATGCTCGTCGGTGCCGGTCTGGAAGAAGACGTCGCGGCCCTGCTGGCGCTGGAAACGGGCGATCGCGTCGGCGGCGATCATCTCATAGGCATGCCCGATGTGCGGGCGGCCATTGGGATAGTGGATCGCGGTGGTGATATAGAAGGGGTCGGCCATTGCGCGCATCTAGAGGCTGGACGCGGCAGCGGCAACGCCCGCGTGGCAATATGCGCGTCCCCGTCGCCATGTTATTGTCCTTCATCCCGGCGAAAGCCGGGATCTCCGGCGGCAGAGATGCGCCATTGCACGAGATCCCGGCCTTCGCCGGGATGACGATTTGGGGAGACGAACCCATGCGGATCTGGGCACTCGCGGCATTGCTGATCGCCACGCCGGCGATAGCGCAACAGGCCAGGCCGGCGGCCTCGCCGATCAGCGACGAGGCGATCAAGTCCTTCCTCGAGAAGGGCGAGGCGGTCGAAAGCCGCACCAATGGCGACCTGAACGGCGACGGCCTGCCCGATACGGTGCTGATCGGCCGAGGCGCGGATACGCGCACGCTGAAGGTGCTGCTGCTCCACAAGGGCGAATTCGACATCGACCTGACACCGGTCGGCACGCTCAAGCTCGACAGCTATCCGCTCGGCGCTGCCGAGGTCAGCATCGCCAAGGGGGTGCTCAAGGTCACCGACCTGGTCGGCGGCACCACCGCGGTCAACAGCGTCTATCGCTACCGGCTGGTGCCCGGGCCCAGGCCGCGGATGCGGCTGATCGGGATCGACGCGACTCTCTACAGCCGCACCTATGCGCATGACGGCGCCGAGATCAGCTGGAACCTGCTCACCGGCGACTATCTCACCCGCGACATGAAGCTCAACAAGAAGGGCGGCAATGCTGCCTATGACCCGATCATCGAGAAGAAGAGCAAGAAGCCGAGCAAGACCGTGTGGATGGAGGACACGCCCGATCCCAACCAACTGTTGGGCTGGGGGGATAAATAGGGGTTCCGTTTCCGTTCCGGGAGGGCGTTCCGTAGCTCGCCTAACAGTTTCCCGGCGAATGCCTGGGGATACGGAACCGTTCCCCCGCCCCACTCCCACCGTCACCCTGAACTCGTTTCAGGGTCCAATGCGCCTCAAGCGATATCCTTTGTGGCGCGTTGGATGCTGAAACGAGTTCAGCATGACGATTGAAAGGGTTTCCGGCGCTTCGACACGCTTCCGCTCCCCTCCCTTGCTGGGAGGGGAGCCTGGAGAAGTTACGCCGCCCGGAACAGCTCCGGGTCGAGCGCCATCACGGTTTCGCTGCCGGCTTCGATCTTGCGGCGCAGGCCGCTGGCATCGGGGAAGAAGCGCTCCGCGAAGAAGCGGGCGGTTACCAGCTTGGCTTCGTAGAACTTGGCATCGCCCTCGCCGCTCGCCAGCGCGGCGAGCGCCGCCTTGGCCATGCGCAGCCACATCAGGCCCAGCGCCACCGTGCCGGTGAGTTGCATGTACGGATAGGCACCGGCGCCGACATCGTTGGGGTTCTTGAAGCCGTTCTGGGCGAGCCACATCGTCGCGCCCTGGAGATGGCCGAGGGTCTTCTCCAGCCCTTCGGCCAGCGCGGCGAGCTTCTCGTCGCCCTTGGCGGCGGCGGCTTCCTCGGCGACCATCTTGAAGAAGGCCTGGACCGCGCGGCCGCCGTTCATGGCGAGCTTGCGGCCGACCAGGTCCATCGCCTGGACGCCGTTGGTGCCCTCATAGATCATCGAGATGCGGGCATCGCGGACATACTGCTCCATGCCCCATTCGGCGATGTAGCCATGGCCGCCATAGACCTGCTGGCTGTCGGTCGCGACCTTGTAGCCGATATCGGTGCCGACGCCCTTGATGACCGGGGTGAGCAGGCCGACCAGATCGGCGGCGAGCTGGCGCTCCTCCTCGGTGGCGGCGGCATGCTCGAGATCGACCTGGAGCGCACCCCAGAGGCAGAGCGCGCGCATGCCCTCGGTCTGCGCCTTGGCTTCCATCAGCATGCGGCGGACGTCCGGGTGGACGAACAGCGTGTCGGCCTTCTCGTTCGGCTCCTGCGGGCCGGTGAGCGCGCGGCCCTGGCGGCGGTCATGCGCGTACTGGACGGCGTTCTGGAGCGCGACTTCGCCGACGCCGAGGCCCTGGAGGCCGACGCCGAGACGCGCGGCGTTCATCATGATGAACATCGCGGCGAGGCCCTTCATCTCCTCGCCGACGAGCCAGCCGGTGGCGCCGTCATAGTTCATCACGCAGGTCGAGTTGGCGTGGATGCCCATCTTGTGCTCGATCGAGCCGCAGGTGACGGCGTTGCGATCGCCCAGCGAGCCATCCTCGTTGACGAGGAACTTGGGGACGACGAACAGCGAGATGCCCTTGCTGCTCTCCGGCGCGCCCGGCGTCTTGGCGAGAACGAGGTGGATGATGTTCTCGGTCAGGTCATGCTCGCCCGACGAGATGAAGATCTTGGTGCCGGTGATGCTGTAGCTGCCATCGGCATTCGGCTCGGCGCGGGTGCGGATCAGGCCGAGATCGGTGCCGCACTGCGGCTCGGTGAGGTTCATCGTGCCGCCCCATGTGCCGGCGACCATCTTGGGGACGTACTTCTCCTGCTGCTCGGGCGAGCCCTTGACCAGCAGGGCCGCGACCGCGCCGTGGGTGAGGCCCGGATACATGGCGAAGGCCATGTTCGAGGAGATCATGAACTCCTGGAAGGCGGTGGAGATGACGTGCGGCATGCCCTGGCCGCCGAATGCCTCGGGGAAGCTCAGCGTGCCCCAGCCGCTCTCGACGAACTGGTTGTACGCGTCCTTGTAGCCGGCGGGGGTGGTGACGCTGCCGTCGTCGTGGCGCTTGCAGCCCTCCTGGTCGCCCGAATGGTTGAGCGGGAACAGGACTTCGGCGACGAACTGGCCGCCCTGCTCGAGCACCGCATCGACCGTGTCGGGGGTGGCGTTCTCGAAACCGGGCAGGTTGGCGTAGCGATCGAGGCCGATCACCTGCTCGAGGATGAAGCGGGTGTCGCGCACCGGCGGGGTATATTGGGGCATTTCAGGGTTCCTCGGGGGTTAGTCGCTGCTCTTGAGCAGTTCGACGAATTGCTGGAGCTCGGCGATGTGCGCGTCGATGTCGCGCTTCTGGTTCTCGAGCAGGTCGATGCGTTCGAGGCAGCGCTCGAGCGTGACCTGTTTCTGGGTGCTGCGATCATCGCCGACATCGTAGAGGTCGATCATCTCGCGGATCTCGGCGAGGCTGAAGCCGACGCGCTTGCCGCGCAGGATCCAGGCGAGCCGGGCGCGGTCGCGATGCGAATAGATGCGGGCGGTGCCGCGGCGCTCGGGGGCGATCAGGCCCTCGTCCTCATAGAAGCGCAGCGCGCGGGGCGTGACCGAGAATTCGGCGCACAGGTCCGAGATGGTGAAGCTGTCGCGGTCCGGGCGCGGCTCGATCGGCGCCAGGGCTTCGAGCGGGAAAGCGGGTGCGTTCATGGGCATAAAATACTTTCCCCTTACGTGAACGTCAACTGCGTAAGCGACCAAATTACCCGTCATCCCGGCGCAAGCCGGG
>JAEXLC010000207.1 GCA_023445495.1 Pseudomonadota bacterium | reverse complement strand
CCCCGCCCCCAACCCGCGGCCCCGGGTTTGCGCCGGGGAACGCAAACCTCAGAAGTCCAGCGTTGCCGACAGCCAGAGGCGGCGGCCTTCCTGGTTGATCGAATAGGCCGGGGTATAGGCAGTGGTCGTCCCGCTCGGATAGGGGACGTAGATCGCGTAATCGGTATTCAGCACGTTGTAGACCACCGCCGAGAAGCGCAGCGCCGAGGCGACCTGGTACGATCCGCCGACATGGAAGACCTCATAGGCGCGGAAATCGCCGACCGCGGTCTGCTGGGCGTTGCTGCCGCGATAGCGGCTCGAGCGGATCTCGGCGCGGGTCCAGACGCTGGCCTTGTCGTCGATCTTCCAGCGCAGATTGCCGTTGACCATGTGCTTGGGCATGCCGACCAGCGGCAGCCCCTCCTCGGCGCCGCTCAGCTGCTCGGTTTCGGTATAGGTATAGTTGAGCGACAGCGTCACCGCCTGGCCTAGGCGCAGGCGGCCGGCGGCTTCGACGCCGCGGGTGCGCGCCTTGTCGATGTTGATCGACTGGCTGAACAGGTCGACCGCCGGGAACGGGCCGACATCGAGGCAGCCCGGGCGGTTGAGGTTGCCGGCGAACCGGCAGTTGGGGATGCCGGGGCCGCTGGCGATCTTGTCGGTGAAGTCGTTGTTGAACAGCGTGACATTGCCGCTGAAGATGCCTGCGTCATAATAGATGCCGGCCTCGTAGCTGGTGCTCGTTTCCGGGGTCAGCCCCGGGGTGCCGATCAGCGGCACGCGGCCCTGGCTGCCGAAGCCGATGATCCCTTCCGCGATCTGCTCGACGCGCGGGGTCTTGAAGCCGCGGCTCACGCCGCCCTTCAGCGTCAGGCGATCGTCGATGTTCCACACCGCATAGGCGCGCGGCGACCATTTGCTGCCGAAGGTCGAGTGATCGTCATAGCGGGCGCCGCCGGTGATGTTGAACCCGTCGACCACGGTGAGCGTCGCTTCGGCAAAGCCCGCCCACTGGGTGAACTCGAACGGCGCCGGCGCGACGCCGTCGACCATCCGCGCCTTCCAATACTGGCCGCCGACGGTGAAGGCCACAGGGCCGAACTTGCCGGCGAAGCGCGAGTCGATGATGTCGTTGCGCGCTTCGAGGCCGCGCGTGCTGCCCGGCGTCTTGCCCGGCGTGCCGTTGGGGATCAGCCGGCCGATCGTCTCGGTCTCGTTGCGGGTCAGCGTGGTGTCGAGCGTGCCGAAGCCCATCCGCCAGCTATGCGCGATCACATAGTTGCTGCGGTTGAAGCGCTGCTCGGGCGCATAGCCGCCCGAACCCAGCGTGCCGAGCCGGCCTTCGCTATTGTCGTAGCTCTGCTCGTTGCGGTCATATTCGAACCACAGGTCGTGATCGGCATGCGGGGTCAGCGAGAGGCGGCCGCCATAAGTGTAGATGTCCGAGCGGACCGGGTTGCGGCCGAGCGTCAGCGCCGGATCGCCGGGGATCGGGATGTCCGATGCCTCGCGGTGGAGCACGCTGCCCCGCAGGGTGAGGCCGGCCAGGCCCTTGATCAGCGGGCCCTGGGTGAAGCCGTTGACCGACTGGATATTGCCGAAGCGCTCGTCCTGCTGGATCGTGCTCTCGGCGGTCATCGTGCCGACCCAGCGATCACCGACCTTGCGGGTGATGATGTTGACCACGCCGCCCATCGCGTCCGAGCCGTAGAGGGTCGACATCGGGCCGCGCACCACTTCGATCCGGTCGATCGCCGAATAGGGCGGCAGGAAGCTGGTCGAGGTCTCGCCGAAGCCGTTGGGCGTCACGCCGCCCGGCGCGTTCTGGCGGCGGCCGTCGATCAGGACGAGCGTGTAGTCGCTCGGCATGCCGCGGATCGAGATGTTGAGGCCGCCGGTCTTGCCCGCCTCGCCGCCGACATCGATGCCCTGCACGTCCTGCAGCGCTTCCGCCAGGCTGCCGAAGCGCTTCTCTTCCAGCTCGGCGCGGTCGAGCACCGAGATGCTGGCGGGTGCCTCGATGATCTTCTGGGCATAGCCGGCGGCGGTGACGACGATCTCGCCCTGCGGGGCTTCGGCCTCGGCGGCCTTGTCGCTGTCCTTCGACTGGGCGGCGGCCGGTGCTGCGGCCAGCGCAGCAAGCGCCGCGCCCGTGCAAAGCAATGCGCCGCGAAGCGCGCGATTTCGATCCGACATGAGGCCCCTTTAATGCGATTGATTATCAGTTGCGGGGCGCATGATCCAAGGCAGGCGGGCGCGTCAATCGCGGCGCGGGCGGGGCAATGATTCATGACATTCGCGCAATATTCGGATGCCGTTCGGGCAGCGTGGTTGCGGCAAAATCCTGTGCGCGAACGCCATTCGCGGATTGCCGAACGGCGCATCCGGCACGCACAATGCGACCGTGACACAAGCGCTGAAGGGGAGGGGCCGCATGCAGGTGGTCGATACGCATGCCCATTTCTGGGATGTCGATGCGATCGACTATCCCTGGATCGAGAAGGGCTCGCCGTTCGACCGCAGCTTCCTTCCCGAGGATTACCGACGCGCCTCGGCCGAGGTGCCGGTGACCCGGATGGTCTTTGTCGAATGCGACGCGCACCCGCGCTGCTCGGTGCGGGAGGCGGAATGGGCCGCGGGACTGGCCGAGGCCGATCCGCGCATCCAAGGCATCGTCGCGCGGGTATCGTTGCTCGACCCCGCTGCCCCGGCGACGCTCGCGGCGCTGCGCGGCCTGCCGCTGGTGCGCGGGATCCGCGACAATATCCAGGGCCATCCTCCCGGCTTCGCGGTGCAGTCTGGCTTCGTCGCGGGCGTGCGCGAGGTGCACCGGGACGGCCTGCATTTCGAGCTGTGCCTGACCCACGACCAGCTGGCCGAGACGATCGCGCTGGTCCGCCAATGCCCCGACGGGCAGTTCGTGCTCGATCATTGCGCCAAGCCGGCGATCCGGGCCCGGCTGCGCGAGCCCTGGCATGCGCAGATGCGCGCGCTGGCGGCGCTGCCCAATGTCGCCTGCAAGATCTCCGGCCTGCTGACCGAAGCGGACTGGACCGGCTGGGTGCCCGACGAGATCCTCTGGTATGCGCGCGCGGCGGCCGAAGCCTTTGGCCCCGAGCGCATCCTGTTCGCCAGCGACTGGCCGGTATGCGAAGTCGCGGGCGGCCACGCGGCGTGGTTCAGGCTGATGGAGACGCTGACCGCCGACTGGAGCGAAGGCGATCGCGAGCGCTTCTTCCGGCTTAACGCCGAGCGGATCTATCGCCTGGCGGCCTGATCGGGCGAAGCCTTATCCCGCCTGGTGATTCTTCCGGCGCGAGGTCTTGCCGATGCCCGGATTGAAGATGTTGGCGGGATCGAGCGTCTCGTAGAATGCGGCCAGGTTCGGTGCCGCGGCATAGCTGTGGCCAACATTATGCTCGGCCGGATAGCGCGCGCCCCGCTGGTCCAGCTGCTCCAGCATCGCGGCCTTGATCGCGGCGGGATCGGCACCCGCCGCCAGGACATAGTCCTGGTGCAGCACATGGCAGAGGAAATGGCCGTAATAGATGCGGTGGACGATCTGCGCGTCGATCCCGGCCGGAAGCGCCTCGAACCAGTCCGCGTCATTGCGGCGCAGCGCGATGTCGAGCGACAGCACGCCCGCCGATTGCTTCGTGTGCAGCGCGCGGTAGCGGATCGCCGCGCCGGCGATCACGAAGCGATGCAGAAACGCCTTGGCCGCTTCGCCCGGCGTGCATTCGACATGAGCGACGTCCTTGCCCGCTCCCCATGCGTCGAGCAGCGCGCGCATTTCCGGAACCGCATGGGCCGATACCTTGACCAGCAGCAGATGCTCGTACCGGTCGCGCCATGCGCGCAGCCGTGCGGGCAGATGGTCGGGCAGCCAGCGCGCCAGTCCGTGGAGCATGCGATCGACGGCATTGGCGGGCATCCAGCGCCAGCGCTCGAGCATCGCGTCGATGCGGCTCTTGAGCGCGAAGAATTTGGGAAGCCGGTCGGTCCCCAGCTTCTCGATCAGCAGGAACTGGTCCTTGCCATAGGTGTCGGCCAGGTCGAACGCTTCGCGGTGCAGATATTCCGCGGCGATCGGTAGCGGGCGGTCGTCGCGCAGGATCGCGCGGCGCAGCGCCGCGAACGCCGCAGGGTCGTGGCAGCCGACCAGGAAGGTCCGCGTGTCCTTCTCCAGCGCGAACGTGTCGAGCCGCACCGCGAAGACCGCGAGCTTGCCCGCCGATCCGGAAGCTTCGTGCAGGCACCGCGCGTCCGCATTGTAGCGCGCCGGCGTATCCGCATCAATGTCGCGCACCTGGCGCGCATAGCCGGTGTCGCTGGCCGCCTTGCCCGGGGTCTCGTCGGCGACCCGCGGGAAGGCGCCGGTGTCGAGCTTGTGCAGCATCTCGACCGGATCTTCCCCCAGGTCGATGCCGAGGTGATTGACCAGCTCGATGCCGCCGTCCGCCGTCGAGCGGGCGAACAGCGCATAGTCGGTATAGGCGACGCCGCGCTGGACGAGCGAGCCGCCCGAATTGTTGCAGACGCCGCCGACGATCGACGCGCCGAAGCAGGAGGAGCCGATCACCGAATGGGGCTCGCGGCCCAGCGGCTTGAGCGTGCTTTCGAGCGTGTGCAGCGTCGCGCCCGGCAGGCAGAGCGCCTGGCGGCCCTCGTTGATCGGGGTGATGCCCTGGATCCGCAGGGTGCTGATGATCACGACCGGCCGGTCATATCCGCCGGGCGCCGGCGTCGATCCGCCGGTGAGGCCGGTATTGGCCGCCTGCACGATCATCGGCGCCCCGAAGCGGGTGCAGGCCTCGATCGCCCGCCACATCTCCACCAGCGATCCGGGCCGTACCACGGCAAGCGCGTCGCCGGCCTCGGTGCGAAAGCCGGTGCGATAGAAGCGGGTGCGCTCGGGATCGGCCAGGACATGGCGCGCGCCGACGGCGCCTTCGAGCGCCTTGAGGAGATCGTCTCGCACGTCCGCTTTTTCGCCCACCGTCATTCCCGTCAGCTGCAGCGCGTGCGCAGGCCGGGTCCCGATGGAAATTGCGCGGATCCGGATGGGCGCATGTGCGCGGAGAGGCGGTGGTGGGTCCGCCGGGATTCGAACCCGGGACCTCTCGATTAAAAGTCGCTTGCTCTACCGACTGAGCTACGGACCCACACCGGCCCTGCCCCTAGATGCGGGCATCCGTCGGGTCAACCGGGCGTGAAGCTGTCGCACGCTGAGACCGGTCACCGGATCGCGCCAGTCCGGTGCCACCCGCAGCAGCGGGGTCAGCACGAAATCGCGGGTGCGGAACAGGCGGTGCGGCACGGTAAGCCCCGGCCCGCCCCAGCTGCCGCCCGACCACAGCACGATGTCCAGGTCGATCACCCGCGCCGCCCAGTTCTGCCCGCGCCGCCGGCCGAAGCCGCGCTCGATCGCCTTCAATCGCCGGAGCAGGGCGGGGGGCTCTTCGTCGCTTTCGATCAGCGCCACCGCATTGGCGAAGCGGCGCTTCGACGGGCCGAGCGGAGGAGTCTGGAGGATCGGCGAGACCGCTGCCACCCCCTCCAGCGCGGCAATCGCGGCCAGCACTTCGCGCCGCGGCCCGCCATGGCGGCCCGGCCGGTTCGATCCGATCGCGATGGCATAGCTTGTCCTCGGCACGCGCCTGCGACTATCGCGCGCGGATGCTCGAGCCAAGCCGCGATTGCCCGCTCTGTCCCCGCCTCGTCGCGCTCCGCACCGAGCTGCGCGCGGCGCATCCCGACTGGTGGAACGCGCCGGTGCCGATGCTGGGCGACCCCGACGCGCCGATCGCGATCGTCGGCCTTGCTCCCGGCAGGCACGGCGCCAACCGCACCGGCCGCGCCTTTACCGGCGACGCCTCGGGCGACCTGCTGTTCGCGACGCTGGCGAAATTCGGGCTGGCGGAGGACGGCGAGCCGAGCGGCGTAGCGATCCTCAACGCGGTGCGCTGCCTGCCGCCCGAGAACAAGCCCGAGCCGGCCGAGATCCATGCCTGCCGCCCCTTCCTGGCCGCCGAGCTCAAGGCGCCGATCGTGATCGCGCTCGGCCAAGTCGCGCACCAGTCGGCGGTCAAGGCGATGGGCGGCAAGCTGCCCAAGCATCGTTTCGCGCACGGCGCCGAGCATCGCATGCATCGCGGGCAGGTGCTGCTCGATAGCTATCACTGCTCGCGCTACAACCAGAATACCGGCCGGCTCACGCCCGAGATGCTCGAGGCGGTGGTCGCCCGTGCGGTGGCGCTGCGCGACGCATAGCACCGGATCGGTGGCATCTTGCGGTACGCCGGGCGGCGCAAACTCTGCTAGCAAGGCTCCCGGTAAAGGAGGTGCCCATGCGTATCGTGCTTCTCGGTCTGACCCTGATGCCTGTCGCCGCTTTCGCGGGGGAGCGGGACGTGCCGGTTCCGGCTTCGCACCTCGCGCTGCCGGCTGCACCCAAGGCCGAGTGCCAGAATGCGCGGATGGGCTATGCCATCCCCACCTTCGGCAACCCGATGCGCGCGGGAACGCTCGCGCAGGAGCCCAAGGCCAATCTGTTCCTTGGCGTGCAGCGCACCGAGGATGGCTGCGACAAGCCCGTGAAGATCGCCGACAAGCTCGGCGACAAGCAGCGCTGAGCCTGCCCGCTCAGGGAATGCTCTAGTCCCGGCTGTAGCGCTGCTCGGCCCAGGGATCGCCGCGCATGTGGTAGCCGTTCACTTCCCAGAAGCCCGGCTTGTCCGCGCCGATCAGCTCGATCCTGCGGATCCACTTGGCGCTTTTCCAGAAATAGAGGTGCGGGATCACCAGCCGCGCCGGCCCGCCATGGTCGCGGGTGAGCGGCTGGCCGGCCCAGCCATGCGCGACGATCGCCTCCGGCACCGCGAAGTCGCTGAGCAGCACATTGGTGGTATAGCCGTCATAGCCGTGGAGCATCACCGCCCGGGCTTCGTCGCGCGGCTCGACATGCGCGAGCAGGTCGCGGGTCAGCATGCCCTGCCAGTCATTGTCGTAGCGCGACCAGCTGGTGACGCAGTGGATGTCGCTGCGCAGCCGCGTCTGCGGCAGCGCCATAAACCCCACCCAGTCGAGCGTCACCGGCCGGGCGACCATGCCGGTCACCTCCAGCTTCCAGCGCTCGCGGGCGATGTCGGGCTGGCGGCCGAGATCGAGCACCGGCCATTTGACCGTCAGGTGCTGGCCGGGCGGCAGCCGCTCTTCCTCGGGCCGCGCGATATGGCCGGTCAGGAACTTGCCCTGCTCGGCCCATTGCTGCTTCGAAAGCGTGAGCTTGCTGTCCTCGGGCAGTTCGGGATCGTCCATGGGGTCACTCCTGCGCCGCGCGCCTGGGGATGCGCCATCGTTCCATGACCGCGCAAGCCACGCGATGGTGTAATTCGGATCCACTTCCGATTGCGGCAAGCCTGGCCGGATGCCAGCGTGTCGCAATGATCCTAGCCCTGCTCCTTCTCGACCTATCTCAGTCGACGCCTCTACGCGATCTGCTTTCGCCCGAGCATGTGATCGAAAGAGTGTCACGGTGTGGGCTGGGGCGTCCAGGGTACCGGTACGACGAAGAGGCGCAAACCGGCGTGATCGTGGTTCGCGGGGGGCGCCGCGCGAGCGACGCACAACTGGCCTGCGTCGACAAGGCGGCTCCCTTTTTCGAGGTGAGGTCGTCGCCGGCGTTGCAAGGGCGTTTCAACGCGATCCGTGACGCGCGGCTGGAGGCGTATTTCAAAGGGCAAGGACGGGCATGGCTGTCCGCGCATGGGCTGATCGACAGGCTCCCCGAATATCGGCGCGGCGACGATGCAGCCTTTGCACGAGCGCTCGAGCGCCTGTGTGGTCCCGAAGCCAGCGGCGCATTCCATGCGGTCAATGGCGGCTATAGCTTTAACCCGGAATGGCTCAGGCGGCAGGGCCCACGGCGGTTCGAGGAAGGCGCGGGAGCCTGCCTCACCTATGCCATGATGGCATCTGGCTTTCCGTTGGGCTTGGTCGGCAACGAGGCCAAACCCTAGCGGCGCTCAGATATCCTGCACCAGCCGCCCGTACAGCTCCGGGCGGCGATCGCGGAAGAAGCCGAAGGCGGCGCGGTGGCGCTTGGCCAGGGTCAGGTCGAGCGTGGCGGTGATCACGCCTTCCTCCTCGCGACCCAGCTCGGCGCGGATGTCGCCGCGCTCGTCGGTGATGAAGCTGGTGCCGTAGAAGGTCTGGCCATGCTCGGTGCCGATGCGGTTGGCGGCGACCACGGGGACGACGTTCGACACGGCATGGCCCACCATCGCCCGGCGCCACAGCCGCGCGGTATCGAGGCTGTCGTCATGCGGCTCGCTGCCGATCGCAGTCGGGTAGAACAGGATGTCGGCGCCCATCAGCATCATCGCGCGCGCGGTCTCGGGATACCATTGATCCCAGCACACGCCGACGCCGAGCGTCGTCTTCTCGGGGCCGTTCCACACCTTGAACCCGGTATTGCCGGGGCGGAAGTAGAACTTCTCCTCATAGCCGGGGCCGTCGGGGATGTGGCTCTTGCGATAGACGCCGGCGATCTTGCCGTCGGGGTCGATCATCGCGAGGCTGTTGTAATAATGATGGCCGTCCAGCTCGAAGAAGCTGGTCGGGATATGGATCTTCAGCTCGCGCGCCAGCTCCTGCATCGCCAGCACCGACTTGTGCTCGGCGGTGGGCTTCGCATTGGCGAACAGGCCCTCGTCCTCGACCCGGCAGAAATACTCGCCCTCGAAGAGCTCGGGCGGCAGCACCACCTGCGCGCCGCGCGACGCCGCCTCGCGGACAAGCCGCGACACGTTCGCGATGTTCGCGTCGATATTGTCGGAAAAGGCGAGCTGCAGGGCGGCGACGGTGATCTCGGTCATGGCGCGCCATGTAGTGTGGTCGTCGGGGATTCGCTACCCGATCCATGCCCCACTTCGTCACCCTGAACTTGTTTCAGGGTCCAAGGTCGGGCTCGGCAGCGGCCTGGAGGATCGGGCGGTGTCGCCTGCCGCACCTTGGATGCTGAAACAAGTTCAGCATGACAGGGTATTTTGGGATCGGTTAAGCACGCGTCCGATGCTCAACCGCCCTCTGCTCGTCGCGCTGGTCGCCGGCTTCCTCTCCGCAACCGGATTCGCCCCGCTCGACTGGTGGCCGGTGACTTTGGTCTGCCTCGCGGTGCTGCTGCACCTGACCTGGCATGCGCCGAGCACGAAGAGCGCGCTGCTGCGCGGCTGGCTGTTCGGGGTCGGGCATTTCACACTGGGCAACAACTGGATCCAGCACGCCTTCGATTTCCAGGACAAGATGCCGCCGGTGCTCGGCTATTTCGCGGTGGTGCTGCTGGCGCTCTATCTCGCGGTCTATCCTGCCGTGGCGATGGGCCTGGCCTGGCGCTTCACCCGGCTGGTCAAGGCGCGCTGGGACGAGCCCGATCTCGGCTTCGTCCTGGCCGCCGCCGGCGCCTGGATCGTCACCGAATATCTGCGCGGCACGCTGTTCACCGGCTATCCGTGGAACCCGATGGGGGTGATCTGGGTGCCGACCCCGATCGCGCAGCTCGCGGCATTCACCGGCACCTATGCGCTGTCGGGCCTCACCCTGTTCGCCGCCGGCGCGCTCTATCTTGGCAGCCAGCACCAGTATCGCGTGCCGCTGGCCACCGCCGCGCTGCTGCTGGTCGCCGGCTTCGCGCTGAATCCCGGTCGTCCGGTCGAGGACATGACCCGCCCGCACGTCCGCATCGTCCAGCCCAATATCGGCCAGGTGGGTGTGGACCAGCCCGACTATGCGCCGCGCGTGCTCAACAAGCTGGCGGACTGGAGCGGCCAGCCGGGGGCGGTGCCGCGGCTCGTCGTCTGGCCCGAGGGCATGGTCAATTACCTGATCGAGGACGGCTATCCCCGCGAATATTATCGCGATGCCGATCCGCGCTGGGTGCGCGGGCGGATCGGCGCGCTGCTGGGGCCGCAGGATCGCGCGATGGTCGGCGGCAATGCGCTGATCTTCAAGGACGGCAAGCTCGCGGGCGTCGGCAATTCGGTATGGACGGTCGATCCCGCCGGGACGCTCGGCCAGCGCTATGACAAGGCGCATCTGGTGCCGTACGGCGAGTATCTGCCGATGCGCACGCTGCTCGCGCCGCTCGGACTCGCCCGGGTGGTGATGGGCGATTTCGATTTCCTGCCGGGCCCAGGCCCGCAGACGCTCGACGTGCCGGGCTTCGGCAAGTCGGGGGTGGCGGTCTGCTACGAGATCATCTTCTCTGGCCAGATCATCGACCAGCGCAACCGGCCCGACTTCCTGTTCAATCCCTCGAACGATGCCTGGTTCGGCAGCTGGGGGCCGGTGCAGCATCTGGCGCAGGCGCGGCTGCGCGCGATCGAGGAGGGGCTGCCGATCCTGCGCGCGACCCCGACCGGCATCTCGGCGGTGATCGATGCGCGCGGCCGGCTGCTCGGCACGGTGCCCGCCGGGCAGGAGGGCGCGATCGAGGCGCCCTTGCCCGCGCCGCTGCCGCCGACGCTGTTCTCGCGCCTCGGCAACTGGCTGGCGCTGATCGCCGCACTCGCTTCCGTAGTCTTGGCAATTGCCTTCCGGCGCCTGGCCCGCTAGGGCAGGATATAAGGAAAGCTTTATATGGCATGGCAACGGCCGCGCTTTCCTCCCATTGTCTGAGGAAAACCATGCGTTCCAACTATCTCTTCACGTCCGAATCGGTCTCGGAAGGCCATCCCGACAAGGTCGCCGACCAGATTTCCGACGCCATCGTCGATCTGTTCCTCTCGAAGGACCCCGAAGCCCGCATCGCCTGCGAGACGCTGACCACCACGCAGCTGGTCGTCCTCGCCGGTGAAATCCGCGGCAAGGGCATCATGGACACCGAGGGCAACTGGGCCCCGGGCGTGCAGGAAGAGGTCGAGAAGACCGTCCGCGATACCGTCAAGCGCATCGGTTACGAGCAAGAGGGCTTCCACTGGGAGACGCTCCGCTTCGAGAACAACCTGCACCCGCAGTCGGCGCACATCGCGCAGGGCGTGGACGCTTCGGGCAACAAGGACGAAGGCGCGGGCGACCAGGGCATCATGTTCGGTTTCGCCACCGACGAGACCCCGGACCTGATGCCGGCGACGCTCGACTACAGCCACAAGATCCTCGCGCGCATGGCGGCTGACCGTCATTCGGGCGCCGCGCCGTTCCTCGAGCCCGACGCCAAGAGCCAGGTCACGCTGCGCTTCGAGAATGGCGTGCCGGTTGCCGCGACCGCGATCGTCGTCTCGACTCAGCATGGCAAGGGCTATGACGAAGGCGACAACGAAGCCGAGCTCAAGGCCTATGTGAAGAAGGTCGTCGCGGACGTGATCCCGGCCGCGCTGCTTTCGGACGCCACCGAGTACCACATCAACCCGACCGGCTCGTTCGAGATCGGTGGTCCGGACGGCGACGCGGGCGTCACCGGCCGCAAGATCATCGTCGACACCTATGGCGGCGCAGCTCCGCACGGCGGCGGCGCCTTCTCGGGCAAGGACCCGACCAAGGTCGACCGTTCGGCGGCGTACATCACCCGCTATCTCGCCAAGAACATCGTTGCCGCCGGCCTCGCCAAGCGCGTGACGATCCAGCTGGCCTACGCGATCGGCGTGTCGAAGCCGCTGTCGCTCTATGTCGACACCCACGGCACCGGCACCGTTGCCGACGACAAGATCGAAGCGGCGATCGCGGGCATCGAGAAGCTGGGCGGCCTCACCCCGCGCGGCATCCGTACGCATCTGCAGCTCAACAAGCCGATCTACTCGAAGACGGCCGCTTACGGCCACTTCGGCCGCAAGCCGGAAGGTGACTTCTTCCCCTGGGAGAAGACCGACCTGGTCGAGGATCTGAAGGCCGCCCTGGCCTGATCCTCCCCGCTTCGGCGGACAGAATAGGGAGCCCCGCGCCGGATCGCCGGCGCGGGGCTTTTTATTTGCCCGGACGCGTTGCTGAGCAATGTGCGGGAAGCGGCTGATATCGGCGCGGAACTGCCCGGGCGCGCAGAAATTACGCCGCGCGCGGCTCCGTATTCGCCCCGAGGCGCCTATAAAGCACTGAGCAACCGCAATTCTTCATCAGGAAGGAATGGAAAGGAGCGAGTCGGTGGAGACGGAGAATTCGATGATGGGTCCGGAGGCCGGGGCAGCCTCCGCTGGCGCCAGCGCGGGCCTCGCGATCGCCTTCCAGCCCATCGCGGAGATCGCCGGCAGCCGCATCCACGCCTATGAGGCGCAGGTGCTGCGCAACGGCGCGCCGGCCGCGCAGGACTTCGACCAGCTTTCGGCCGAGCAGCGCGGCGATGTCGATCGCCGCTGCGCCGTCGCCGCGATCCGCTGGGCCGCCACCGCCGGCTTCGCCACCTCGGGCGGCCGCCTTGCCATTCCGCTGAGCGCGCCCGCGATCGGCGATCCCGGCGAGCATATCCAGCCCGCGCTGCTCACCGCCCGCCAATATGGCATCGTTGCCGAGCGGTTGGTGTTCAACCTGCATCACTACCAGTCGATCACCAACTCGCAGCTTGCCGACATCATGCATGTCTTCAACAAGCTCGGCCCGGTCGTCGCCTTCCACGGCATCGGCCCGAACGAATCGGGCCTCGCCGCCTGCGGCAAGTTCGCCCCGCACATGGTGACGATCGAACCCGACCTGGTCAGCAATGTCGGCTCGAGCTGGTCGCGCCGGATCGCGATGGAGGATCTGGTCCGCCGCATGCAGAGCCTCGGCCTGCGCATCGTCGCGGCGGGCGTGGACAGCGAATCCACCTATGAGCGGCTGCGCAGTTTCGGCGTGCCGCTGGTCCAGGGCAATTATGTCGGCGCACCGGTCGCCGGCATCCTGCCCCAGCCGGCGTCGCGCAACGCCGCCTGATTCGCGGACGCTTCAGACAAAAATCTGCAATAAAACCCAGGGACTTGCGGTTCCTGGCCCCGTCCGTGCGGCATGGCCAGTGCCCTTCGCCGACCTGCGACTCGCGCGAATCCGCGGTGCAAGCGGAATCATGCGAGTCGCGCTTGGTAGAATCCCCATGGGGGGAATCCCCCTTCGCAACCGCACGGAATGGAGTTGGCATCGTTAACCATCTTTAAAGGGGCTCAGAAAGGAAGCTCCATGCACGCCGATCCTGTTTCGCACGCCAGTCAGTCCGGTCTCGCCATCGCCTTCCAGCCGATGATCGCCACCGCCACTGGCCTGCCCTTTGCCTGGGCCGTCATCGCCACCGCCCAGGGCCGCAGCTTCCCGCAGATCGCCGCCGCGCTTGCCCCGGCGGACCGCCCCCGCCTCGAAATGGCGCGAATCAGCGCCGCGCTTGCCGGCGCGGTCGATGCCGGGCTGCTCGATGGCGAGGCGCTGCTCGCCATCCCGGTCGGCGCCGCACATGGCGCGCCCGACGCATTGCTCGCCCATCTCTTCCGCACCGCGATCGAGCACCGCGTCCCGGTCGACCGCATCGTCGTCGAGATCAATGCCGATGAGCGCGGCGACCTCGCCCATGTCGCCGGCCTCGCCCAGGCCTGTGTCGACCGCGGCATCGCCATCGCGTTCGACAGCTTCGCCGTCGGCCCGCTCGCCGTCCGCCTGCTCGGCCGCTTCACGCCCCGCTTCGTCAAGCTCGACTCGGGGCTGGTCCGCAACATCTCCGACAGCAGCTCGCGCCGCGTGATCGTCGAGGGCGTGCTCCGCCTCGCCCGCAACATGGACGTGACGCTGATCGCCAACGGCATCGTCCGCCGCGAGGATCTCGCGCTGCTCGGCACCATGGGCATCCGCCACATGCAGGGCGACTGGATCGCGCCGGCCATGGCGCACCCGCTGCCGCGCCCGCACATCGCCCGCCGCGAGCCGCGCGTCACCGTGCCCCAGCATCGCCGTCTCGCCGCGCACCAGCGCAGCGGCGCGACCCGTCCCGTCGCCGCCTCGTCGATCGCCCAGGCGCTCTAAAGCTTGTTCTCTCCGCGCGGCACGCTAACAGGCGGCCCGTGTCCGATCCCGTTTCCATCCGCCGCCTCTATGGCCGCCGCGCTGGCCACAAGCTCCGCCAGGGCCAGTCCGAGCTCGTCGAGGCGTCGCTGCCCCAGCTGAGCGTGCCCGAATCCGGCCCGCTCGATTCCCAGATCCTCTTCGGCGACGACCGACCGCTCGAATTCGAGATCGGCTTCGGCGCGGGCGAGCACCTCGCCGGCCAGGCGACCGCGCGTCCCGATCACGGCTTTATCGGCTGCGAGCCCTTCCTCAACGGCGTTGTTGGTGCGCTCGGCCATATCCGCGACGGCAACCTGCAGAATGTCCGCCTGCACATGGGCGACGCGCTCGAAGTGCTCGAGCGGCTGCCCGATGCCAGCCTCGACCGGCTTTACCTGCTCCATCCCGATCCCTGGCGGAAGGCGCGCCACGCCAAGCGCCGCATGGTCAATCACGGCCCGATGGACATCATCGCCGCCAAGCTGAAGCCGGGCTGCGAGTTCCGCCTCGGCACCGATCATCCGGTCTATGTCCGCTGGGCGATGATGATCATGAACCAGCGCCGCGATTTCGAGTGGCAGGCGAAGACCGCGCAGGACTTCCTCACCCGCCCTGACGACTGGCCCGAGACACGCTATGAGCGCAAGGCGCGGCGCCTCGGCCACGAAGTCTGGTACTTCCGCTACATCCGCGTCTGAACAGGGGAGGGGAGATGATGGACCGCAGGACCCTGCTCGGCGCCGCCGCCGCCGCTTCCGTCGCTCCCGTGCCCGTCTTCGCCGCCGATGACGAGCGCTGGCTGAAGATCGCCGCCCAGTACGACATCACCCGCAAGGTCGTGCAGCTCGAGCATGGCAATTGGGGCATGATGGCGCGGCCGGTGCTTGCCGCCTATCGCGCCAATGTCGAGCGGGTGAACCGCGACACCAGCTTCTATGCCCGGCGCGAGATGCCCGGCGAGATCGAGGCGATCCGCGCCCGGGTGGCCGCGACGCTGGGCGTGGCGACGGGAGAGATCGCCTTCACCCGCAACGCCACCGAAGCGATGCGCGCGCTGATCCTCGGCTACAACAGGCTGCGCCCCGGCGACGCGGTCCTCCATGCCGATCTCGATTATGATTCGATGCAGGCCTGCATGGAGAGCCTGCACGCCCGGCGCGGGGTGGAAGTGGTGAAGATCGCGCTGCCCGAGCCGGCCACCTATCAGTCGATGATCGATGCCTATGCCAGGGCGTTCATCGCGCATCCGAACCTGCGCATGGTGCTGCTCACCCATGTCAGCCACCGCACCGGGCTGGTCCTGCCGGTCGCGGACATCGCGGCGATGGCGGAGCTGCACGGGATCGATGTGATCGTCGATGCCGCGCACAGCGTCGGCCAGCTCGATTTCAGGCTGCCGGAGCTCGGCGCCGACTTCATCGGCATCAACCTGCACAAATGGTTCGGCGCGCCGCTCGGCGTGGGTGCGATCGTGATCCGCGGCGGACGGCTGGCGGACATCGATGTCGACCCCGCCGAACTCGGTGCGGACCCGGCCGACATCCGCAGCCGCGTGCATACCGGCACGCTCGATTTCGCGACGCAGCTCACCGTGCCGGCCGCGCTCGATTTCCATGAGAGCATCGGGATCAAGGCCAAGGCGGCGCGCCTCCAGATGCTGCGCTGTCGCTGGGCGCTGCTGGCGCGCGAGATGAAGGGGATCGACGTGCTTACGCCCGACGATCCTCTCTTCTTCGGCGCGATCACGGCGTTCCGGCTCAAGGGACAGACCAGCCATGCGGCCAATGTCGCGCTGGCGAAGCGGCTGCTCGACGAGCATGGCATCTTCACCGTCCACCGCGACGGCCTCGCCTCGGGCAGCTGCGTGCGGGTGACGCCGGCGCTGGCGACGACGATCGACGAGATGGATCGCTTCGTGGAAGCGCTGCGGAAGATCGCGGGCTGAGTTGCGCCGCCTCATGCCGTCATCCCGGCGCACGCCGGGATCTCGTGCGGCTCCTTCCCGGCGCCTTCGCCTGAGATCCCGGCGTGCGCCGGGATGACGATATCGGTGCGGGTGCGGCAGCCTATTGGCTGCTCGCCTCCAGCTTCGCGCGATCCCGGATCGTGATCCCGCGCGCGCCCATCAGGTTGATCGCGCCTTCCGCCTTGAGCTTGCTCAGCTGGCGGCTCACCGTCTCGATCGTCAGCCCCAGCACTTCGGCTATCTCGCCGCGCGTCAGCGGCAGGTCGAAGGTCAGCGGGCCGAAGGCGGTGGCGCGGCAGCCATGCGAGCGGTCGGCCAGGTCGAGCAGGAAACCGGCCAGCTTCTCGCGCGCCGAGAGCCGGGCGAGCGTCAGCATGCGGGCGCGTGCCTCGTCGAGCGAGGCGAGGGTGCGCTGGAGCAGCAGCCGCTCCATGCGGGCATGATCCTCGAGCACGCGTTCGAACGGGCCGCGCGGGAACACGCAAAGCTCGGCCTCGCCCAGCGCGGTCACCGTGAAATCGGCGGTATTGGCCCAGGGACGGCCGACGAAATCGGCCGGATAGAGCAGGCCCACCACCTGCTCGCGCCCGTCCGGCGTGGTCGCGCTCAGCTTGAGCACGCCCGAGATCAGATTGGCGCAGACCGGACTTTCCTCGCCCGCCCAGATCAGCGCCTGGCCGCGCTGCAGCGTCCGGCGCTGGCCGAGCGTGTTGAGCGCGTTCAATTCCGCGTCGTCGAGACTGGCGCATAGCGCCCGGTCGCGCACGGCGCACTCGGAGCAGATATGGGCAGCGGTCATGGGTGCTAATATGGCTGCCATTTGAGGATCGTCAAAGCGGCGGATTGTCCCAGGGGCGCCAAAACCGCCTCTGGACCCGAAAGAGGGAAGGGGGCCTACCCCTATCTAGGTGCCGCCGCCTACGCCCTCGTCGATATCGGCATCGAAGCGCCCGTTTGTTTCCACGTGTGCCGATTCGCTTTCGGTGCGGCCGGTGCGCTTCCAGGCGCCGCGCAGCAGCTTGCCGGCCAGCGCATCGATGCCCGGCCGCACGAACAGCCAGTCGCGGATCGCCGGGCCCCTGGCCGCGCCGATCACCTGCTTGTAGCCGCTGTCGCCCGCCCCCCAGTCGACGGCGCTGATCCCGTCCTCAATCGCGCGGACCAGGTTGCGATAATAGAGCAGTTTGCCCGGCGAATGCTTGGCGAAGCGCGGGTCATAGCTGTTGGCGATCGCGTATTTGAGCGTGCCGGCGTTCATGTCGAACGAGAAGGCGGAAGGGGCGCCGTCGACGCGCAGCATCGCCGCCCACATCATGCCGGCCAGCACCGGATCCTCGGCCGCCGCGCGCCAGAAGGCGCCGTGCCCGGTCGTGGTGAACTTGGCGTCCGATCCATCGGTCCGCGCCGCGATCCAGCTCTTCTCCTCGATCTCGGCCAGCGCATCGAACGCCGCCGCGTTCCAGTCGCCGCCGCTGACGAAGCTCCAGTCGAGCGCGCCATGGCTGCCGAGATGCTTCTCGTGGAAGCGGTTCTTCTTGAGTGTCGAGTTGCGCGGCCAGGTGCCCTCGGCACGCTCGGCGGCGATATCGAGCGCGAAGCTGTCCGCGACGAACCGGTCGAGCAAAGCCCAGCCCTGGTTGCGCGCGGCTTCCTTGAGCAGTTCCAGCCCCGGATCGCCGTCATAGACCGGGCCGACGCGCAGGGCACGAGCCTCGCGGGCGAGACGGGGGAGCAGCGCCTCGACCGCCTCCACGCCCGCATCCTCGCGCACGGGGAAGCTGCGGAACGGCCAGTAGCAGCCGGGGATCGCCACCAGCTTCGCCCAGGCCGGACCGGCGGGGACGATCGGCAGCGCCGCGACGGGCTCGCCTTCGCGCGACACGGTGATCGTGCGGGCATGGCCGCCATAGGCGCGCAGCGCCGCGGCGAACCAGCCATAGCGCAGGAAGCGGTGCGACACCGCCGCACGCGTCGCCACCGCGTCGATCGCGCCGGACAGCCCGTCGACGCAATCGACGGTGAGCGCCGGCGGCAGGCGCGTGAATTCCTCGAGCAGCATCGGCTTCGACATGCGGATGCTTGTACTACGCCACCCGTTACCAAGCGGTGGAGAGGATATCCGCCCCATAAACTTCGTCACCCTGAACTTGTTTCAGGGTCCAGGGTTGGGCTGGGCAGCAACCCAGGAGATCGGGCGATATCGCTCGCCGCGCCTTGGATGCTGAAACCAGTTCAGCATGACGACAAAGGATAGAGGTCAGCCCTCCCGCACCCAGGCCCGCGCTTCTTCCACCGCATCGGGCTTGAACAGCTTCACCTCGGCCGAAACCATCATGCTGCCCGCCCGCGTCGCCATCTCGATCCAGCCGCTGTCGGTGACGATCGCGGCGCGGCGGATCTTGCCCATGTGCGTGGCGCCCCAGCTGATGTCCTTCCACCAGGCGCCCAGCTCCATGCCGGAGAAGTTGCGGATCACCGCCAGTGCGGACAGGCTGCCCTTGTCGGCGATCACGGCCTCCATCGCGGCCACCCCCGAATCATAGTCGGCGCGAGTCACGCCGCCATCGACAAGGAACTCGACGACGCCTGCCTGCGTATCGGTCTCGAAGGTCATCATCGCGTCTTCACTCCTCGTTTCGCACCCGGCATAAGGATAACGATGGAAGGCCCCTATCTCTCCACGGTCTCCGAGACCATCCAGGCCGCGATCGCGCCGGTGTTCCTGCTCGCCGGCATCGGGGCGTTCCTCAACGTCATGGTCGGGCGGCTGGCGCGCATCGTCGATCGCGCGCGCAATATCGAGCAGCTTCACCCGCGCTCGACCGGACCCGAGCATGACCGGCATGTCTGGGAGCTGCGCATCATCGATCGCCGCATCTCGGTCATCAACAACGCGATCTTCCTGTGCACCGCCAGCGCGCTCGCGATCTGTCTCGTCGTCGCGATGATGTTCGTCGCGCGGCTGACCAACCTCCATGTCGGCATCTGGGTGGCATCGAGCTTCATCATCTCGATGCTGCTGCTGATGGCCGGGCTGATCTATTTCCTGGTCGAGGTGCGCATGTCGCTCGAGGCGATCCATGTCCGCGAGGAACTGCTCGAGCTCGAGGGCAAGAAGTAATCCTCTTAAATCCTCCCCGAGCTTGCTCGGGGAGGGGGACCATTCGCG
>JAEXLC010000170.1 GCA_023445495.1 Pseudomonadota bacterium | reverse complement strand
CAGCGGGACCCCGGCTCAAGGCCGGGGTGACGAAGAAAGAGAACATGCGCGAAACCTAGTCATTCTCGAACCGCGGCAGCCCGAACAGATCGACGAAGCGCTGGCCCGCGGCGAGGTCGCCGGTGACCGCCACCCGCCCCTCGCGGATCGACTCGGTGAGCGGCAGCGGGCCGTAGAAGGTTGCGGCGAGCAAGGTCGGCACGCCTTCGAAGATCACGTCCGCCCCGGCCGGATCGCGCCGCTCGACCACCAGCCCGCCCTCGACGATCGCCGCGCGAAACGGCTCGCCGCCCACCCGGAAGCCGAGGTCGATCGACAGGCCGCGCGCCGGCTCGCGCGCGATCATCGTCTTCAAGGACAGCATGAAGGCGCCGTTGCTGAGCGGCAGCGTGACGTCATGCGCGGGCGAACCCGCCGCCCAGCGGCTCAAGGCGAAGATCGGCTCCTCGAGCTGAGCACCCCATTTGGTCAGCTCATAGACTTGGGCATTGACCGGCGAGGGCAGCTGCCGGCGCCGCAGGATGCCGCCCTTCTCCAGCCCCTCGAGCCGCTGGGTGAGGATATTGGCGCTCAGCCCTTCCAGCGCGCCGCGGATTTCGCCGAAACGACGCGGCCCGAGCAGCAATTCGCGAACGATCAGCAGCGACCAGCGTTCTCCGATCAGATCCATGGCGAGCGCCGTCCCGCACGCGTCCTGATACCAGCGGCGCGCCTTGGCGAAGTCGTTGCCAGTTACTTTTTGTGACTCCATGGTTGCTTTTAATAACTGATAGGCGCATCAGGATCAAGAAAGCGATTCGCGAAGCCCCCAAAGCGGAGGTTTATTCCGATGACACTGGTACCCGCCGCAGAGCTGGCCGCCCGCGAGACCGCGCGCTGGCCCAATGAGAGCCCGGAATACCGGCAGGCGCGCACCGCGCTGCTTGCCGAGGAGATCGAACTGCGCCGCCATATCGAGGCCGTCGCCGAGCAGCGCCGCGCCCTGCCCACCGGCCCCGCAGTGACCGGCGACTATGCGTTCGAAGGCGAGAACGGCCCGGTCCGTCTGGCCGAGCTGTTCGGCAGGCACGACACGCTGGTGATCTACACCTGGATGTTCGGCCCGCAGCGCGAGCACCCCTGCCCGATGTGCACTTCTCTGCTTTCGGCCTGGGACGGCGAGACGCCCGACATCACGCAGCGCGTCGCCTTCGCGGTTACCGCCCGCTCGCCGATCGACAAGCTCAGCGCATTCAAGGCCGAGCGCGGCTGGCAGCATCTGCCGCTCTATG
The DNA here is from genome assembly GCA_023445495.1 of Pseudomonadota bacterium. Lineage (GTDB taxonomy): Bacteria > Pseudomonadota > Alphaproteobacteria > Sphingomonadales > Sphingomonadaceae > Sphingomonas. Next base: position 2,788 of record JAEXLC010000170.1, on the reverse strand, counting down.
CCGACACCGACCAGGCGTTCAGCCGCGACTATAACGCGGTCGCCCCGGACGGCAGCGACATCCCGCAGCTGCTGGTCTTCACCCGCCGCGACGGTACCATCCGGTTCTTCTGGGCCGGCGAGATGGGCAGCGAAAGCATGGATCCCGGCCAGGATCCGCGCGGCGCACCCGACCTGATGCCGCTCTGGACGATCCTCGATTGCACGCCGGAGGGCCGCGCGCCCGACTGGTATCCCTCGCTCAACTACTGACAAGAACCACCAGGAGAGAAGCAATGCCCCAGATGATCTTCGTCAACCTGCCCGTCAGCGACGTGGCCAAGTCGACTGCCTTCTACGAAGCGATCGGCTGCACCAAGGATGCGCGCTTCAGCAACGAGCAGGCATCGGCCATGCAGCTGAGCGACACGATCATATTCATGATCCTGAACCGCGACTTCTTCCAGACCTTCACCCCCAAGCCGATCGCCGATGCGCATGCCGTCACCGAAGCGCTGATCTGCATCTCGCGCGACAGCCGCGAAGCGGTGGACGCGATCGTCGAGGCGGCGGGCAAGGCGGGCGGCAAGGCCGATATCCGCGAGAAGCAGGACATGGGCTTCATGTACGGCCGCAGCTTCGAGGATCCGGACGGCCATATCTTCGAGCCGATGTTCATGGACATGGAAGCGGCGATGGCAGCCTTCCCCGAAGGCCCCGCGCATGAGCCGGCCTGAGCCCGTGCAGCGCGAGCGCATCCTCGGCTGGGGACTGAGCGGGCTCGTCCTGCTGTTCCTGGCGATGGATGCCGGCGGCAAGCTGATCGCCCCGGCGCAGATGATCGCCTACAGCCCGCCGATCGGCATCCCCGCCGAACCGGGGCTCTACCAGCAGCTGGGCATGATCCTGGCGGTCTGCGCGCTGCTCTATGCGGTGCCGCGCACCGGGGTGCTGGGGGCGATCCTGCTCACCGGCTATCTGGGCGGCGCCGTCGCGATGCACTGGCGGGTGGGCAGCCCGTTGTTCAGCCATACCCTGTTCGGCGTGTATCTGGGCGTGATCGCCTGGGGCGGGCTGTGGCTCCGCGATCCAAGGATACGCGCGCTGATCCCGATCGCCTGAAAAACCCGAGAGTCCAGAGGAGAGGACCAATGGCAGACAAGATCACCACCGTATTGTGGTTCGACCATGTGGCCGAGGAGGCCGCCCATTTCTACACCTCGCTGCTGCCGGACAGCCAGGTCGGCAAGGTCTATCGTGCGCCCGGCGACAATCCGAGCGGCAAGGAAGGCGCGGCCTTGGTCGTCGAGTTCACCCTGGCCGGGCGCAGCTATGCCGGCCTCAACGGCGGCCCCAATTTCAAGCCGAACGAAAGCGTGTCCTTCCAGATCCTGACCGAGGACCAGGAGGAGACCGATCGCCTCTGGAACGCGATCGTCAGCAATGGCGGCCAGGAGTCGATGTGCGGCTGGTGCAAGGATAAATGGGGCTTCAACTGGCAGATCACCCCGCGCCGGCTGATCGAGATAAACTTCGGCGACGATCCCGATGCCGCGCGCCGCGGCTTCGAGGCGATGATGACGATGAAGAAGATCGATATCGCGGCGGTGGAAGCCGCGGCGAAAGGCTGAGGAGAGATGCCATGGCTATCGAGATCACCGGCTTCAATTGGGTACCCGATTTCGCCCGCGGCTATGTCCGCGACCTGCGGCCGCGCTGGGCCTGCGAGGAGATCGGCCTGCCCTATTCCACGCGGCTGATCAGTCCGATCCCGCCCAAGCCGGCCCATTATTTCGAGGAGCAGCCTTGGGGCCAGGTGCCGGTGCTGCATGACGGCGGCATCCAGCTGTTCGAGAGCGGCGCGATCCTGCTGCATATCGCGGAGAAGGACACAAGGCTGTTGTCACGCGACCCGCAGCAGCGGGCGACGACGCTCGCCTGGCTGTTCGCTTCGCTCAACAGCGTCGAGCCCGGCCTGTTCGAGCTGGGCAACGTCACCCTGTTCTCGAAGGACGAGGAATGGGCGAAGCTGCGCCGGCCGAGCCTGATGGAGGATATCGGCAAGAAGTTCGACCGGCTCGCCGATGCGCTGGGCGATCGGGACTGGCTGACCGGCGAATTCAGCGTCGCCGACATCGCGATGGTGACGGTGCTGCGCAACGCCGACAACAGCCCGCTGATCGCCGACCGGCCGGCGCTCGCCGCCTATGTCGAACGCGGCATGGCGCGGCCCGCCTTCCAGCGCGCGATGGACGCGCAGCTCGCCGATTTCCAGCCCGCGCCGGTCGCGGCCTGACATAACGACAAGAGGAGAGAGACGATGACCTATATCGACGGCTTCGTGGCCCCCGCGCGCGATCGCGAGGCCTATCGCGAGATGGCGGCCAAGGCCGCGCCGGTGTTCCTCGAGCATGGCGCGCTGCAGGTGGTGGAAAGCTGGGGCCATGACGTGCCGCGCGGCAAGACCACCGATTTCTACATGGCGGTGAAGGCGGAGGAAGGCGAGACGCCGGTCTTCTCCTGGATCGTCTGGCCCGACAAGGCGACGCGCGATTCCGGCTGGGAGAAGGTGATGGCCGACGAGCGGATGAAGCCGCCGGCCGAGATGCCCTTCGACGGCAAGCGCATGTTCTGGGGCGGGTTCGAGACGATCGTCGATACCCGGGCCTGATCTTTCAAATCCTCCCCGAGCTTGTCTCGGGGAGGGGGACCAGCCGCAGGCTGGTGGAGGGGCCGGCGCAGCCGGTGACCTCGCCCCGCTTCCCGCCGCGGGCGCGGCGCCCGCTCCCACCCCCCGGCGGGGGGCGGGG
>JAEXLC010000148.1 GCA_023445495.1 Pseudomonadota bacterium | reverse complement strand
GGCGGCGGCGGCGGCTGGCCCCGGCTGGCGGCGGGTCGAGATCGCCGGCAACATGCAGCCCGACACGCTGATCGCGCTTGCGCTGCACCTCGCCGATTGACCGGGCGAGGCCGGGCGGCGATTAAGGGCATATGAGCGACGAGACCCTCGCGCCCCAGCCGCGCGCGCCGTGGTGGCGGAGCGCCAGCCTGATCGGCACCATCGCCTTTACCGCCGGCATCGGCGTGAGCATCGGCGCCGTCGGCCTGGCCGGCGGATTTTCCCCGCGTGCGCCGGCGCCCGCGCCGCTGCCCGTGCCTACGAGCAGCCAGGCCGTGCCCGCGCTGCCGCCGGGCACCGACCTGGCGACGCTCGCGGCGCGCGAGACGATGCTGGCCGGCAAGCTCGACCAGATCGAGCTGCGCATTCGCGATTCCGATGCGAGCTCGCGCGGTGCCGCGGCCTATGCGACGCGGGCGGAGCGGATCCTGGTCGCCTTTGCGACGCGGCGCGCGATCGAGCGCGGCCAGCCGCTGGGGCCGCTCGAAGGGCAGCTCAAGCAGCGCTTCGGGGAGCGGAACGGCGAATCGGTCGCAGCGATCCTGCGCGCCGCCGCCCAGCCGGTGACGCTGGAGGACCTGCGGCTCGCGCTCGACACGCTGGCGGTGCGGCTGGCGAACGATCCCAACGACAGCCTGTGGAACAAGGTGCGGCGGATGCTCGGCAATCTGGTGGTGCTGCGCCAGGCCGATACGCCGAGCCCGTTGCCGGCCGAGCGGCTGCGCCGGGCACGCCGGGCGCTCGATCGCGGCGATGTCGAGGCGGCGCTGGCGGAAGTCGCGCATATGCCGGGCGTGTCGAGCGCCGAGAGCTGGACCGCGGCGGCGCGGCGCTATGTCGCGGCGCGGGTGGCGCTTACCGATATCGAGCGCGCGGCGATGGACGTGCCGGCACCGGCACCCGCGCCGCAGCCGGCGGGATAGCCTTACCCTATACCCCATGCAGCCATCCCGACACGCAGCGGGAGGCGGAGCCGTTAGGACGGCCCTGAACTAGGAAGAAGGACGAGGAAATGGCGGAGATGGGCCGGTTCGACTGGGCGGATCCCTTCGGGCTCGATGCGCAGCTGACCGATGAGGAGCGGATGGTGCGCGATGCCGCGCGCGACTATGCGCAGGGCGAGCTGCTGCCGCGGGTGACGCGGGCCTATCTCGACGAGCATTTCGACCGCGAGATCATGTCCGAGATGGGTGCGCTGGGGCTGCTCGGCGCGACGATCCCCGAGGCCTATGGTGGCGCGGGGCTGGGCTATGTGTCCTACGGGCTGGTGGCGCGCGAAGTGGAGCGGGTCGATTCGGGCTATCGCTCGGCGATGTCGGTGCAGAGCTCGCTCGTGATGCACCCGATCAACGCATACGGCACCGAGGAGCAGAAGCGGAAATATCTGCCGAAGCTCGCAACCGGCGAATGGGTCGGCTGTTTCGGGCTGACCGAGCCGGATGCGGGCTCGGACCCGGGCGGCATGCGCACCCGCGCAGCGAAGATCGACGGCGGCTACCGCCTGACCGGCTCGAAGATGTGGATCACCAACTCGCCGATCGCCGACGTCTTTGTCGTCTGGGCGAAGAGCGAGGCGCATGGCGGCGGGATCAAGGGCTTCGTGCTGGAGAAGGGCATGAAGGGCCTCTCCGCGCCGAAGATCGAGGGCAAGCTGTCGCTCCGCGCGTCGATCACCGGCGAGATCGTGATGGACGGCGTCGAAGTAAGCGAGGACGCGTTGCTTCCGGACGTGCAGGGGCTGAAGGGGCCGTTCGGCTGCCTCAACCGCGCGCGCTACGGCATCGCCTGGGGCAGCATGGGCGCGGCCGAGGCCTGCTTCCATGCCGCGCGCCAGTACACGCTCGACCGCGCCCAGTTCGGCAAGCCGCTCGCCGCCAACCAGCTGGTCCAGCTCAAGCTCGCCAACATGGAGACCGAGATCGCGCTCGGGCTGCAGGCGGCGCTGCGGGCGGGCCGGATGTTCGACGAAGGCACGCTCGCGCCCGAGGCGATCAGCATCATCAAGCGCAACAATTGCGGCAAGGCGCTCGATATCGCCCGCATCGCGCGCGACATGCATGGCGGCAACGGCATCTCGGCCGAATTCCATGTCCTGCGCCATGCGATCAACCTCGAGACGGTCAACACGTATGAGGGCACGCACGACGTGCACGGGCTGATCCTCGGCCGGGCGATCACCGGGATCGCGGCGTTCTGATGACGCCCGACCGGCAGCCGGTCCTCGAAGGCGCGCTGGTGACGTTGCGTCCCAGCACGCCGGCGGACTGGGACGCGCTCTATGCGGTCGCGTCCGATCCGTTGGTCTGGGAAGTCCACCCGGCGCATGACCGTTGGCAGGAGCCGGTATTCCGCGCCTATTTCGACGCCGGCATCGCCAGCGGCGGCGCGCTGACCATAATCGACAAGGCCAGCGGCCAGGTGATCGGCTCTTCCCGCTTCGACAATTGGGATGCCGAGGCGGACGAGATCGAGATCGGCTGGACCTATCTCGCCCGCGCCTGGTGGGGCGGGACGTACAACCGCGAGATCAAGCGGCTGATGCTGAACCATATCCACCGCTATGTGCGCACCGCGGTGTTCACCGTCGGGGTGGACAATGTGCGGTCGCGCAAGGCGATGGAGAAGATCGGCGGCACCGCGCGGCCGGGCATTGTCGAGCGGCTGATGGCCGGCGCGATGAAGCCGCATGTGATCTACGAGATCCACCGCGCATGAAGCCGCTCGAAGGCATCAGGGTCGTCGAGCTGGCGCGAATCCTCGCAGGGCCCTGGTGCGGCCAGCTGCTCGCCGACCTCGGCGCCGAGGTGGTCAAGATCGAGCGGCCCGGCGAAGGCGACGACACCCGCCACTGGGGCCCGCCCTTCCTCCACGACGCAGCGGGCGAGAATCGTGACGCCGCCTATTTCCATGCCTGCAACCGCGGCAAGGAGAGCCAGGCGATCGACATCGCCACGCCCGAGGGCCAGGCGGCGGTGCGCGCGCTGGTGGCGGACGCGGATGTCGTGATCGAGAACTACAAGGTCGGCGGGCTGGTGAAATACGGGCTCGATGCGGCCAGCCTGCGCGCGCTCAACCCGCGGCTGGTGGTCTGCTCGATCACCGGCTTCGGCCAGACCGGGCCCTATGCGCCGCGCGCCGGATACGACTTCATCATCCAGGGCATGGGCGGAGCGATGAGCCTGACCGGCGAGCCCGATGGCGCGCCGCAAAAGGCCGGCATCGCCTATGCCGACATCTTCACCGGCGTCTATTCGGCGGTGGCAATCCTCGCGGCGCTGCGACGCCGTGACGCCACCGGGGAAGGCGCGCATATCGACATGGCGCTGCTCGACACCCAGGTAGGCGTGCTCGCCAATCAGGCGCTCAACTGGATGGCCAATCCGGCCAAGGTGCCGCGGCGGATGGGCAACGGCCATGCGAATCTGGTGCCCTATCAGGCATTCGACACGCGCGACGGCGCGCTGATCATCGCGGTGGGCAATGACTCGCAGTTCCGCAAGCTCTGCGCGGTGCTGGGGCTCGACTATGGCCGCGACGAACGCTTCGCGACCAACCCGGCGCGGGTGATGCACCGCGCGCTGCTGATCCCGCTGCTCGACGCCGCGATCCGGCAATGGGCCAAGGCCGACCTGTACGAGGCGCTGGAGGCCGAAGGCGTGCCGGCCGGGCCGATCAATACTGTCAGCGAAGTGTTCGCCGATCCGCAGGTAATGGCGCGCGGCATGAAGATCGAGCGCGACGGGCTGCCGGGGATCGCCTCGCCGATCACGATCGACGGCGAGCGGATGGTGGCGGACCGGGCGAGCCCGAAGCGGCCTTAGAAATCATCGATATTCGCGGTTTAGCGGTTCCCCGGCGAAAGCCGGGGAACGGGAGGGCTATGGCCGCGCGAATTGATAAAGCGAAAGCTCACCACTCCCCTCCCTGAAAGGGAGGGGTTGGGGGTGGGTTGCGAGCGCAGCGAGCTCAGCCGATCGATAGGTAGAAAAGGAAAGACCGGGCATCGAGCCCGCCCTTTCCTAACCCACCCCTAGCCCCTCCCTTGCAGGGAGGGGAATATTGTCCCCCAAAGAAGAAGGGCGGCCCCTTTCGGGACCGCCCTCTTTCGTTTCAGTCCTGGAGGAAGATCAGAAATTGACCTTCGCGCCGACCGAGAAGCGGCGGCCATAGATGCCGTCGCCGGCCTGGACCGGGTTGTAGAGATATGCGCCATAGGTGACCGGATCATAGTCCGGCAGGCGATCGAACAGGTTCAGTACGTTCGCATAGATCGTGAACTTGTCCGCGACCTTGGCGGTCATATTGAGGTCGAAGGTGAAGTAGCTCTTCACGCGGCAACCGGTGTACGCGGGCGACGGCGCCAGGCCGCAATCCTTGTACGCATTGCCCTGGTCCATGGCCGAGAGGTCATAGCCCGAGGTGTAGTTGGCCGTGCCGGTAACCGTGTAGTTGCCGATCGCGAAGCTGTTCATCCAGCTGCCCTTCCAGCGGAAGGTGCCCGAACCCGCGGTGAGGTTGTAGTTGCCGAGCGTGTCGACATAGGTCTCGCGCGTGCCGTCTGCCAGCGTGGTGCTGAGCTCGAGCATGAGCGTGGCATCGAGATTGCTCGTCCAGGTCACCGCGCCGACGTTGAAGCGTGCGTTCGCCCCGAAATCGATGCCTTCCGCCTTCTGGGTGTTGGCGTTGACATAGTGCGACTGGACATAGGCAACGCGCGGCAGCGCCGACGGGTTGGCCGGATCCACCGCGTCCGGGATGACCGTGTAGCCGTCCGGGATCGCCTGGCCGGCATAATAGGCCTGGAGGGCCGCAGCCGACGACAGCGAGGTGATCGCATCGGTCTTCTTGATGTTGAAATAGTCGACCGAGAACGAGACATTGCGCATCGGCTGGAAGACGGCGCCCAGCGTGATGCTGCGCGACTTCTCCGGCTTCAGATCCGGCGAAGCGAGCGTGGTCTGGCCATAGCTGGCGGTCCGCAGATACTGCGGGCAGGCCGTGCTGAACGTCGCGACCGAGCAGCCATACTGGGCCAGGTACGCGTCGTTGAACAGGCCGGCCGAGTTGGTCACGTAACCGGTCGTCGGCAGCGCCTTGGACTCGCCGAAGGACCGGATACGGAAACCACGCCACCAGGTGCCGCGCACCGTCAACATGTCCACCGGGGTGATCTTCGCGCCGACCTTGGGCGAGAAATAGCCCTGGCCGGTCGAGTAATGGTCATAGCGACCCGACAGGTTGAGCTCGACCTGCTTGATCACCGGCAGGCTGAGTTCGCCGAAGCCCGAGGTGACCGTGCGGTGACCCTTGGTGCCGAACGCGTTGATCGTGAAGTAACGCTCGGTCGGACCGCCGGCATCGCTGTTCGCCGAGGGCGAATCGACCGCTTCGTAGAAGAACGAACCGCCGAAGCCGAGCTGCGCCGGGCCGCCCGGAAGCTCGAACAGCGCCTTATTCACGCTGGCCTGAACCTGGTAGAGATCCGAGGACGCATCGACGTTCAGTTCCGGCGCCAGATAATCGAGCACCGCCTGGCTGTTCGCCGAGGGGTTCACGAAATTGTACGAGCCGTCGGCGACCACATCCAGGAGATGCTGGATGTAGACATAGCCGTTCATCGTGCGGCGCAGGTCGGTGTGCATCGCCGTCGCGTCGACCTTGTAGTTCCAGTCGTCGCCGAAGCTGCCCTTGATGCCCGCGGCGGCACGGTAGACGCGGCTGCGCGTCTCGTCCTGGCGGGTCAGGTTCGGCATCGCGCCGATCACGGTCGCCGTCTGGCCCGAAGCTGCGAACGGATTGTTCGGGTTGAGCGTGCCGTTGGCCGCGGTGCAGTTCACGCGCGCGGCGCAGACATAGACCGGGAGGGTCAGCGCACCCGAGCCGGCGGCGAAGGCGGCGCCGCTGCCCCGCGTCGAATAGGGCGCATAATAGATGCCGGCCGGCGCGTTGGCATAGATCGACGAGGCCGCACCGCTATACTGGCTGCGCGACTGCTGGAAATTCAGCTCGACATAGGCTTCCGCCGAATCGCCGATCGTCTTGGCGGCATGCGCCGAGATGCCGAAACGATCGACCTGCGGGGCGACCACGCCATATTGGTTGGTCAGGTCCTGCTGGCAGATCGAGGTCGGCAGCAGGCTGCTGGCGGCCTGCTGGGCGGCGGTGGTCTGGGTCAGGTTGCCATTGGCGCAGCCCGACTGGAGCAGCTGGTAGCGACCGCCCGAACCCGGCGCGACATAGATGTTCGAACCGGCATAGGTCGGTGCGAAATTGTCGCCATTCACCAGGTTGTTCGGCCCGCCGATCCCGGTCTGGTTATCCGAGTTGAACGGATAGGGCAGGTCCTTGGTGTAGACCGCATCCGAGTGGTAGTAGAAGCCGCTGACATAGGCGTTGAAGCCGTCGCGATCGAGATCGCCGGTGCCGGCGGTCACCGAGAAGCGCTGGCTGGCGGCGACGCCGTCCTGAGAGACGCCGGCTTCGGCGCGGGCCGACAGGCCCTGGAAGCTGCGCTTGGTGATGATGTTGACCACGCCCGCGATCGCATCGGCGCCGTAGCTCGACGAAGCGCCGTCCTTCAGCACTTCGACGCGGTCGATGATGTCGTCCGGAATCGTGTTGAGGTCGACGAAGTTGCGGGTCGCGTCGTCGGCGAGCGGATAATAGGCCGCGCGCAGGCCATCGAACAGCACCAGCGTCGAGTTGGTCGACAGGCCGCGCAGCGAGATCGCCGAGGCGCCGCCGGCGAACGCGCCGTTTGCCGAGAAGCTGTTGGTGAGGGTCGGGCCGTTATTGGCCGCGAGGCGCTGCAGGCCGTCCTGGACGGTGGTGATGCCGCGGGCATCGAGCGAATCGGCGGTGACGGTGGTCACCGGCGAGGTGGTGACCTTGGTCGCGAAGAGCGAGCCGGTGACGACGATTTCGGGGGCTTCGTCGGCCGCCGGGGCGGTCTGGTCGGCGGTGGGGGTGGGAGCGGTGTCCTGCGCGAAGGCGGGGACGGCGAGGAGGCTGGTGGCCAGGGTCAGCGCCGACAAGGCGGTGCCTGCACGCAGCGTGCGAGCAATGTTACGCGTAAACATGGTACCCTTTTCATACTGCCCCACGCGCACATTGCGTGGGTACGAACTGGCTCAAGCCGCCTGAAACGGCATGTGCGGTGCGTTGGATGTGAGCAGGGATTTCGCGCGTAAAGCGGCGGTTGGTATAAAGTTGCGCTTTGCCAATCGGCTGTATCCCGAAAGGCACGCATCTTTACCAGGTTGTTTCCACGGGATTTCGCAACCGCACAGGAACCGCCGGAAAACGGCGGAATTGCGACGGATTCGGGCCGGGGTGCGACCGGGGCCGACGGTTTGACGTCAGCCCTGGTTCGACTCGTCGAGCCGGCGGATCAGCTCCTGCGCCGCCGCCGGTGCGCGGACCTTGCCGCCATGGATGAAGAATATGAAGGTTTCGCGTCGCGTGGCGGGCGGGTCCCGGTCCTCGACATAGGGCAGGCCGGCGGGGCGGCCGCCCGCGGCCCAGCTCCTGGCCGCCTCGGTCCAGCGCGGCAGCTCGCCTTCGGGATAGCAATAGGGGTTGTCGTCCTCGCCGGCCTCGAGCCGGGCATAGACGAAGTCGCCGGTGATGTCGGCGATCGCCGGATATTGCGGCGAATCGGCATAGACGATCGCCACGCCCGCCTTGCGGCAGAGATCGACGAATTCGGGGACCGCGAAGCTCTCATGCCGCACCTGGACGGCGTGGCGGAGCTGTACGCCGTCATGGGCGCGCGGGAGCAGGTCGAGAAAGGCGCCGAAATCGGCCGCGTCGAACTTCTTGGTGGCCATGAACTGCCACATCAGCGGGCCGAGCCGGTCGCCGAGCTCGGTGACGCCCTGGCCGACGAATTTCGCGACCGATTCGCCGGCGTCCGCCAGCACCTTGCGATTGGTGCAGAAGCGCGAGCCCTTCACCGCGAAGACGAAGCCGTCGGGCACGGTCTTCGCCCAGCCTTCGAAGGTGGCGGGCTTGAAGCTGGAATAATAAGTGCCGTTGATCTCGATCGCGGTGAGCTGGCGCGCGGCATATTCCAGCTCCTTCTTCTGGGAGAGCTTCTCCGGATAGAAGGTCCCGCGCCACGGCTCGAAGGTCCAGCCGCCGATGCCGACTCGAATGGGTGCTTGGGTCATAGGATGCACCCTAGCCGCTTGCGGGTGGGCCGCCAGCCCGAAGCTGGCGGTCAAACCTCAACGCACGCGCGACCAGGTCTGGGCCTTGCAGACGATGCCGAACAGCACGCAGCCCTTGCCGACCATCTTGTCGCCGTCCTGGAACTGGATCGTGCCCGAGAAGGTCTGGCGGATGTCGGGGACGAACACCTTGCCGCTCCACTTGCCTGCACCCGCCGGCTTGAGGTCGCGAAACAGGTGGGTGCCCACCAGCTGGGTGGTGCCGCCGCGCCTTGCATCGGCGATCGCCTTGTCGCTGGCCCAGGTGATCGTGCCGCAGACCGCGCCGCCGCAATTGTCGATGCGGATATGCACGCTGTTGCTGGGGTTGCGCCACTCGCTGGCGATCGGCGCATCGGGCGGCGAGCCAGCCGATGCGGGGGTGGCGAGCGAGAACAGCATGAAAGTGGGCAGAATCGCCCGAAGGACTTTTCCGAACATGGCGGGGCTTCTTGCGGTTGGAACCTGTATGCCCGCTGAAGTGGAAAGCCCCGGGCCCTCGAACAAGGCCGCCTATGGAAACCCAGCGTTCCGAATCACTCGGTGATTCGCGACCAGGTCTGCGCCTTGCAGCCGACGCCGAGCAGCAGGCAGCCGCGGCCGATCATCTTGTCGCCCTCGATCGTCACCGTGCCCGAGAAGGTCTTGCGGATATCGGGGACGAACACGCTGCCCTTCCAGCGATTCGGGCCGTTCTTGTAGAGATTGCGGAAGATCGGGGTGCCGATGAGGTTGTCCGTGCCGCCGCGCTTCGCGTCCGCGATCGCCTTGTCGCTGGCCCAGACGACGGTGCCGCAGATCGCGCCCTTGCCGCAGGGCTCGTAGCGGATGTGGACGCTGTTGTGCGGGTTGCGCCACACGCCCTCGATCCCCTCGGGCGGGGAAGCGGCGGAAGCGAGAAGGGCGGCGCCAAGCGCCAGAGCGAGCCGTGCGATCATCGGCAACACTTTGTCATCCGACCCCGGCCACACGCAAGCCATCCGATAGGGTAGGCGCGAACCGAATCGTCGAACGCCGGCGGAAGGTGACAGATTTTTCTGAAGCTGGTTTCCCAAGCCCCGGATATCCGGGGGGAAACGCTGGAGCGGGCGAAGGGATTCGAACCCTCGACCCCGACCTTGGCAAGGTCGTGCTCTACCCCTGAGCTACGCCCGCTCTGGCGTTCTAGTCCGGGGCGGTGAAGCGCCTCCGGGCTGGGTGAGGCGCGGCCACTAGCATCGGCTTTTGGGGTCCGCAACCCCTATCGTCACAGTTTTTTTAAAGGCTTGGCGCATCGCCCCTGAAAGCCCACATATCGCGACGAACCGAAGCGCATCTTTTTCAGGAGCAGACACCTTGGCCACGCTTGGACTCACCCCCGCGGAAAAGGAAGCCGTGGACGGCTTCCGCCGCGACGTCGTCGAGCCCTCGATGACCAGCCTCGTCATGATCGATTTCTGGGCGGAATGGTGCGGCCCCTGCAAGGCGCTGACCCCGATCCTGGAAAAGGTGGCGACCGACTATGCCGGCAAGGGCGTGATCCTCGCCAAGGTGGACGTCGATGCGAATCAGTTCATCGCGAATCAGTTCCAGGTCCGCTCGATCCCGACCGTCTATGCGATGTTCCAGGGCCAGCTCGTCGCCGATCTGAGCTCGGCGCGCACCGAGACGCAGCTGCGCACCATGCTCGACCAGCTGCTGCGCCAGCTGCCCGTACAGAGCACCGAAGCGCAAGCAGAAGCCGAGCTGGAGCCGCTGATCGAGATGGGCGAGCAGTCGCTGGCCGAAGGCGATGCGGAGCGCGCGCTCTCGATCTTCGAGCAGATCGCCGAACTGGTACCCGAGCATCCCGTGGTCGCCGCCGGCCGCGCGCGTGCCCTGCTCGCGCTGGGTCGCGCCGAAGAAGCCGAATCGCTGCTCGCCGCCCTGCCCGCCGAGGCCAAGGGCCCCGAGATCGAGCAGGCCCGCGCCGCGATCGCGCTGGCCAAGGAAGCCCAGCCGGTCGAGGATCTGTCCGGCCTCGCCGCGCAGGCCGCCACCGGCGACATGGAAGCGCGCTACGAGCTTGCCGGCGGCCAGATGGCCTCGGGCGACCGCGACGGTGCCGCCGATACCCTGCTCGCCATGGTCCGCGACGACCGCGAATGGAATGAGGGCGCCGCCCGCCAGCGGCTGCTCAAGCTGTTCGAAGCGGTCGGCCTGGAAGACCCCTGGGTCTCCGCCCAGCGCCGCAAGCTTTCGGCGATCCTGTTCGGATGACGCCTTCGGGGAAGATCACGCGGCTTTCGGTGTTCCCGCTGGCCGGCGCGCTGCTCTTCCCGCGGATGCACCTGCCGCTGCACATCTTCGAGCCGCGCTACCGGGCGATGGTCTCCGACGCGCTGGTCCGCGACCGGCGCATCGGCATGATCCAGCCGCGCGACGCCGCCAGCCCGCCCGGGCTGTTCGAGATCGGCTGTGTCGGGCGCATCGCCGAAGTGGAAGCGCTCGACGACGGGCGCTTCGACATCGTTCTCGAGGGGCTGGCCCGCTTCGCCGTCCGGCGTGAGCTCGACGTCACGACGCCGTTCCGCCAGGTCGAGGCCGAGCTGGAGACGGTCGGCGACATCGAGATCCTCGCCATGGCCGAGCGCGCCGCGCTGGAAATCGAATCGCGCCGCTTCGCCGATGTGCTCGGCTATGCGGTCGACTGGGAATCGGTGAGCCGGCTCGACGACGAATCGCTGGTCAACGGCATCGCTCAGATCGCGCCTTTCGACACCGCCTCGAAACAGGCGCTGCTCGAAGCGAACACGCTGGCCGAACGCAGCGAGCTGGTGGTGCAGCTGATGCAATTCTACGGCCGCCACGACGGGGACGACGAGGTCACGCTGCAATAGGCGGCTAGAACCAGTTGCAGCGCAGCAGGCCCCGGTCGATCAGCAGCTGCTGTGCCACCAGCATCGCCGGGCCGAGCGCCAACAGCACCAGATAGCTCAGCCGGAATTGACGCAGGCCGATCGCGACGAAGCCGAGCGGCAGCGAGGCGGCGGACAGGCACCAAAGCACAAGCGCCACGAGACTGAGCAGCGGCAAGGGCGAGGTGTTGCAGAGCAGCGAGCCGAGCAGGAACTGCGCGCCAAGCAGGCAGACCAGGAGCTGTGCGGCAGGTAGCAGGGCGAATTGCCAGTTCGGTAGCGCGATCAGCCGCTCGCTCATTTCCGGTAAATGCCGCTGAAGGTGACATTCATCCCGCCGCACTGGCCATTGTCGCGCGCGATCAGATAGGGACCGAGCAGGCGAAGGGCGATGCGGCAAGCGGGCTCCTCCGAATCGGCGAACGCGAGGCTGCTGCCCGTCGGTTCGGGCAGGTCGGCGCCGAACATACCGTAGTTCACGCCCCCGCGCTTCACCCGCTCGGGATCATGCGCCCCCCAGGTGGCGTTGCCGCCGAGATGGAAGGTGCCGGGCTTTGCCCCGAGGGCGATGTCGATCTCCGATTCCCAGCCGCTCCAGCCGCCGATCCAGTCGCTGGCTTTGGGCGCGGCGAGCGTTACCCGGCGCAGCGCGGAGGTCTCGAGCCAGCCTTCGCTGGACCGGGTGCTGCCGGGAGCGAGATAGGTGACGCGGGTGAGCCTTCCATGGGTCTCCCACGCGACCAGCCTGTCGCCGGCGACGACATAGCCCCTGCGACGGCAGGCGGCGGTGGGCGCCGGGCAGCCTTCCCGCGCATCGCCGGCATGGAAATAGCGTTTGGGACCGGGGACGATCTCGACCAGCTCGGCGGCGACCGGCGCGGGCACGTCCTGAGGCAGCAACAGCAAGGCGAATGGCAGCACCGGCACGTGACTCCCTCAATCCTGCCCTTCTTGTTCCCCGGCGAAGGCC
>JAEXLC010000092.1 GCA_023445495.1 Pseudomonadota bacterium | reverse complement strand
GCACAAGGCCGGGGTGACGGCAGAGGCGGTGACCGCCTTTCGAACCTGTAGCCAACATGCGCTGGAGCGTATCGACATTCAGGGTGCAGCTGTTGTCTGACGGCCCCGGCGAAAGCCGGGGAACAGGAAGTCGCTACGCCCTAGCGATCGATATAGCCCCGCCGCGTCGCCACCGTCACCGCATGGGTTCGGTCATGCACCCCCAGCTTCTCGAAGATGCTCTTCAGCTGCGCCTTGATGGTGTCGACCGACAGGGTCAGCCGCCAGGCGATCTGCTTGTTGGGATGGCCCTCGGCGACGAGGCGGAGGATCGCGGTCTCGCGTTCGGTCAGCGGTTCGTCCAGCGCATGCTCGGCCAACGCATGGGCGATGTCGGAACACACCACCCGGCGTCCGGCATGCACCGAACGGATCGCGTCGATCAGCTCGGTCCGCACGCAGTTCTTCAGCAGATAGCCCGAGGCGCCGGCCCGGATCGCGCGGACCGCGTTCGCGTCCCCGGGATAGGTGGTGAGCACCAGGATGCGCGCATCGCCGGACAGTGCCCGGATCTTCTCGATCGCCTCGATGCCGCCCATGCCCTGCATCTGGACGTCCATCAGCGTTACGTCGGGAGCGAGGTCGCGGAACTTCGCGATCGCCTCCGGGCCGTCGCCTGCCTCGCCGACGGCTTCCATATCGGTCTGCCGCGCCAGCAGCCCGGTCACGCCTTCGCGCACCACGGGGTGATCGTCCACCACCAGGACGCGGATCGGCGAGGCGCTAAGCGAGGCAACGGTCATCGACGGCTCCACAGGCGTGCTAGCAGGCTGCGCTCCTCGGCCTTGTACGCGATTCCGCCCGGCACCGTGAGCAGCAGTTCGGTACCCTGATCCGCCGAGGGGCGAATGACAAGGCTTCCCCGCAGCCTCCGTGCCCGCTCGCGCATGCCGGCCAGCCCATAATGGCCGCTCCGGCCGCGTGCCGCGAGCTCGGGATCGATGCCCACGCCGTCATCGGCGATGCGCAGCGCGAAGCTCGCGCCATAGTTGATCTCCACTTCGACGCGCCGGGCGCAGGCATGCCGCCAGATGTTGAACAATGCCTCGCCCGCGATGCGGCCCGTCTCCTCGAGCGCCAGCGCGTCGAGGTCGCGGGGCGTGCCATTCGTGGCGATGCAGATCTCCACGTCCGGGCCGAAACATTGCCGGGCGATCAGCTCGCGGATGATCTGCTCGATATCCGCCGCCTGGCGCGAGCGCAGATCGAGCACCCGGTCGCGGCCTTCCGCGATCACCTGGTCGGCGGTGTCGATCGCCTGCAACAGCGCCGGGCGGCCGGGCTGCTTCGCCGGCAGGTCGTCGACCGCGAGCTGGAAGCGCAGGGTCAGCGACTGGATCGCCTGCAGCAGCGTGTCGTGCAGCTCGCGGGCGATCCGCTCGCGCTCCTCGAACCGCTCCGCCATGCGCAGCCGGATGCGGCTCGCGACCACGCGCATCCGCATCGAATAGGCGAGCCAGAGCAGCGCGACCAATGCGACGGCGCAGAGCATCCGGAACGGCCAGCTCTGCACGAAGGTGGGGCGGATCTCGAAGCCGATCTCGGCGCCGCTCCGGTTCCATACGCCGTCATTGTTCGCGGCGATCACATGGAAGCGATAGCTGCCGGGGCCGAGATTGGCATAGGAGGCCACCCGCCGGGATCCCGCGTCCACCCAGTCATCGTCGACGCCGTCGAGCCGGTAGCGGAAGTGCACGCGCTGGGGCACGGCGAGGCTGAGCCCGGCATAGGCGATGTCGAGCGCGCGCGTGCCGGGCGGCAGGGTCAGGCTGTCCGGGTCGCGCCAGCTGCGTCCGCCGCTGCTCAGCGAACGGATCGCGACGGGCGGGGGCAGGGCGTTCTGCTTGAGCGTTGCCGGATCGAAATAGCCCGCGCCCTGGCGGTTGAGGAACCAGACCCGTCCGTCGCCGGCGACCGCGCTCTGCAGGCCCGCGAAGCCGGCATGCTGGGCTGCGCTGACCAGCCCGTCCTGCGAGTTGAACAGCGTGCGCGGCAGCGGCGCATGCGGATCCTGGAAGGCGCGGTCGAGATCGGCGGTGGCCACCCGGGAGATGCCGGTGCGGGCCACCAGCCAGGTCTCGCCACGATCGGTCTGCACCAGGCTTCGCAGCCAGACCAGCCAGGGGAAGCGGCCCTGGTCGAGCCGGACCAGCTTGCCGTCGCGCAGCCGCACCAGTCCCCGATCGTCGCTCAGGAAGATGTCGCGCGTGCCGGCGGAGAGCATCGTGGCGCTGCCGAAGCCCTTGCGCAGGGTGAGACGATCGCCCTCGAACGTGGCCAGGTCGGGGCGGCCGGTAAAGGCGATGCCGCCCGCGGGCGTGGCGATCATGTTCCAGACCCGCTGCTGCCCGAGCGTGCCGGTGGCATTGTGCCATCCCCGCGCGTCGCGCCAGACCAGCGGCTCGCCGAAGATGGCGACCCATAGCCGGCCCTGGCGGTCCTCGGCGCAATGCGTGGTTACGCCCTGGCCGGGGAAGCCGGGGGAGGTTTCGACGCGGTCGCCCACGACATGGAGCATGCGGGTGTTCTGGGCGATCCATATGCCGCCGGCGCGGGCGCTGCACATCGACAGGTTGTTGCCGTTCAGCTTCAGGATCGGCCGGGGCGCCCCTCCCGCCGCGATCCGGAACAGCGTGTCGTTCGATTCGATATAGACGCTGCCGTCGTTGGCGGCGGCGAGGGCCAGGCCGTGGATCGGATCGGCGGGAATGCCCAGTTCCTGCGTCGCGCTGGCCCGGCGGAACTGGTCGATGCCGGTCTCGGTCGCGATCCAGACGCTGCCCTCGCGATCGACGAACGATTCATAGCTGAAGTCCGAGGTCAGCCCGTTCGCCGCGTCGAAGGGATAGGCGGTCGCCGCCGCGCCGGCGGCCGAGGGAATGTACGAGATGCCGATCGACGAGGTCGTGCGCCACAGCCCGCCTTGCCCGTCGAAGCTCAGCGTAGCGGTGCGGACGTTCGGCGGGGAGGGGAACGCGACGGCGCGCGCGGGCACCCGTCCATTCTGGTCGCGCACCATCCGCGCGCCTGTCCCGTCGGACACCCATAGCGCGCCGGCCGGATCGAGCGCGATCCGCGGCCGGAGCGAGACGCGGTCGGGCAGCAGCTGGAACCGGGGTGCGCCGGGCGCGAGATAGGCTAGGGCGCCGCTGTTGCCGCCCTGGTAGGTGAGCGCCATCCACACGCCGCCGTCCGCCGCGATCGCCAGCCCCATGATCGCGCCTTCGGGCCGCCCCAGCGCGTCCCCGACCGACTCCCATTTTCCGCCGCGCAGGCGCCGGAGCTGCCGGTCGTATCGCCCGGATGCGGCCCAGATGGTGCCGTCCGGCGCCTGCGCCATCGGGCCGATCACGGCGGGCGGGGTGGGCATATGGGTGTCGACGAGCTGCCCGCCGCGATACGCAGCCACGCCGCCATTGCTGCTTAGCCCCACCCAGAGCGTGCCGTCGCGGCCGGCCAGCAGCCCGGTCGGCTCCGCGTGCTTCCTGGACGTGCCGGCGGGCCAGTCGATCCGCTCGAAGCTGACCCCGTCGAACCGGTAGAGCGCATCGCCCGCCAGCCAGATATAGCCGTCGCGGGTCTGGGTGATGTCGAAGACCCCGTTCGGCGCGCCCTCATCGGGGCCCCAGCGGGCATGCTTCAGCCCGCCGAATCCGGGTGGGGAGACCTGTGCCTGGAGCGGCGTCGGGGCGAGCATGCAGGCCGCGAGCAGCGCCCGGATGCTAGCTGCCGAACGCCCCCGCTCGCCGACGATCCCCCGCCAATCCATCCTGCCCCACGCCGATTTTGCCCCACTATGGTAGCGATAGCAAAGCCGCGGGCGGTTCTCCAGCCCGTGGCGCAGGTCAGAGGGGCACGGCGTAGAGCGCGTGATGTGCGAGGATGAACAGCGTGCGTCCGTCCGCGCCGCCGATCACCAGCTGCAGCGGCCGCTCGGGCACGTCGATCCGGCGGGTCTGCTTCCCGGCGGCGTCGTAGACGAACACCTGCCCGTTCGCGACATAGAGCGTGCCGTCGGCGCCGCGCGCCACGCTCTCGCCGCCGCGATCGGCGACGATGCGCAGGTCGGTGACCGTGCCGTTGGCGCCGACCAGCCCGCTATAGGTGCGGTTCTCCGATCCGTTGGTCAGCGTCACCCGCTCGCCCGGGCGCGCCGCGACCAGGCCATGTGCGTCCAGCGTGTCCGACCAGCGCCAGCCATTGTGATCGTCCGGCCCCTGGTTCCACACCCGGAACGCCGGCAGCGCCAGCGATCCGTCGGGCGAGACATATTCGCGCGGTTTGGGCGTCGCCATTGCCCGGGTGAAGAAGTCGGCGATCGGCGGGAACTGGTAGGTCTGCGGATCGATCCGGTCGGCGAACTCGCCATTCGCCCACATGTTGACCGGCAGCAGCGTCGCCGCGCGATCCTGTGCGCGGGCAGGGGTGGGGGCAATCACCCGCACGTCGGCCGGCTTTGCCGGATCGATGCTGTAGACCGTCGCGTCATGCCCGGCCGAGGACAGCACCAGCAGATGCCCCGAGGCGTCCACCGCCAGGTTCACCGGATCGAGCGGCGCATCCGCGACGATGGTCAGCCCTTCCTTCTCCGACCAGCCATGGATCCGCTGGAACTGCCGGTCGATGAAATAGAGCTTGCCCTTCGCATCCACCGCCGCCCCGGCGATCGAATAGAAGCCGTCGGCCAGCTTGCGCACCTCGGGCGACACCGGCAGCGGCGTCTTGCTCGCCGGGACTGCGCCGACATCGAGCCGGGCGAACTCGCGCTCGCGCACTTCCTGCCCGCCGGTCACGTCCTTGATCGCATTCTCGAACGGATATTTGCTCGCCCGCACATAGGTGCCGCAGCCCTTGTCGTCGCAGCTGGCGAAACCGCTCTCGGCGTTCACATGGACGTTGCGGAAGCGGATGTCGCTCGAATTGGTGAGCTTCACGGCCGCGTCCATCGGCTTGATCGAGCGCGTGACCCGGTAGCCGTGATAATTGGCGAACAGGATGTTGCGCGAGTTGCGGAATTCGGTGGAGATCGCATTCACTCCATCGCGTACCTCCTGCTCGGTCTGCGGCGCGTGGAACTCCCAGTTCTCGACATTATCGAGCACGATCTCGGCGCGGTAATGATGCTCGGCCGACAACTCATAGACATAGCCCGGCGTCTTCGTATCGGAGACGTAGAAGCCGGTCGATGCCAGGGTGTTGGGCGACCAGACCGCCGCGAAGGTGCCGCCGCCGCCATCGGTCACCCAGATGCTCGGATACTGGCCGTCGAAGCGCGCTTTGGGATCGCCGAAGCCGATCGGGCTGCCCTTGGTGAGCACGGTGCCGCCGCCGCCCTGGATCTTGACGTCGTTGACCATCGAGGCCGCACCCGCCTTCCACAGCAGCGCGGTGGCGCGCGGATTGATCCCGCCGGTCCACAGCCCGATGCCGGAGACGATCGCGTCGCCGCCCTTCGCGCTCGCCAGCAGGGCCTTGGCGCTGCCGACCCCGGCATAGGCCGGCGTCTCGTCGGGCAGGTAGAGGTGGGTGAGACTGGGATGCAGCGAGATCAGCACGCTGTCCGGCCGCAGCTTCAGTGTGTCGGTCACGCGGTAGCGGCCCATCGGCAGATAGACCACGCGGTGCGTATCGATCGCCTTTTGCAGCGCCGCGGTATCGTCAGTCTCGTCATCGCCCTTCACGCCCAGGTCGCGGGCATTGGCCCATTCGCTTACCGGGGGCAGGGCGCGGATCGCCGGCGCGGGGCGCTTCGGCATCTTCGCCAGCGGCGCGATCGACACATCGGTGGCGAATGTGCCCATCGCGCCCAGTCCGGGCAGCTTGAGCCCATAGGAGAAGTCGCTCACGCGGTAGGCGCGGCCCTGGCCAGCCACCGTCCGGCCGCTGTCGCGGAAGCGCGCGAGGACCGGGGTGTTCTGCGCCACCGCGTTCATGAATCCCACCTGGGTGAACACGCTGTCCTCGTTCGAGATCAGCACCCCGGCCTGGGCGACATTCTCGAAGCGAACGTCCTTGCCCCACAGCGAATCCGAATAGCCGCGGTCGATCTCGATCCCCACCGGCGTGTTGCGGATCGCGACATTGACCAGGGTCAGGTCGACCTCATGCTC
This sequence comes from Pseudomonadota bacterium, assembly GCA_023445495.1. Taxonomy (GTDB): domain Bacteria; phylum Pseudomonadota; class Alphaproteobacteria; order Sphingomonadales; family Sphingomonadaceae; genus Sphingomonas. The sequence continues at coordinate 56,793 of JAEXLC010000092.1, read as the reverse complement.
GCGGATCGCCGCGTCGCGCTGGCCCTCGAACTCGGAATCGATCAGCGTGAACTGCCAGGCGGGGGAGGTCTTCTCGGTCAGGATGCCATAGCGCCCGCCATAGAAGCGCAGATTCTCGCATTCGTTGCCGGCCTGATAGATGCCCGCCAGCCCCGATCCGAGATGGAAGTCGACATGGCGCAGGAAGCCGTGCTGCGCGACGCGGAAGCGCACGGCGACCGCGCCTTCATTGCCCTTGCCGATCTCGAAGTCGACATTGGACAGCGCCGAATAGAAGGTGCTCGACGTCGCGTCATAGATGTCCGGATTGGCCGGCACGCTGGTCGGCGGCGGCACCGGCACCGCGCCGACGCGGTACTGGTCCTCGCCGGTGAAGCTGACCATCGCCGCGACGCCCTTGCCATAGCCCGGCGTATCGTCGCCCAGCACGATCACCGGCCGGGTAGCGCCCACGCCGAACACGCGCACCGCCGAGCGCACGAAGATCGTCCGGCTGATCCGGTAGCGGCCGGAGGGCAGGAACACCACTCCGCCCTTGCCGCCCACCGCCGCTGCGTCGATCGCCTGCTGCAGCGCGGTGCTGTCGTCGGCGCGGCCGTCGCCCACGCCCTTCACGGTGATCGCGCGCGGATCGTTCGGCTGGGTCCGGTAGACCGAGGTCGACTGGGCAAACGCGGGAAGCGGGCACAGCAACAGGGCCGCGCAAAGCAGGCGGAAGGCCTTCATGAACCTCTCCCGGAATGGGCTGATGTGAAAAGACAGGCAGGCGCGGGCAGTCCCGCGCCCGGGAAATCAGGCCTGGCCGAGCGCCAGGCTCTGCGCCGCGATCGCCACCTGGGTGCGGTTGCGCACGTTGAGCTTGCGCATCAGCGCGGTCATGTGCGCCTTCACCGTCGCCTCGGCGATGCCGAGCTCATAGGCGATCTGCTTGTTGAGCTGTCCCGAATGCACGCCGCGCATCACCTTGAGCTGGGTAGGCGTGAGATGCACGGGCCGGCCCGCGCCATCAGTGAGATGGGGCATCGCGGCCGAAACTGCCGCCTTCTGGCTCGCTTCCTGAACGGTCACCTTCATCGATCCTCTCCCCGAGGCGCATGGCGTCATGCTCGCGGATCGGCGGTTCTGCACGATCCCTGCCCATGTTCCATTTTGGTGGAATCGGTTGGACAGGTTTTAATATGTTCCCCATTTGGTAGCGGTAGCAAGCCTTTTTCGTTGCCGAATAGCAAAAACTTGTCATACAACTCTGCGTGTCCAACGAGCTTGCGATAAAAAGCCGAGGACTTCCGGGGAGGACAACGATGTCAGGATTCGCGTTCGATTGCGCCCAGGGGATCGCCGCATGAACGGCGAGGATATCCGGCTGGTCATCGCCGCGGTCGCCGGCATCGTCCTGGCGATCCTGCTGATCGTGCGCTGGCGCCTCCATCCCTTTATCGGCCTGCTCGTCGGCGCCTTCGCCGTCGGCCTGTTCGCGGGCCTGCCGCTCGCGGACACGGCCAAGGCGGTGCAGAAGGGCGTGGGCGATATCGTCGGCGGCACCGGCCTGGTCGTGGCGCTTGGCCTGTCGCTCGGCGCGATGCTCCATCTTTCCGGCGCCGCGGCCTCGCTCGCCACGGGCGCACTGCGCCTGACCGGGCCCAAGGCCGCGCCCTGGGCAACGCTGGGCATCGCGATCGTCATCGGCCTGCCGCTGTTCTTCGAGACCGGCCTCGTGCTGCTCCTCCCGATTGTCGTCGCCGCCGCCAAGGCGATGCCCGACAATGGCGATCCCGACGGCACCAAGCTGCGGCTCATCATGCCTGCGCTCGCCGGCCTCGGCGTCGTCCACGCGCTGGTGCCGCCGCATCCCGGCCCGCTGCTCGCGGTCGAGGCGCTCAAGGCCAGCCTGGGCCTGACCATGCTCTACGGCGTCATCATCGCTATTCCGATCGCGATCCTCGCCGGGCCCGTCCTCGCCAGGTTCGTCACCCCCGGCGTCAAGCTGACCGAGCCGGTGCTCAGCGACCCGGTGCACGACCTGCCGCCGCCGCCCCGCGCCGTCTCGCTGTTCATCGTGCTGCTGCCGATCGTGCTGATCGCCACCGGCGAGCTCGCCAAGCTGGTGCCGGCGCTGGCCAACTCGCCCTTGCTCGCCGCCGCCGCCAATCCGGTGCTGGCACTGCTCATCACCAACCTGCTCGCGCTGCCCCTGCTGTTCGGCCGGCGGCTGGGCGAGGAGAGCATCCAGGATGCGATCTGGTTCGAGACGATGGGCGCGGCGGGCGCGATCCTGCTGGCGATCGGCGCGGGCGGGGCGCTCAAGCAGGTGCTGGTCACCGCCGGCCTGTCGGACCTGCTGGCGCGGCTGGTGATGATGTACTCGATCTCGCCGCTGCTGCTCGGCTGGCTGGTCGCGGTCGGCATCCGCCTGGCGGCCGGATCGGCGACGGTGGCGACGATCACCGCGGTCGGCATCATGCCCGGCGTGGTCGCCGCTTCGGGCGCCTCGCCCGAGCTGGTCGTGCTGGCGATCGGCGCGGGCTCGGTGTTCTTCAGCCATGTCAACGATCCCGGCTTCTGGCTGGTCAAGGGCTATATGGGCACGACGACCGCGGACACCTTCCGCACCTGGTCGCTGCTCGAGACGGTGATCTCGGTCGCCGGTCTGGTCATGGTGGTGGGGCTCAGCTACCTTGTCTGAGACGCGCCCTGGAGAAAATCGAGGCGCGAAGAAGAGAGGCGCCGTGCAGGAGGGCAGGCTCGCCGATCGCGCCTATACGGCGATCGTCGGGATCATCAACGAAGACGATCTGGCGGTCGGCGACCGGCTGCCGTCCGAGGCGCGGCTGGCCGAGCTGTTCGGCATGTCGCGCACGATCGTGCGCGAGGCGCTGGTCCGCCTCGCCGCCGACGGCATCACCGAGGCGCGGCGGGGTGCCGGCTCCTATGTGAAGCGGCGCCCTTCCGCCCGGCTTGGCTCGCACGTGCCGATGGACGGGCTGGCGGCGACGCTCGGCACCTATGAAGTGCGCTTCGTGCTCGAGGCCGAGGCCGCGCGCCTCGCGGCGCAGCGCCGCTCGCAGGAGCAGATGGAAGAGATCGACGCTGCGCTGGAAGCGCTGCGCACCGCTTTGCTCTCCAGCGCGCCCGCGCATGACGAGGACTGGCGGCTCCATCGCGCGATCGCCGAGGCAACGGGCAACAGCGCCTTCATCTCCACCTTCGATCACCTGCAGGGCGACGTGATGGGCATCCTGCGCGCCGGCGTCGACATCTCGCGCTCGCGCCCGCCCGAAGTGATCGGCGCGATGATGGACGAGCATGACGCGGTAGTCGACGCGATCCGCGCCCAGGACGGCGACGGCGCCGCGCTGGCGATGCGCTGGCACCTGTCCCAGGGCCGCAAGCGGCTGATGCCCTGATACCTCCCCAAACCGTCATCCCGGCCTTGAGCCGGGATCCCGCTTCTTCTTCCGACGGGGCAAGGCCGCGGGCCCCCGGCACAAGGCCGGGGTGACGAGGGAAGAAACCGTAGCCGTCTACCCACCCCGTCATGCTGAACTTGTTTCAGCATCCAACGCGCAACAACGGATGTATTCGCGGATGGAGGGTTGGACCCTGAAACAAGTTCAGGGTGACGGAAAGGGGAAGTGAGGCGGAAAGAGCCGCCGCCTCTACGACCCCAACTCCGCCCGCAACCAGGCGAACACCTCGCCGCACAGCGCATCCACCGGCCGGTAGCAATCGAGCGCCAGCGCGCGCTCGTCGCCACCCGGGCGCTCCAATGTCGCGAACTGGCTGTCGAGCAGGCTGGGCGCCATGTAATGCCCCGCGCGCGCGGCCAGCCGCGGCGCGATCTCCGCACGCTCGCCGTCGAGCAGCACGAAGGCAAGCGGCACGCCGGCCGCCTGTTCCAGCCGCTCGCGGTAGCTGCGCTTGAGCGCCGAGCAGGCGGCAACCGCGATGCCATGCTCGCGCACCGCGCCGCCGATCGCCGCGCCCAGCCGGTCGAGCCACGGCCAGCGGTCGATATCGTCGAGCGGTTGCCCGCCGCGCATCTTGGCGACGCTTTCGGGCGAGTGGAAATCATCGCCTTCGAAGGAAGGGGCGGCGAGATAGGTGGCGAGATGGCCGGCCAGCGTCGATTTGCCGCAGCCGCTCACGCCCATCACGACGACCGCGCAGGGAAGCAATCCGGTCATTCTTGGCTGCGCTTTCACGTCGTTCCCCGGCTTCGGACAGGACGCTAGATGTTCGCCTGCGGGCGCTTTGGCCATTGCGACCTTTGTCGCGGTCGTCCGGGTCTGTGCGCGCGCGTATCCGCGTGTCAGGATTGGCCATGATAAAAGAGGGAACGGGCATGATCGGCGGGATTCGGTGGGGCGCTGCGGCGTCGGTGATCGCAGTGGCGGCATCGGCGATGCCGGCCCAGGCGCAGCAGGCCCGCTCGGTCTCGGTCTATGCGACGGCGCCGAACGATCCGGTCGCGGTCACCGTCAAGGCGAAGGGCGATGGCGTCGCCGACGACAGCACCGCGATCCAGTCCGCGATCGACATGGCGGCCGCGAAGCCCGGCGGCGGCATCGTCTTCCTGCCCTCGGGCCGCCACCGGATCACCCGCACGATCTACATGTGGCCCGGGGTGCGCCTGTTCGGCGTCGGCAAGACGCGGCCGGTCTTCGTGCTGGCGCCCAACACGCCCGGCTTCCAGCAGGGCGTCGGCAGCATGGTCTTCTTCACCGGCAACCAGCCCAGCGGCACGGCGCCGGGGGCGGGCGGGGTGCCCTTGCGCGGCAAGGTCCCGGTACCGCCACCGACCAGCGTGCCGTTCAACCCCGACATCGCCGATGCCAATTCCGGCACCTTCTATTCCGCGCTCGCGAACGTCGATTTCGAGATCGGCGCGGGCAATCCAGCGGCCACCGCAGTGCGCCAGCATACCGCGCAGCACAGCTATCTCGCCCATATCGACTTCCATCTCGGCTCGGGCCTTGCCGGCATCTACCAGGTCGGCAATCTCGGCATGAACCTGCGCTTCCATGGCGGGCGCTACGGCATCCTGGCCGAGAAGACTTCGCCCGCCTGGCAGTACACGTTGCTCGATTCGAGCTTCGACGGGCAGCGCGACGCCGCGATCCGCGAGCATGAGGCAGGGCTGACCCTGGTCAACACCGTCATCCGCAACACGCCTGTCGGCATCGATATCGACCGGGGCTATGGCGACTGGCTCTGGGGCAAGGACGTCCGCTTCGAGAATGTCTCGAAGGCCGGCGTTGTCATCAGCAACGAAGGCAATGCCTATACCCAGATCGGCTTCGACAATGCGCTGGCCAGCGGCACCCCGGTCTTCGCCCGCTTCCGCGACAGCGGCAAGGCGGTGGCCGGCTCGGGGGCGAACTACCGGGTCAAGGAATTCACCTATGGCCTCACCCTTGCCGGCCTGAACCAGCCGGGCCGCTACGAGACCCGCATCGACGCCGCCGCGCTGTCCAGGCTCCCGTCTCGCCGCGATCCCGCGATCCGCGCCTTCCCGGCGGTCGCCAGCTGGACCAGTGTCCGCGATCTCGGCGTCAAGGGTGACAATACCGCCGACGACACCGCCGCCCTCCAGAAGGCGATCGACACCCACCGCGTCCTCTACTTTCCGGCAGGCTTCTACCGCGTCACCGACACGCTGAAGCTGCGTGCCGACAGCGTGCTGATCGGCCTCCACCCCAGCCTCACCCAGATCGTCCTCGCCGAGGACAGCCCCGGCTATCGCGGCATCGGCCCGGCCAAGGCGCTGATCGAGAGCGCGAAGGGCGGCGATGCGCTCGTCTCCGGCCTCGGCCTGTTCACCGGCGGGCAGAACCCGCGCGCCACCGCCCTGCTCTGGAAGGCCGGCGCCAGGTCGCTGGTCGACGACGTCAAGTTCCAGGGTGGCCACGGCACCAACCTCGCCGACGGCAGCCGCTTTGACCCGTACAACGCCAACCACACGGCGGACGCCGACCCGAAGAAGCGCTGGGACGGCCAATATTCCAGCCTCTGGGTCACCGATGGCGGCGGCGGCACCTTCAACGGGCTGTGGACGCCCAACACCTATGCCCATGCCGGCCTCTACGTCTCCGACACCGACACGCCGGGCTTCGTCTACGAGATGTCGGCCGAGCATCACGTCCGCGCCGAGATCGTGCTCGACCGCGTCCGCAACTGGGAGTTCCTCGCCCCCCAGACCGAGGAGGAAGCCGGCGAGAGCCGCAACACCGTCGCGCTCGAGGTCCGCAACTCGCGCGACATCCTGTTCGCCAATTTCCATGGCTACCGCGTCACCCGCTCGCTCCAGCCGGCCCCGGCGGCGGTCAAGCTCACCAACTCAACCAACATCCGCTTCCGCAACGTCCATGTGAACGCCGAGAGCGGCTTCTCGACCTGCGACGCGAATGGCTGCGGCACCTATCTGCGCGCGAGCAAATATCCCTATTCGAACGCGATCGTCGACGTGACCCGTGGCGGTGAGGTCCGCGAACGCGAGTTCGCGGTGCTCGACGTGACCGATGCGCCGGCCCCCGCTGCCACGCCCTCGCTCGCGCCGGTCACCCAGCTGGCCACCGGCTTCGGCGCCCTCGGCGGCGGCGCGGTGGACAGCAGCGGCAAGCTGTACTTCGTCGATCGCCCGTTCCAGCGCATCCACGCCTGGTCCGAGAAGGAAGGGCTGACCATCGCCGCCGACGCGCCGCTCGACTCGGTCAACCTCGCGGTCGATCGCTCGGGCCACCTGCTCGTCCTGTCCTCGATGGGCCCGGCCGCGACGGTCTACAGCATCGATCCGGCCAGGCCCGCCGAGGTCCGCCTGATCGAGCCGACCGAAGCCAGGGACGGGAAGGGCGCCCAGGTCGCGCTCCCCGGCAGCTTCTGGAACAATGGCGAGTTCCGCGACCAGTATGACGCGAAGACCGACCATTTCACCACCCTCGCCGAGATGTTCGCCCGCGACATCGCCGTGGCCAAGCCGCGCGAATATGTCTCGCCCGACGGCAGCCTGCGCCTGCCGGCCTTCCGCGTCTGGCAGCAGGGCCCGTCCGATCATCTCGGCTGGCGCTTCTCCGATACGCTCGACACCTATGGCTGGATCACCGGCAAGGCCGGCGAGCGTGTCCATCTCGCCAATGGCTCGGAGAACCGCACCTATACCGGCCTGCTCGGCGCGGGCGGCGCGGTTACCGATCTCAAGCCCTTCGCCCCGCGCGGCGGCGAGAGCGTCGCGGTGGGGCCGGACGGGCGCGTCTACATCGCGAACGGCGACGTGTTCGTCTACGCGGCGGACGGCACCGAGCTTGGCCGCATCACCGTGCCCGAGCGTCCGCTGCAGCTCCTCTTCGGCGGCACGGACGGCAAGACCCTGCTCATCCTCGCGCATCACGGCCTCTATTCGGCCCGTCCCTGAACCGGCCCGGCGGCGTCTGCGACCATGGTCGTAGATGCCGCGCCCACCCCGATCAGATATGGTTCGGACACAATGGCACAGACCATGTGACGATAACGATCAGGGGATGGATGATGGGGAATAGCTTCACCCGCGGTGCGTTGCTCCGTGATAGCGCTACCAGTCTTGCCGCGCTTGCCGCGGCGCTGTGCTGCACGCCGGCCTTCGCGCAGACCGCGCCGGCACCGGAAAGCCAGGCGGCGCCCGCCACCGCGCCGCAGGACGACAGCGCGGCCAGCGACAATGGCCAGATCATCGTCACCGGCACCCGCATCATCGCGAGCGGCTTCAATGCGCCCACGCCGACCACGGTGATCGGCGAGGAGCAGATCGCCAGCAACGCTCAGCCGAATATCTTCAACACGATTGCCCAGCTGCCCTCGCTCCAGGGCTCGACCGGCGCCGCCACCGGCACGTTCAGCACGTCGAGCGGCCAGCAGGGCCTCAGCTCCTTTTCGCTGCGTGGCCTGCAGGCGATCCGCACGCTGACCCTGCTCGACGGCCAGCGTGTCGTCGGCGCGAACGTCACCGGCGTGCCCGATATCAGCATGTTCCCGCAGCTGCTGGTCAAGCGCGTCGACGTGGTCAATGGCGGCGCCTCGGCCTCCTATGGCTCGGACGCGGTCGGCGGCGTGGTCAACTTCATCACCGACACCCACTTTACCGGGTTCAAGGCCAATGTCCTCGGCAGCATCACCCGCTACAATGACGACAAGACCGGGCTGGTCCAGGCGGCCTTCGGCACCTCGCTGTTCGACGATCGCCTGCACCTCGTGGTCAGCGGCGAATATGACAATGAAGACGGCGTCGGGCCCGGCAATTTCGGCACCGACCTTGCCGGCGACCGCGACTGGTTCCGCGCCTCGACGCTGCTCGACAGCAAGGTCACCAGCGGCGGCGCGCCGCAATACACCTATAGCGACTACGCCCAGTCCTATCAGTATGCGAAATATGGCCTGATCACCAACGGCCCGCTCCAGGGCGTCGCGTTCGATCGCAACGGTGTGCCGTATAACTTCAACTATGGTTCGAACGGCGTGCCCCAGGGCAATGGCAACGTGTCGAACTGCTATCCGGGCAACAGCTTCTGCGTCGGTGGCGATCTCTCGGGCGGCGTCGGCTCGGGCGCCTCGCTCAAGTCCTCGCTGGAGCGCATCAACGGCTATGGCCGGATCGGCTTCGATTTCGCCGAGGGCCAGGAATTCTACATCACCGCCAATGTCGCGCAGGTGCTGACCAGCAACCAGCCGAGCCCCGGCTATAATCGCGTCAACCTCACCATCTCCTGCGCCAACGCCTTCCTGCCGCAGTCGATCAAGGACCGGTGCGGCACCGCCAACATCACATCCTTCGCCTTCGGATCGAGCAACGGTTCCTTCCCGAGCCCGAAGGTCAGCACCGACCGGCGGCAATATCGCTTCGTCGCCGGCGTGAAGGGCTCGCTCGGCAGCAAGTGGCATTATGACGCCTATTACGAGCGCGGCACCACCAAGTCGTACATCGATGTCGATCATATCGTGCTGCAGAACCGCTATGCCGCGGCGGTCGATGCGATCATGCTCAACGGCACGGTCGTCTGCGCCAATGCCCAGGCGCGCGCGCTTGGCTGCCAGCCGATCAACGTCTTCGGCGGCGCGGCCCCGTCCGCGGCGGCGCTCGCCTATGTCCAGCCCGAGAACGGGCCGTTCCAGCACACCACGCTGACCCAGGATGTCGCCAGCGTGAACTTCTCGGGCGAGGCGTTCGATCTTTGGGCGGGCCCGCTCACGGTCGCGTTCGGCGGCGAGTATCGCCACGAATATTACCGGGTGAACGCCGATCCCTATGGCGCCGGCGTCTCGGCGATCAGCCCGAACTCCGCCGCCTATCCCGCCGATCCGCTGCTCAATTCGGCGCAGGGCAGCAACTATGCGGCGGGCAATTACAAGAACGGCACCGGCGCCTACAGCGTCTATGAAGGCTTTCTCGAGCTCAACCTGCCGCTGTTCGACGGGCCGATGGGCAAGGCGAACCTCAACCCCGCCGCGCGCATGACGCATTACAGCACCTCGGGCACCGTCTGGGCGTGGAAGATCGGCGGCACCTGGGATACGCCGCTCGACGGCCTGCGCTTCCGCGCGGTGACCTCGCGCGACGTCCGCGCGCCCAACCTGTCCGAACTCTACGCCGCGCCTACCGTCACCACGGTGCCGAGCTTCGCCAATCCCTATGGCCCGACGGTGCAGATCTTCCAGAACACGGTCGGCAATCCCGACCTCAAGCCGGAAATCGCCCGCAACACCGAGCTGGGCGTGGTCTATTCGAACCCGTCCTGGCTGCCGGGGCTCAGCCTCTCGTTCGACTATTACAGCATCAAGCTGAAGGGCGTGATCTCGACGCTCTCGGCGACGCAGATCGTCCAGTTCTGTCATGACGGCCTCACCCAGTTCTGCGGCGGCTTCGTGCTCAACAGCCCGACCCAAGGCGGCAATTTCGTCAATGTCCAGCCGTTCAACCTCGCCTCGTGGAAGACCAGCGGGTTCGACATCGAAGCGAGCTACCAGTGGAAGCGGCCGCTGGGCCTGCCCGGCTCCTTCACGGTGCGCGCGCTCGGCACGCATGTCCGCGAGTTCCTGGTCGATGCCGGCGTCAAGGGTGTCGATGTCGTCGATCAGGCGGGCGCGAACACCGGCAACACCCCGCACTGGAAGTGGCTCGCCGTCCAGTCCTATGACGGCCCCGGCTTCACGCTGATGGCGCAGCAGCGCTGGTTCTCCGACGGCGTGTACGGCAACCAATATGTCGTCTGCCAGTCGGGCTGCCCGGTCTCGACCACCAACCACCCGACGATCAACACCAACACGATGAAGGGTGCCTTCTATTTCGACGTGGGCGGCTCGGTCGATTTCACCAAGGGCATCACGTCGTTCTTCAAGATCGACAATCTCTTCGATCACGATCCCGCACCGTCGCCGCAGACCAACACCGGCCTCGACGTGAACCCGGCGCTCTACGACACGCTCGGCCGCACCTACCGTGTGGGTGTCCGCCTGAAGTTCTGATCGCTTTCCGAACTCCCCTCTGGCTTGGCGAAGGGCCCGTCCCTCCGCCAAGCCTGCTCTGTTTTTGGGGAGGGCGCAGTAGCGAGCAGCAAAATCCTCCCCCTCCGGGATAGGATTGTTGAGTATCGGTGTCGGTGCCGTTTTCCTTTGACGGAACCTTTGCAGCATAGAAAAGCTCTAGGGGATTACGGCGCCGCAACCGGACGGCCGCTGTTGAGCTGGAGCGGGCGTGAGCGGTAGCGACGAAGAGACGGACGCAGGGAGTGCGCAACAAGCTGCCCCCCGCGGGATGTCGCGCCGCCGCCGCATTGCCCTTGTCCTGCTGGTCGTCCTGGTCGTCGCGCTGGCGGCGATCTGGCTGCAGCGGCGCACGATCGCGCGCGGCTTTGTCGATCGCGAGCTGGCCGCGCGCGGCGTCTCCGCCCGCTACGAGATCGAGCAGCTCTCGCCCTGGCGCCAGCGGCTGACCAATGTGTCGATCGGCGATCCGCGCGACCCCGATCTGGCGGCCGACTGGATCGAGCTGCGCACTTCGCTCTACCCCTGGCGCGCCGAGGTGCTGGTGGTGAAGGCGGGCGCGATCCGCGCCAAGGGGCGCATCGTCAACGGCGCGCTCTCGCTGGGATCGCTCGACCGTCTGATGCCGTCGCCCTCGGGCAAGCCCTTCTCGCTGCCCCGCATGATCGTCGACCTTGCCGACGCCCGGCTCCGGCTCGACAGCGATGCCGGCCGGGTCCTGCTGCAGTTCGGCGGCAAGGGGATGCTGAGCGACGGGTTCGCCGGCACTGTGCGCGCCACCGCGCCGCGGCTCCGCCTCGCCGGTTGCACGCTCGACGGCGCCACCGCCCGGATGCAGCTCAAGATCCGCAAGGGGGCGCCCAGCCTCGAAGGACCGGCCCAGGCCGCGCAGCTCGCCTGTGCAGACCTCCGTGCCGCGCAGCCGCGCATCGATCTCCGCGCGTCGCTCGATGCCTCGATGGCGCGCTGGCAGGGCAGCGCCGGTCTTGCCGCGCCCGCGGTCGAGGCTTCGCTCGGCAGGATGCGCCTGCTCAGCGGCACGGTCGATTTCGCCGGCACCGCTGCCCGTACCCAGGGCAAGGTCGCGCTCCGCTCCGGCGCGCTCGCCACGCCGGATATCAGCGCCGGCGCAGCCGCGATCACGGGCAGCTACACGCTGGGCGATGCGACGGCGTTCCAGGGCCAGGTCGCGGTCGAGCGCGCGGTGTTGCCTCCGGCGCTGCTCGCGCGCCTGGCCGGCTATGGCGACCTCGGCCAGGGTAGCCCGGTCGCGCCGCTGGTCCGCAAGTTCGCCGGCGCGGTGCGCGACGCCGGCCGGAGCTTCAGCGGCACGGCGGCGGTGGCGTTCAGCCCCGCCGAGCTGCGCCTGAGCAACTTGGACGTCACCGCCACCTCGGGCGCGCGGCTGCATTTCGGCCAGGGGCCGGGCGGGCGGATCGCTTTGCCCGGCGGCGATATCGATCTGGCCGGCCAGTTGTCGCTCGGCGGCGGCGGCTTGCCCGATGCGGTGGTCCGCCTGTCGCGCCGGCCGGGCAGCACCGAGCTGCGCGGCACCGGCTTCGTCCGGCCCTATGCGGCGGGCGATGCGCGGCTCGCTTTCTCCGATCTCGATTTCCGCCTGCGCGGTACCGCCGGCGAGCTGCGCACCTCGGCCACCTTGTCGGGGCCGGTGAACGGCGGGCGTGTCGACGGACTGGCGATGCCCTTGCTCGCCCGCTGGGATGCGCGCGCGTTCGAGCTGAACCCGGGCTGCGCCACGCTCGGCTTCGCGCGGATCTCGGCGGGCAGCCTGGTGCTGGACGGCGACCGGCTACCGCTTTGCCCGGTCGGTCCGGCGATGGTGCGGTGGACCGGCCGAAGCCTTGCAGGCGGGGTCCGCAGCTCCAACTTGGCGCTGCACGGCAAGGTCGGCGAGAGCCCGATGACCCTGGTGGTGGATGCGGCGCAGCTCGAACTGGGTGCCAGCCGATTCCGCCTGGCCGGCGCGGCGCTGCGGCTGGGTGCGGACCAGCCGACGCGGCTCGATATCGGGCAGCTGGACGGCGGTTTCGCCTCGGGGCTGGGCGGCGATTTCCTGGGGCTTGGTGGCCGGATCGGCGCGGTGCCGCTGGTGGTGTCGGAAGGGAAGGGGAGCTGGAAATTCGCGGACGGGAACCTCGCGCTGCTGGGCGGTTTCATCCTCTCCGACGCCGAAGCCCCTGCGCGTTTCGAATCCCTCGCCGCCCCCGCCGCGACCCTGAATTTTCGCGACGGCAGGATCGAAACCCATGCCGATCTGGTCGGTACCAAGCGCCAGGTTGCGGTAGGCAAGGTGGAGGTCGCGCATGATCTGGCGAAGGGTGAAGGCCAGGCCCTGCTCGATATCCCCGGTATCCGTTTCAAGGTGGATGGCCTCCAGCCGACCGATCTCACGGCGCTCACCTATGGTGTGATCGCAGATGTCGATGGCGTGGTAGGCGGCACGGGCCGCTTCGCCTGGTCGGGCGACACGGTAACCAGCACCGGCCGCTTCACCGCGACTGACATTGCCCTGGCGGCAGCCTTCGGCCCGGTCTCGGGGCTGACCACGCAGCTCGATTTCACCGACCTGCTCAACATGCGCACCGCGCCAGGCCAGGCCGCCCGCGTCGGCGAGATCAACCCGGGCGTCCCGGTCCGCGACGGCGCCCTGCGCTACCAGCTGCTCGACAGCCGCCGCGTCCAGGTGGAAGGCGCGCGCTGGCCCTTCGCGGGTGGCGAGCTGGTCCTTGATCCGACCATCCTCGACTTCAACGAAAAGGGCGAGCGGCGGCTGACCTTCCACGTCAAGGGCGCGGATGCGGCGTTGTTCCTGAAGGAAATGGCGTTCGACAATCTCGACGCCACCGGCACCTTCGACGGCACGCTCCCGATGATCTTCGATGAAAATGGCGGGCGTATCGAAGGCGGCGAGCTTCGCGCCCGGACGGGCGGGCACATCGCCTATGTCGGCGAGGTTTCCCGGCAGGATGTCGGCCTGTGGGGCAACATGGCGTTCCAGGCACTGAAGTCGCTCAACTACCGGAACCTGACCATCCGCATGAACGGTCCGCTGGCCGGCGAGATGATCACCGACATCAACTTCTCCGGCATCAGCCAGGGCAAGGGCACCAAGTCGAACTTCCTGATCCGCCGGCTGGCGCGGCTGCCCTTCGTGTTCAACGTGCGGATCAGCGCGCCCTTCCGCCAGCTGCTCGACTCGGTGCAGTCCTGGTACGATCCTCGCCGCCTGATCGAGCGGAACCTGCCCGCATTGATCGAGGAGCAGAATCGTGCACAGGAGGCGGCGAAACCAGCCGTTCAGCCTCGCGAAAGCGCCCCTGTTCCATGAAAGGCAAGAAGATGCAGTTTCGACGCATGACACAGGTGCAACCATGCTGGCGCAGATATCTTGCAGTGGCTCCGATCCTGCTCGCGGGCGGCTGCATCAACGTGACCGCGCCCGACAAGCCGATCGTCATCAACCTCAATATTTCGATCACCCAGGAAGTGGTCTATCGTCTCGACAACAAGGCGAAGGAACTCATCCAGGACAATCCGGGAATTTTCTGATGCGCAACATGCTCTCCACCCTCGGCCTGTCGGCGGCGCTCGCAGCCAGCCTGATCGCTCCTGCCTTCGCCCAGCGCGACCCGGCCTATCAGGCTGCGCGCGAGGACGGGCTCGTGGGCGAGCAGCCCGACGGCTATATCGGTATCGTCGGCGCGGCCACGCCCGCGCTTCAGGCGATCGTGAACAACATCAACATCCAGCGGAAGAGCCAGTACACCAAGCAGGCGGCCGCGAGCTCCACCGTGGAGCAGATGGCCTTCGTCACCGGCTGCAACCTGATCCTGCGGACTGTGCCGGGCGAGAAGTATCGGGCGCCCGACGGCCGCTGGCTGACCCGTGGCAACGACGCCCCGGTGCGGGACCCCCGCTGCCTCTGACGCGATCGCGCGGATCGATCGCGCATTGCGGGAACAGGGTCTGGCCGGGCGGTGAGGGAACCGCCCGGCCATCCTTCTTCAGAACCGGATCGTGGAACCGAAGAAGAAGCCCATGCCCATCGCGTCATAGGTGGTGGGATAGGTGTTTGCGCGCGGGTTGTTGACGATCGGCGGCTTGTGATCGAGCAGGTTGTTGATCCCGCCGAACAGCCGGACATTGTCCATCTTGTAGGCGAAGGACAGGTCGAAATATTGCTGCGGGCGGATCCGCGGATTGACCAGATTCGCCATGTCCGGCGTGGTCGCGCTGCCGCGGCGCTTGGGCAGCAGATAGGTGTCGATCGTCACCGCATCGATGAAGCGGCCGCGCACGCTCAGGTCGAGCGGGCCGTTGCGCCAGGTCACGCGGGTAACACCGCGGAACTCGGGGATCGGCTCGCCGCAGGTGGTGCCGAACGCGCCGACGCACTGGTTCTTGATCGCCGGCAGCGCCGCGACCGGAACCGACGTGAACTCGCGCGTCCAGGTCCAGTTGGTGCCCAGCTCCAGCGTGCTGCGCCCGTCGCCCATACCCGGCAGCGCAAAGCCCAGGTCGAAGGCATAGCGTGCGCCGAAATCGATGCCCGAGGTCTTGAGCGCGCCGGTGTTCGCCTGGAGGATCTGCGCGGTGTACTGCCCGCTGATCTCGCCGGTCGCCGGGTTGCGGCTGATCGCGCGGCAGAACTCGCTCGTCGCGTCCTGCACCGTGTTGTAGCACAGGCTCAGCGTGTTGTTCAGCCCGCCGCCCAAGGGGGCGATCGCGCCGTCGAGCGTGATGTTGAAATAGTCGACGCTCAGCACCAGTCGCGGGACCGCGCGCGGGGTGATGACCGCACCCAGCGTATAGGTGTTCGAGCGCTCCTCGCCGACATTGGGGTTGCCGCCATAGGTGGCGGTGACGGTGTTGTTCGGCTGCACCGGCGCCGTGAACACCATCGATGCCGGCACGCCGGTGGCGATGCAGAGATCGCGCACCGCTGCGGTCTGCTGCGCAGTCGGCTGGCGGTTCGAGCAGGGGTCGATCGCCGCTTCGCTGCTCTGGCGCAGGCCGCCGAACAGCTCGCCGACATTGGGCGCGCGGACGGCACGCTGATACTGGCCGCGCAGCGCGATATTGTCGTCGACGCGCCACTCCACGCCGCCCAGATAGGTCCAGACGCCGCCGACGCCCTTCAGGTCATAGTCGGAATAGCGGAACGCGCCATTGGCGGTGAGCTTCTGGATCAGCGGGAGGTCGTGGAGCAGCGGCAGCTTGACCTCGCCGAAGATCTCGCGCGCGGTGATGCTGCCCTTGGTCGGCTGGCTGGCCGGGAAGCCTACGGCGTCGCCCGAGGAGAGGAAGGTATCGGGCGTGTAGCGCGCCGAGGACTTGCGCCACTCCGCGCCCAGCGAGAAGCCCGCCGGGCCGGCCGGCAGCTTGAACAACGTGCCCGAAAGCGTGGCCTGTGCGACCTGCTGCTTCGCCACGCTGCGATTGGTCGCATCGCCGATGATCGAGTCCACTGCGGCCTGCGACATGTTCTGGCCGAAGATATTGATCAGCGGCGCCGCGCCGTTCTGCGAGAGCAGCCCCGCCTGGTAGCGGCTGCGCGAGATATTGCCGTCCTGGCTGTCGCGCTGCCTGGTCTCGGCATAGCTGTAATAGACGTCGTAGTTGAGGTCGCTCAGGAAGCTGCTCGACACGCTGCCGATCGCGCCGCGCAGCCCGAACACGCCGCGCACCACGTCGCGCTGGCTGTGGTTGACGCGCTGGCCGACCTCGATCAGCCGCCGCGCCGCGGTGAGCGCGACGATGCCGTCGCCCGGGCGGTTGGTCGCGCTGGAGGTGCGCTCGGCCAGGTCGAGCTGGCGCAGTACATTCTGCATCGCCGGGCTGAGATAGGGATTGTTGGTGTTGAACAGGAAGGTGCCGCTGATGCTCGCCGGGGCCAGCTGCTGGTCGACCTTGTTCTGGCTGTAGTGGAACTCGCCATAGGCCGTCGCCGTATCGCTGAAGTCGTAATGGCCGAACGCGTTCACCATCCAGCGCTTCTGCGGCACGATCAGGTAATTATCGGGCTGGAGGTTGTAATTATCCTCCGGATCGAGCGCCGGACGCGCGAGCGTGCCGGCATCGTTGAAGGTGAAGCCGCGCGAGCCGAGTCCGCCCAGACCGGCGGCGATCAGCGCTGCATCGAGCCCCGGAGTCGACGTCGCCGAGCCGACCAGCGGCACGCCGGTGAAGCGACCATTGGGGATGTCGCCGCTGCCGCTGGCGATCAGCCCGGGCACGCCGCCCGCCGCGCGGCAGGTCGAGCCCGAGGGCACGGCGATCGGCTTGCCGGCGCCACGCTTGTCATAGCTCTCCGGCGTCACGCAGCCATCGACCAGCCATTGCGGGGCGAAGTCGCCGCGCTGGCGCCGGGTGACCGCGCCGCGATCGAGATAATTGCCCGACACGGTGATATTGCCGTGCCCGCCGCCGAAATTCTTGCCGACGGTGAGATCGAAGCTGGTGGTCGGCGTCGCGGTCGGGCTGTCGAGGTTGAGCTGGCTGCCCAGCTCGATCCCCTCGAAATCGTCGCGCAGGATGAAGTTGATCACGCCGGTGATCGCGTCCGAGCCATAGACCGCCGAGGAGCCGCCGGTAACGATCTCGGTGCGCTTGATCAGCGCGGTCGGGATCGTGTTGAGATCGGTGACCTGCTCGGGGCCCGAGATGGTGAAGCGCCGGCCATTGACCAGCACGAGGTTTCGCGTCGCGCCGAAGCCGCGCAGGTTCGCATCCGCCGTGCCGCCGGGCACGACATTGCCGTACGCGCCGCCATTGGTGGAGGGCACAAACTGCGGCATGTCGTTGAACAGATCCTCGACATTGATCGTGCCGGAGAGCTGGACGTCCTCCTGGGTCACCACCGCGACCGGGGTGGCGGTGTCGCGGACGCGTTGGGCGATGCGCGAGCCGGTGACGGTGATTTCCTGGCCCTCGTCCTCAGCGACGGCGGGCTCGGCCTGGGGGCGGGGAGGAGTCTCCGGTCCCTGGCCGAGGCTGATCGTCGATCCGCTGCGCGCGACGACGCGAAGCCCGGTGCCGCGCAGCAGCTGCTCGAGCGCGGCGTCGATCGACATGCGGCCGCTCACCGCCTTGGTCGTCTTGCCGGCGAGCCGGCCGGCAGGCGCCACCACCTGGATGCCGGCCTGGCGACTGAACTCCGGAATGCCCTTCACTGCCGCCTGCTCGCGCAGGTTGAACTGGCGCACCTGCGCCTGGGCCGGCTGCGAGACGCACGCCATCACCACGGCAATCGCCGTGCCACACACCATCCTGGACTGCATTGAGTATCCCCGTTGGGCCAGCGAACGCCGGCGTCACCCGGTAGATGGCCGGGGCGCGATCTTCCCCCACCCGGTTCGCGGAAATTATTTCGCCGCCGGTTTCCGGCTCAATCGGATCACATCGCCTTCGATCGCGACCCGCGCGCCAAGGCTGGCGGCGATCGCCCGGGCAAAGCCGCGCGGATCATTGGCGGCGAAGCTGCCGGTGATCGGCTCGCGCGCCAGTGCCGGATCGGCAATCACGATCCGCGCCGCGCCATAGCGATCGAACTGCTTGGCGACGCTGGCCAGCGTGTCGCCCTCGAACGCCAGCATCCCCTCGCGCCACGCGAGCGACCGCTGCAGCGCATCGGGCTCGAGCCGGGTTACCCGCGCCGCCGCACCAGGCGCGCTGGCATCGAGCCGCATATTGGCCTCCAGCACCCGCTCCGCGCCGCCTGCAGCGATCCTGACCTTGCCGGTCGAGACGATCACCGACAGCGGTACGCCTTCGATTGCGCGCACCCCGAAGGCGCTTTCCAGCGCACGCATCGTCATTTGCCCGGCGAGGACGACAAAGGGCCGGCGAGCATCCTGCGCGACTTCGAAGAACGCCTCGCCCGAAACCAGCTCGATCAGGCGCCGGGCAGTGTCGAAGCTCTGCCGCAACCGGGTGCCCGGCCCGAGGGTAACTGCCGAGCCATCCTCCAGCGTGACCCGCCGCGTCTCGCCGATCCCGCTTGCAAGTTCGCCGGTGTCGCCCAGCAGGTGCGGTACGACCAGCACGCCGGCCAGTGTCGCGGCGAGTGCGGTGGCGCCTCCGGCCAGCAGCCGCCGTCGGTTAAGCAACCCCAGGCGCGGCTCGGCCTCGGCAGGCACTGGCCCGCGCGCCACCGCCTGTTCGGCATGGACCCACAGCGCCCGTGCCCGCGCCAGCGCGCCGATCCGTCGCCGATCCACCGCCAGCCAGGCGTCGAGCGCCGCGCGCTCGGTTCCGCTCAGCCCACGATCGATCCGCGCCGCCCATTCGGACGCCGCATCATCGATAGTTTCGGCTGTCTCGCGATCGTGCATCCGGTGTGGCGTTCTTCTGGTTGGTTTCGTTCGGCTCCGGCGTGCCCGGCACCCTTTCCCCGGATGTAGATGCACGGGGCACCGGTTTTCCGCCACGTCCAAATTGCGCCATCAAAATTCTGATGCCGCGGCCGATATGTTTTTCGACCGTACTCTCGGAAAGCCGGGTCGCGGCGGCCACTTCACGCTGCGACAGGCCCTCCACCCGGCGCAGTTGAAAGGCCCGCCGCGTCTGGGGCGGCATCGCTTCGATCGCGGCGGCCAGCTGGCGCAGATCCTCGCGGCCCGCGGCATGATCGAAGGGCGAGGGCGCGTCGTCGGCGGTATCGAGCTCGGCCAGATCGGCGACGGCCTGGATCGACACGATCTTGGCGCGGCGCACCCCCTGGAGGAACAGCGAGCGCGCGACCTGAAACGCATAGGCGCGCGGATCGGCGATCTCGGAAACCGATGCACGCGTCGCCAGCACCGCATAGGTTTCCTGCACCAGATCATCGACATCGGCATCGTCGAGCGCGCTCAGTCCATGCAGCCAGCGGCGCAGCGCCGGCTCATGCGGCAACACGCGCGTGGCAAGCCATAGGCTGCGATCGTCGGGCGGAACACTCATCTCGGGCTGCCCTGCCACGCCATTGTGACAAGTCGGATGCGGTTGCGGGAAAGGCCGGGGCGGAACATCGCGGTGAAGCCGTCTTCCGCCCCGCGCCCGATCACTTCAGCCCGAGCGCGTCCCGGATGATGTAGTGCAGGTCGGTCTGGTCGAGCAGACCGCTGACATTCACGGCGCGCGGGCCATAGGCCGCGATGCGCAGCTGGGTGCCGGTATGGCCCTGCGAACCTTCCTCGGCGGTGCCATAGTTGACCGTCATCACGCCGCCTTCCAGCGTGTTGAGCGCGGCGGTCAGGCCCGGTGCCTTGGTGCCGTTGCCGACGATCTGGCTGGTATGGGCGTGATCCGCCGTGACGATCACCAGCGTGTGGCCGTCCTTGCGGGCGAATTCGAGCGCGACCTGCACCGCTTCGTCGAGGTCGACCGTCTCGCCGATCTGGCCGCACGGATTGGCGGCGTGATCCTGCTTGTCGATCGATGCGCCTTCCACCTGGAGGAAGAAGCCCTTGGGGTTGCCCTGGAGCAGCGCGATTGCCTTGCGCGTCATTCCAGCCAGCGTCGGGATGCTGGCGGTGCGCTCGGCATTGGGCTGGCAGGTGATCGCCGGCTGGTCGATATTGCCGTGATAGCTCGCCTTCGGACCGGTCCAGCGCACCGGCATGTTGCCGTCGGCGAACAGGCCGATCAGCGGCTGCTTGTCATCGGCGCGGGTGATCGCGTCGAGCTCGGCGGCGTTGCGGACGATGCGATAGCCGCGCGCTTGGGCTTGCTGCTCCAGCGTCCTGCCCTTCCACTTGCCGGCAGTCGCAGCCTCGGTGAAGCTCTTGGCGCCGCCGCCCAGGATCAGGTCGGGGCGGGTGTTGAGCAACTGCTCGGTGATCGAGCCGAGGCCGCCATTCTCCAGCGCGTTCTGCGGGCAGGTCTTGAGCGTCACCGCCGGGGCATAGCAGCTGCGGAAGGCGACATGGGCGATCTGCGCGCCCGGGGTGGCGTCCTGGATCTCGGCGGTCGAGACGTCGCCGGTGGCGAGGCCGGCGGCCTTGGCATATTCGAGCAGGGTGCGCTGCGCCTTGCCGTTCACATCGACGCCGATCGCGCCGTTATAGCTCTTCACGCCCGATGCCCATGCGGTCGCGGAGGCCGCGCTGTCGGTTACATAGTTCGGCTTGCCGGTCTCGCGATCGAGCGAATAGTGCGTGTACTGGCCGGTGAAGGGCAGGGCGTCGATGCCCTTGAAATAGCCGCCGGCACCCTCGGCATAGTTGCGCGCCAGCGTGATCTCGGAATCGCCCATGCCGTCGCCGATCAGCAGGATGACGTTGCGGACCTGGCCTTCCTTGCTCAGCTTGGCATAGAGCGCCTGCATGTCGCCCGGCAGGCGCCGTGCGCCGCCCGGTTCGCGGACATCACCGCGCGCGGCGCGCGACAGGTCGGGCGCGGCTTCCTGCGCCAGGGCAGGCTGGCTGGCGAGCGCAAGCAGCGTGGCAAGGGCGATACGCGAGATCATGGCAATACTCCGGAAAATCAGCGGGTCTTGGGTTCGGTGATCGGTGCGCCGCATCCCTGCGGACGGCGCACCGGATTGCACAGCGCGATCGCGCCGCCGGGCATCGTCACCCGGTAGCCGCCGGCGAAGCGGGGATCGGGCCAGAGATAGTCGGTCGAGATATATTGGGCGCCGCTGCGGAAGGCGGCGTCGCGCGGGCCGGTGTCGTTCACGCGCGCCTCGCGGGTGTTGGCATCGGCGCGGGTGCGGACAAGGAAATTGGCCTTCACCGCCTCGGCGATCCGCGCGGAATCGCGTACGGGCTCGTTGATCGTCATGTACGCCGCGGCGGGAGATGCTTCGTCGGTGTTCACGAAGAACACCCGCCCCTCCAGCGATTTGCGCGCACCGCGATAGAGCGCGACCTTGGCCGGGCTCTCGTCGAGCGCGAACAGGAACTTGCCGCGCGATGCCTTTAGCGTCGGCCAGTTATTGGCCAGCACCGCATCGCGCAGCGTCGGGTATCTGCCCTGCACGTCATCGGGGACGATCAGCTTGTTCGGCGACAGTACCGCGCGCACCTCGGCATCGAGCGCGTCATAGGCGGCTTCGCTATAGGGTTCGCCCTTGATGAAGCGGCCATTGTCGTTGGTGTTGAACATCAGCAGGATCGGCACATGGCCCGGATGGGCGTCGGACCAGTTGCGGATGATCGTCAGGCATTCGGTCAGGGTGAGGCAGCTCGACCGGTCGTCGAACCCCGCCATGTGCTGGACCTTGAAGCCCGGGCGCAGCATTGCCGGATCGGGGGACGCGGCGGTATAGAGCCCGCCCTTGGGATCATACCAGATGTCGAGCTCGAGCTGCCGCGCCCCGGCATCGAGCTGCTCGACCAGCGGACGGTGCGAGTAATCGAGCGCGTCGGCGCTGTTCGCATCGAACGCGCGCAGCTTCTGCATGCGCTCCGCCGGCATCGCCTGCTTGTAGCTGTTGTGTGTGCCCAGCATCACCAGATCATTGATCCGCACCGGCTCCGGCGCGGCGGCAAGGGCGAGCGGGGCGAACAGCCAGAACATCGCAGACTCCGTCAGAAAAGGGGCCGGCACACCAAATGGCATGCCGGCCCGGTCGAGAGGATCAGAACTGGGCGCGGATGCCCAGCGTGATGCGGCTTCCCGAAGCTTCGTAGGTGGTCGGGAAAGACGGATCCATCGTGTAGCCCGTGGTCTTGGCGTTCCCCACGTTGATGCCCTGCAGCTCCACGCGGAAGTTGCGCATCAGCTGGTAGCTCGCGGCGAAGTCGAACTGGCCATAGGCATCGCGATAGACCGGATACATGTTGCGCTCGATGCGCTCCACATAGGCGCCCTTGCGGTTGTACGACACGCGCAGCGAGATCGGGCCCTTATCGTAGAACACGGTCGCATTGTACGTGTTGTCCGACAGGCCGATCGGCGAAGTCGGCACGCCCAGATCGGACTGGCCGGTTAGCGAGCTGTCGAGGAAGGTGGCGTTGGCGTTGATGCCGAAGCCGTCCATCCAGCTGGCGAACATGCCGAACGGGATCACCGCGTTCAGCTCGATGCCGCTGACATTGTACGAACCCTCGGCATTGACCGGCTGATAGACGTCGAAATCATAGACGCCGTTGATCGTGCCGTTGGCGTTATAGACGGTCACGTTCGGCACTTCGCCGGTCAGACGGCTCTGCACCACGCCCTTGATCTTCTTCCAGAAGTACGACGCCGCCAGGATGCCGCCGTCATTGCCGAGATACTTCTCGACGCCGACTTCCCACTGATCGGCCAGCGTGGGCTTCAGCCCCGGATTGCCGTCGGTGTAGCGGAAGCTGCTGAAGCTCGCCGTGCGCTTGTATGCCAGGTCGGTCAGCGCCGGGCGGATCAGCGTCTTGGAAGCTGCCGCGCGCAGGTAGAGCGTGTCGGTCAGCTCGGCATGCGCGTTGAACGACGGCAGGAACTTCTCGTAGCGGCCCGTGCTCGAAATCGGCGTGCCGGTCAGCCCGGTGGTGCCGTTCGAATTCTGGATCTGGTGGAAGCCTTCCGACGTGATCGTGGTGCGCAGATAGCGGCCGCCCAGGTTCACGAACACCGGAACAGCGAGGTTGAACTCGAGGTCGAGCATCGCATAGCCGGCGACCGTGTCTTCCTTGACCTTGTAATAGTTCGCGTTCTGGAACGGCGTCACGAAGCCGGCCGGGCGGAAGAAGCTGCGGGCATAGTCGTTCGAGATCTGCGACCAGCTCAGGTTGCGCGCCTGATAGTCCTTGCCGCCGACGATCTCGGTCACGTTGGTCAGCGGGCTGTCGCCGAGCTTGCGGATGTTGACATAGGCGGTGCTGCCGCGCGTCGGCCCCTGAATCTTCTCCTCGCCATACTGACGCTCATTGGTCTTGCTGGTGTAGCGGCCGCCCCAGTTGAGGCGCTTGAACACCGACGAACCGAAATCCCAGCTCAGGTCGATCTGGCCGGCATATTTGTCGTCCTTGATCTGCTCGCGGGTCGTCTCATACGCCTCGAACAGGTACTTGCTCGGCGCATTGTACATGTCGATCGTATTGGGGTTGGCGCTCGGGATCGTCTCGCCGCCAGTCTCGGTATAGCGGGTGCGCGACGGCGCATAGGCGACGTGCTTGAGGTTGGCATAATCCAGCACCCGCTTGGCGCCCGAATAGCCGCCCAGCGCGTTGATCGTCAGGTTGCCGACCTTCCAGTTCATCTCGCCGCTGAACTGGCGATAATCGGTGTCGGTGAGGTACTGCTTGCTCAGGAATTCATGCTGGGTGTTGGTGTACGAAACGTCGCGCAGCACCACGATGCCCGAGCTCGACAGCGTCGTCGCGTCGAAGTCGTGGATCGTCTCCAGCGTCGAGTTGCTCGAAGCCGAATAGCCGGCCGCGTCATACTCGTCCTCGGTCGTGTCGTACGATCCGATGAAGGCGTCGAAGGCCAGGCTGAAATTGTCCCCCGGCTTGTACTGGAGCGAGCCCGAGATGCCGAGCCGGTCCTGGTCGTTCTGGTAGACGCGGTCGCCAACCTTATCGAGGAAGACGATCTTGTTCTTCATCGCGTCGGTGAAGGTGATGCCGGCATCCCGCTGGAGCACCGCAATCGCCTGGTTGCGATAGGTGGTGCCGGCGCGGTCGGTCCAGCGCGCGATCGGGCGGAAGTTGATGCCCGAATTGGAATCGGTGCGGTTCGTGCGCTGCTGCTTGGCGACCGAGATCAGCGCGCCGAAATCGCCGAACGTCTTGCTGGCGAGGAACGAGAAGCTCGGGTCGATCTTCTCGGAGATCGAGTTGTACGCGCCTTCCGCGCTGCCGACCAGGCGCAGGCCGGGATTGTCGAACGGGCGCGCGGTGCGGATCAGCACCGAGCCGGCGATGCCGCCTTCCTCGTCCGCCGCGGTCGGCGACTTCTGGACGGTGACCGACTGGATCAGTTCCGAAGCGAAGATGTCGAACTCGACGTCACGGCCGCCCGAACCCGAAGCGGTGGCGAGCTTGTTGATCGAGACGAAGGTGAACTCGCTCGGCAGGCCGCGCACGTTGACGCGGGTGCCGAGGCCCTTTTCGCGCTCGATCGTCACGCCCGGCACGCGCTGCAGCGCTTCGGACAGGTTCTGCTCGGGGAAGTCGGCGATGTCGGTGGCAACGATCGAATCCGAGAAGCCGATCGTGTTGCGCTTCATGTCGATCGCGTCTTCAAGGCTGCGGCGATAGCCGGAAACGACGATCGCGCCGTCTTCCTCGACGACCGGCTCCGTAGCCGGCGCAGTCTGCGCGGCGGCCGGGGCGACGCTGAGCGCCGCGAACGCCGCACCCAGCAGAAGCTGTGCGGCATGGGTACGATGACTGGACTTGCTGAGCATATCTATCCCCCTCTGGATATGTGGATCCCGCCATGTTTCGCGGGCGAGCGCCGGCGTTTCCCGGCCTGCGAGAGACCGGGATGGCAGTGTGTTCGAACTTCATCTGTCGGCACTTCAGGGGCCCGTCGGCCCCGTCACGCCTGCCTCTCCGCTCCTCCAAGTCTGACGACGGCCCTGACGCGTCTCGACTTGAAACTTTTCTTTCGCGGGGTCCGGTGGGGAAGAGATATTACGTGGCTGTGACGCGGGGCGAATAATCCGCTGCGCGCGGGCACCCCCGCGCGGCGATCCGCGCGCGCAACGCATGCAGGCCGTAGGGTAAAGCGCCCTCACGGCTGGATATCAGACAAAATGTTGCTGGGGGTGTTGGCTCGCAGTTCCCCGGCCTTCGCCGTGGTGATTGTCGATACCGCCTAGCGCCGCCCTGCCCAGCGGATCGCCCCTGAAATCAGCGTCTGGTGCAGCGGTTCGGCATAGGTCTCGGCCTTGTGCCCCAGCGCCGAGAAGAACACCCGACCCTTGCCGACGCAGCGCGTCCAGATCAGCGGATGCGTCTTGCCCATCCGGGTGCGCTCGGGGAACGGCTCGTAGCTGGTCTCGTCGAGTGTCGCGAGGATGCGGGTGCAGTTGCCGCTCGGCACCTTGTCGAACGAATACCATTCCTCGGTCCGTACCCATTTGGCGGGCAGGTCGCGGGTGGCCGGGTTGCTGCGGTCGATCACGTCGATGCTGCCCTGCTGGAACTGCTTGGGCCGTCCGGTATGGCCGATGAACTGCGCGCCGATCAGCGTTTCGGGATACCACTTCCAGTCATAGCTCGGATCGCCGCCGGCGCCGTGAAGCAGCACCACGCCGCCGCCCTTCTCCACCCAGGCCTTGAACGCGGCGCGCTGGCTCTCGTCGAAGATGTTGCCCGAGGTGCTGTTGAGCACGATCGTTGAGAATCTGGCGAGGTCGCGCGGGTTCATCACCGCGGCATTCTCGGTCTCGAATATGTCGCGGCCCTGTTTGCGGACGATCTCGGCCAGCACGGCCTTGGCGGCGTCGATCTGCTCGGGATCGCGGAAGCCGTTGGTCTTGGACAGGACGAGCACCGCGCCGCGCCGCAGCGGCGGCAGCTTGGGCGCGGTCGTATCCATCACCGGCGCCGGCCAGTTGCGCGGATCGCGGGGCGGGGGCGTCGCCGATTGCGGTGTGGCGGGGGCGGTCTGGGCGAGGAGGGCGAGGGCAAGCAGGCTCAGCGACATCAACTCTCTCCGATCAATCCTGGTCGAGGCCGAATTCGGCGACGATCGCGTCATCATGTTCACCCACGCGCGGGGCGCCGTTGGGGCTACCGGCGCGCGTGCCATCGATGCGGACGGGGCTGCGCGTGGTGGTCACGCCGCGCCCGACCTGCTGGAGCATGTCGAGCCGCTGGAAGGCGTCTTCGGCAAGCAGGCGGGGCCAGTCGTTCACCGGTGCGCACCAGATGTCGCGCGGGCGCAGCCGGTCGAGCCAGTGCCGGGTGGTTGCACCGATAAGCCGGGCGGCGATCAGCGCCTTGATCGCGTCGCGCTCGGCAAAAGCGTCGCGGCCGGCGAGCGGCAGGTCGAGCAGCGGTGCCAGCGTATCGAGCGGGGTCATCGCCAGCGCCAACCAGCCATCCTGCGTTCGATAGGTGCCATAGGGCGCGGCGAGATAGGCATGGGCATTGTCCACCGCCGCGCGGCGGGGCGGACGGCCGCCGTCGTTGAGATGGGTGGTGAGCACTTCGAACTGCAGGTCGATCAGCGCTTCGAGCAGGCTGGTCTCGACATGCGCGCCTTCGCTGGAGATTCCGCGCCGGACGAGCGCGGCGAGGATGCCTTCGACCAGCACATGCCCGGCGAGCATGTCCGCGACCGACAGGCCGAAGGGCACCGGACCGTCCTGCGCGTCGCCGCTCAGCCACATCGCGCCGGACAATGCCTGGGCGAGCAGGTCCTGGCCGGGCAGGGCGGCCCAGGGGCCGTCCTCGCCATAGCCCGAGATGCTGCCGACGATCAGTCGCGGGTTGCGTTCGCGCAGCGCCGCCGGGCCGAAGCCGAGCCGTTCGGCGACGCCGGGGCGGAAGTTCTGGAGCACTACGTCGGCCTGCGCGATCAGCCGGTGGACGCGCGCTGCGTCGCGCGGGTCCTTCAGGTCGGCGGCGAGGCTCTGCTTGTTGCGGTTGATCGCGTGGAACAGGGTGGAGTCGCCGGCAATGTCGGTATCGCTCAGATAGAGCGAGCGGCAGATGTCGCCGCTCCCCGGCCGCTCGACCTTGATGACGCGCGCGCCGAGATCGCCCAGCCTAAGCGCGGCGGAGGGCCCCGACAGGAACTGCGCCATGTCGATGACAAGCAGCCCCTCTAGCATTTCGATGCCGCATAGAGCCGGTTGAGCGCCGTGATGACGGAGGCACCGTCCTCGCCCGCGCGCAGCCCCTCGTTAAGCCGCTCGGATGCCGCATGCTGGAACGCCATGTACCCCGCATGCCGAGGCCGGACCCAGGCATGGTCCAGCGTGGCGCGAGTGGCGCGGTAGAAGTCGCTGGTCGCGGCGTTGGCGGCGTCGTCTTCCCACGCATCGGCATGCCCCGGCTGGCCACCATTTGGCGCGATGATCCCGCGCTGCACCGCGCCGCTCGCGAGCCATGCCGCGAAGGCAACCGCGCCCGCCCGGTCCTGCGCATAGGCGGAAACCGCAATGCCCGTGCCCCCTAGTGCCGATCCGCGCGGGCCGTGGTCCAGCACCGGGATGTCGGCGAAGCGGAGGCGCGTGTCGCGGTAGCCGGGCAGGGCGTAGTTCACATAACCATAGATCAGCGGCACCACCGCGAGCCGGCTGTCCGCCGTCGCCATCGCCTCGAACATCGCGATCGGGTCCATCGCGAACGCGGCGGGATTGGCCAGCGCCGCGAGCAGGGCATAGGCCTGCGTCGCGCCAGCCGGGAACAGGTCGCCGCCGCCCAGTTCGACACCGGTGAGCCCGCACAAAGTGAACAGGCTCATCAGGCTGTGCGGCGGCCGCAGCGGCAGCGACGCGCGGCCCTCGGCAAACAGCGCGGCCAGTTCCTCCCAGCGCGCCACCGGCCCCGCGATCCGCCCGGGCACCCAGGCCTGGACTTGCGCCGCCGCATCGATCGGCAAGGCCCATTGATGCCCGCCCCAGGCATAGCTCTCGTAGGAGCCGCCGACCGAGCCGCCCGCGATCTCCGCCAGATCCACCAAAGCATCGAGCGCCACCAGGCACCCGCTCTCCGCCACCTGCCCGACATGCGGATGATCGATCACGATCAGGTCATAGCGCCGCGCCAGTTCCTCGACTGGCCAGCTCTCGAAATCCTGCAGCGAGCGCCGGTCCCAGGCGATCGCCTGCCCCGTGCGCGCTTCCCATATGGAAGCCGCCGCCACCAGCGGATCCGCCCCACGCGAATGGTCCCAGGTCATGCCGCGCACGGCGTTCTCTCCCGTTTCTCCCGCTTCCCGGGAAATCGTTTGACTCGGCATAGCCGCGACAATAGCGTCAGGGCAATAATCATATTAGAATATTAATCGGAGTGGATTGTGGGAGAGGGTGACCACAGCAGGGGCAGGGGTGCACCAGCGCCGCTGGCCGGAGTGACGGTGCTGGATTTCAGCCAGTTCCTCGCCGGCCCGTCCTGCGCGTTGCGCCTTGCCGACCTTGGCGCGCGCGTCATCAAGGTCGAACGGCGCGAGGGCGGCGACGCGAGTCGTGGCCTGTTCCTGGCGGACATGGCGTTCGACCAGGACAGCGCGCTGTTCCACGCGATCAACCGCGGCAAGCAGAGCTACGCCGCGGACCTGAAGCAGCCCGAAGACCTCGAGGCCGTCCGCCGCCTGATCGCCCGCGCCGATGTGCTGATCCACAATTTCCGCCCCGGCATCATGGAGCGGCTCGGCTTGGGCTGGGCGGACGTCTCCGCGCTAAACCCGCGCCTGATCTATGCCGGCGTCAGCGGCTATGGCCCCGATGGCCCATGGCGCGACAAGCCGGGCCAGGACCTGCTCGTCCAGTCGCTCTCCGGCATCGCCTGGCTTTCGGGCGAGGGCAGTGGCCCGCCCGTCCCCGCCGGCCTCTCGATCACCGACATGATGGCCGGCGCCCAGCTCGCCCAGGGCATTCTCGCGCTATTGGTCCGGCGCGGCACGACGGGGCAGGGCGGCCGCGTCGATGTCAGCCTGATCGAGACCGCGATCGACCTCCAGTTCGAGCATCTCTCGGTCCATCTCAACCGCGACGAAGCCATGCCCCCGCGCAGCAGCGTGGCGAACGGCAATGTCTATCTCGCCGCGCCCTATGGCATCTACCAGACCCAAGACGGCTGGCTCGCGCTCGCCATGGCCCCGGTCGACAGGCTCGGTACCATCCTTGGCCTCGAAACCCTGGCCGGCTTCCCGCCGACAAGCTGGTTCGCCGAGCGCGATGCGATCAAGGCCCAACTCCGCGACCACTTGACCAAGCGTACCACCGCAGACTGGCTCGCCCTGCTCGAGCCCGCCGGCATCTGGGCCGCGCCCGTGCTCGACTGGCCAAAGCTCCGCGCCGAGCCCGCCTTCGCCGCGCTCCACGCCACCCAGATTGTCCGCGCCCCCGACGGCGCCGAACTCACGCTCACCCGCTGCCCGATCCGCATCGACGGCAGCATCCTCACCTCGCCGCGCGCCGCACCCCGCCTCGGCGCCGACCGCACCGCAATCGACCGGGAGTTCGCCGCATGATCGTCGAGCAATATTTCGAGCAGTACGAAATCGGCGCCACCCGGACGAGCTTCGGCCGCACGATCACCGAGACCGATTTCGTCGTCCATGCCGGCCATACCGGCGATTTCTTCCCGCATCACATGGATGCGGAGTGGTGCAGCACCCAGGAGATCGGCCAGCGGATCGCGCACGGCACGATGATCTTCGCGATCGGCATCGGGCTCACCGCCACGGTGATCAATCCGCATGCCATGTCCTATGGCTATGATCGGCTGCGCTTCATCCGCCCGGTCCATATCGGCGACACGATCACGACGATCACCCGCATCGCCGACAAGCGCGACCACCCCAAGCGCACCACCCACGGCGTGGTGACCGAGGCCGTCGATATCCGCAACCAGCGCGGCGAGACCGTGCTGGCCTGCGAGCATCTCTATCTCGTCGCCCGGCGCGACCAGGCCTGAGCACGATGCGGCTGCGCCCGATCCCCTTGCTGCTTGCGCTCTGCGTCGTCGCTATCGCGGCGGCGTCGCTGGCGGGCGTGCGGAATGCCGCGCGCGCCGCCAATGGCGCGGTGGCGAGCCAGGCGGGCAGCGGCCCGCGCTTCGGCCTGTCCACCGTCGGGCTCAGCTATCCCTTCGCCGCCGCCATCGCCAAGGGCTTCAGCGATGCCGCCGCCAAGGCCGGCGCCCGCGCGGTGGTGCTCGATGCCAAGGGCGACGTCCAGAAACAGGCCAACGACATCGACGACCTGATCGCCCAGAAGGTCGCCGGCGTCGCGGTGATGCCGATCGATTCCGTCGTCGCCCAGGGCTGGGTCCGCCGCGCCAATGCGCAGGGCGTGCCGATCGCGGCGGTAGCGGCGCTGGTCGGCGATCCGCGCACCCGCGCGATCGACAATGTCTATCCCGGCCTCGTCGCGCTCGCTTCGCAGGACGAAGTCGCCGCCGGCCGTGCCGCAGGCACGCTCGCCGCGACCTGGCTGCCGCGCGACCGCACCGCCCGCATCGCGATCATCGAAGGCGCAGCCGGCTTCCCCGAAGTCGAGCAGCGCGCCCGCGGCTTCCGTCTGGCGCTCGATGCCGCCGGCCTGCGCTATCGCATCGTCGCCTCGCAGCCGGGCAACTGGACCAGCCAGGGCGGGGAGGCCGCCTGCCAGAACATTCTCGCCGCCCAGCCCGATATCGACCTGTTCTATAACGAAGCCGACGACATGGTGATCGGCTGCGCCCGCGCGGTGCGCGCGGCGGGCTCAAAGGCCCGGCTGATCGGCGTCGGCGGCTCCAAGCTCGCCATCGCCTCGATCAAGGCCGGCGCGGTGGACGGCACCGTCTGCTTCAAGCCCGAGGCGCTGGGCGCGCTCGCCTTCGAAGCGCTGCACGCCAAGGCCCAGGGCGCCTCGCGCTTCCGCACCTATCCGATCCCGGCGGTGACCCGGGCGACCGTCAGCGAATGTGTCGGCCAATGGTAGCCGCACCGCTCCTCCAGCTGGCCGGCGTCGAGAAGGTCTGGCCGAACGGCACCGCCGCGTTGCGCGGGGTCGATCTCACTTTTCATGCCGGTCGCGTCCACGGGCTGCTCGGCGCCAATGGCGCAGGCAAGTCGACGCTGATCAAGGTGCTGGCCGGCGCGATCCCGGCGAGCGGCGGCGCGATCCACTGGCGCGGCGAGCCTGCCCACTGGGCCAGCCCGCGTGCAGCCCGCGCGGCGGGCGTGGCGACGATCTACCAGCATATCCCGCTGGTGCCGACGCTGTCGGTGGTCGAGAACATGCTGCTCGAGCGCGCCGGCGGCTGGCGGTCCGATCGGGCAGGGCGCGCCCGCGCCGCCGAAGTCGCCGGGCTGCTCGGCAATCCGTTCGATCTCGATGCGCTGGTCGGCGATCTGCCGATCGGCACGCGCCAGATGGTCGCGATCGCCCAGGGGCTGATGGCCGATCCGGCGCTGCTCATCATGGATGAGCCGACCGCCTCGCTCGCCGAGCATGAGCGCGAGCGCGTCTATGCCGTGGTCCGCCTGCTCGCGGCACAGGGCCATGCGGTGCTGTTCGTCTCGCATTTCCTCGACGAGATCCTGTCGCTCACCGACGAAGTCACCGTGTTGCGCGATGGCCGCGCCGTGCTGCATGCGCAGACCGCCGATCTCGATGAAGCCGCGATTGCCGCGGCGATTGCGGGGCGTTCGGTAGCAACGCTGGAGCGCAGCGCACGGGTCGGTCCGCTGGGCGATATTGTGCTCGAACTCCGCGACCTCGGTTCGCCGGGCAAGCTCGCCCCCACCAGCCTCACCGTCGCGGCGGGCGAGATCGTGGGCATCGCCGGCATGCTCGGCTCGGGACGCAGCGAATTGCTCCACGCGATCTTCGGCGCCGATACCGCCGCGCGCGGCGCGGTGCTGCTCCACGGCAAGCCAGTCGGGCGCACGCCCGAGGAAGCCGTAGCGGCCGGCATTGCGCTGGTGCCCGAGGACCGCGCGACCCAGGGCTTCGTCGCCGGCATGAGCGTCGCCGAGAATATCGCGCTGCCCCGCACCGGTTTCCTCCAATCGCCCGGGCGCGAAACCGCAGCGGCGCAAGCAGCGATCGAACGGCTGGCGATCAAGGTGCAGGGCCCCGATGCGCCCGTAGGCGAGCTTTCGGGCGGCAATGCGCAGAAGGTGGTGATCGCCAAATGGCTCACCGCTGACACCCGGCTGCTGCTGCTCGACGAGCCCACTGCCGGCATCGATATCGGCGCGCGCACCGACATTCTCCGGCTGATCCGCGGCCTCGCCGATGACGGTCTGCCGGTGCTGCTGGTCAGTTCCGAGTTCGAGGAACTGATCGGCATCTGCGATCGCATCCTCGTGATGCGCGACGGGCTGGTGATCGCCGAAGTCGATCCCGAAACCACCGATGAGGCGGCGCTGATCCAGCGCGCCAGTGGCAATTTCCCAAGCACAGGAATGGCTGCATGATGCAGACGACAGACTGGCGCGCCGGCCTCGGGCTGCGCAAGGCCGGCATTTACTACGCGCTGCTGATCCTGCTCGCGCTGCTTGCCGGCATTGCCCATTCGCGCGGGCTCCCGGCGTACCTGTCCGCGCAGAATCTCGGCAACATCGCCTATCAGGCCTCGCTGGTCGGGATCATGGGCGTGGCGATGACGGTGATGCTGATCACCGGCGCCTTCGATCTTTCGGTCGCCTCGGTCGCGGCGCTGGCGGCGGCGGTGCTGGTCGGGCTCGCCCCGAGCATCGGCTTTCCGTTGGCCGCGCTCGCCGCGATCGTCACGGCGGTGTCGGTTGGCCTGTTCAACGGCGCGGTCGTCCAGTTCGTCGGCATCAACGCTTTCATCGTCACGCTCGGCACGCTCACGGCGGTGCGCGGGCTGGTGCTGGTGCTCACCGATGGCCGCTCGCTGATGGTCGAGCAGCCCCAAGTGCTCCAGCAGATGCTGGCCTTTGAAAGCACCCGCGTGCCGCTATTCTGGCCACTGCTCGGGCTCGCCGTCGCGCTGTTCGCCTATGCCGCATTCCGTCACCGGCTGCTGATCGGGCTGGGAGGTATCGTCGTCGCGGGGCTTGCCCTGCTGGCGGGGCAGGACTTCGCGGTGGCGGCACCGGTCGTATATCTCGCATTGTTCACGGCTTTGGTCTGGGCAGTGCTGCGCTTCACTGTGGTCGGCCGCCGCATCTATGCCGTGGGCGGCAATGCCGAGGCGGCGCGGCTCTCGGGCGTCAACGTCCATGCCTACAAGCTGGGCGCCTTTATCCTGTCGAGCGCGGCGGCGGGCTTTGCCGGCGTGCTGTTCGGCTGCCGGCTCGGCGCGATCAACCCCACCGCATTGCAGGGGGCAGAGCTTACCGTCATCGCCTCGGCGATCCTGGGCGGCACGTCGCTGTTCGGCGGGGCGGGGAGCGTGCTCAAGACGGTGGCGGGCGCGCTGCTGCTGTTCACGCTCACCAACGGCTTCAACGTGCTCGATCTCGGCGCCAGCTATCAGGGGCTGATTGAGGGTGTGGTCGTTATCGCCGCCGCCGCGATCTACACTGTCGGTGGCGATCGTCGTCGCAAGGAGGCGGCGCGATGAGCCGGCTGCGCATTGCCGTCCGCCGCTTCGGCCCCTTCGAAAGCGCGATCCGCAAGCAGTTCGACGATTTCCTGCGGGTGAGCGGGCGCGACGCCACGCTCGACGCCGTGGCGATGGACCTCAATCCGCTCCACGAAAGCGCGATTGCCGGGCGCGGGCTGGCCAGCGGCGAATGGGACATTGCCTTTCTCAACACCGATTGGCTGGCCGAAGCGGTTGCCGATGATCTGCTCGAGGATCTGGCACCGCATCAGGTGCGCGCGCCGATCCCCGATTGGCCCGATGCCTGGAGCCCGTCGCTCACCGGCCTCCAGCAGTTCGGCGGCGGGCTGTGGGCGATGCCCTATCATGACGGGCCCGAATGCCTGGTCTATCGCAAGGATCTGATCGCCGCGCCGCCTGCGACCTGGAATGAATTCCATGCGCTGGCGCGTGCGCATCATGCGCCGGCGGAGGATCGCTACGGCACGGTGCTCGCGCTCTATCCGGACGGGCACAACAGCTTCTACGATTTCTGCATCCATGTCTGGTCGCGCGGCGGCGAAGTGTTCGACAGCGTGGGGCGGCCCGATCTCGCGTCGCCTCAGGCGCATACCGCGCTCGATTTCCTGCGCATGCTGGCGCGCGATACCAGCGCGATCGCCCCCGATTGCCGGTCGCTCGACAGCGTCGCTTCGGGCGGGTTGTTTGCTGCGGGCAAGGTTGCGCTGATGGCCAACTGGTTCGGCTTCGCGGCCTATGCCGATACTGCGCCGGAGAGTTTGGTGCGCGGGCTGGTCGATGTCGCGCCGCTGCCCGGAAATGTGTCGCTCAACGTCTTCTGGGTGCTGGCGGTCGGGTCTGGCTCGGCCAACAAGCCGCTGGCCTGGGATTTCCTGCGCCACTGCGCGACGGCGCCGATGGACCGGCTGACCACCAGCGAAGGCGCGATCGGCGTGCGCCGCTCGACGTGGCGCGATCCGGAGATCAACGCGCGTCTGCCCTATTATCACCGGCTCGAATGGCTGCACGAGCATGCCCGTTCGATGCCGATCACGCCCGATCTCGCGCGGATCAGCCATATCGTCGACGATCTGATGACTGCTGCGGTGACGAGCGATCATCCCACGGCCGATCTGCTCGCCGAAGCGCAGCGGCGCGCCCTCTCATGAATGTCCCGGTGAACTCCATGCTCCAGCAGAGCTGGCCGATGCCCTCGGTCCCGCGCCCGATCGTCATTCTCGGCACCGGGGGGATCGTTGCGGATGCGCATCTCCCTGCCTATCGCAAGGCCGGCTTCACCGTCGCCGGGCTGTATGATCTCGACCGTTCGCGGGCCGAGGCGCTGGCGGCGCAGTGGGAGGTGCCGCAGGTCTTCGATACCGTCGAAGAGGCTGTGGCGGCCGATGCGGTGTTCGACATCGCCGCGCCGCCGGTTGCGCACCGGGAGATACTTGAGGCATTGCCCGAAGGGGCGACCGTGCTGCTCCAGAAGCCGATGGGGCTCGATCTCGCCGCCGCGACGGCCATCCGTAACATCTGCCGGGCGCGGAAGCTGACCGCCTCGGTCAACTTCCAGCTGCGTTATTCGGCGATGATGCTCGCGATCCGCGATGCCGTGCGGCAAGGCCGGCTGGGCACGCTCACCGAGATCGAGGTGCGGATCAACCTCGCAACGCCCTGGCATCTGTTCCCGCATCTCAAGGCTAATCCGCGCGTCGAGATCGTCAGCCATTCGATCCATTATCTCGACGCGATCCGCGCGCTGGTCGGCGAACCGGAAAGCGTGTTCGCGCGCAGCTTCGATCATCCCTCGGGCGAGTTGGCCGATACGCGGACCTCGATGATCCTCGATTATGGCCCGACGCTGCGCTGCCTGTTGTCGATCAACCATCAGCATGATTTCGGCCGCCGCTTCCAGGATGCGAGCTTCCGGGTGGAAGGCCTGGACGGCGCCGCGATCGCGACGCTGGGCGTGCTGCTCGATTATCCGACCGGCGAGCCGGATGCGCTGTGGCTGACCGATCGGCGGCGGGACTGGGAGCAGGTGCCGCTGACCGGCACCTGGTTCCCGGATGCGTTCATCGGCCCGATGGCCAATCTCCAGCGCTTCGCCGCGGGCGAGGACGCGGTGCTCTCCACCCATGTCGAGGACGCGTGGCGCACCATGGCACTCGTCGAGGCCGCGTATCGCTCGGGCGACCAGTCCGGCATGTCCATTCCCAGACCCTGAAGGACCTTATTGTGACCGACCTTACCGGAAAGACCGCGCTCGTGACCGCCGCTGCCCAGGGCATCGGGCGGGCATCGGTGCTCGCCCTCGCTGCTGCCGGTGCGCGCGTGATCGCGACCGATATCGACGTGGCGCGACTGGAAGGGCTTGCGAGCGACCGTATCGAGATCCGCCGGCTCGACGTGCTGGATCCCGCTGCTGTGGCAACGCTCGCCCAGGAGACGATCGACATCCTGTTCAACTGCGCCGGCGTCGTACATGGCGGTACGGTGCTCGAGACCAGCGACGCCGATCTCGATTTCGCCTGGCAGTTGAACGTGATGGCGCAGGTCCACACCTGCCAGGCGGTGCTGCCCGGCATGGCCGCTCGTGGCGGCGGTTCGATCATCAACATGTCGTCGATCGCGTCGAGCGTGAAGGGGGTGCCCAACCGCTTCGCCTATTCGGTGACGAAGGCGGCGGTGCTCGGCCTCACCAAATCGATCGCCGCCGATTTCGTGGACAAGAACATCCGCGTCACCGCGATCTGCCCCGGCACGGTCGACACGCCATCGCTGCAGGAGCGGCTCGGCGCCGGCGGAGACTATGAAAGCACGCGGGCAGCCTTTGTCGCGCGTCAGCCGATCGGCCGGCTCGGCACGCCGGAGGAGATTGCCGACCTGGTCGTCTATCTCGCCGGCGCAACCTACACCACTGGCCAGGCGCACGTCATCGATGGAGGCTGGGGCATATGACCATGGACCGGCGAGCGCTGCTTGGGAGCGGCGCGGGCGCGTTGCTGCTTTCGGGAGCCGCAAGGGCAGGCACGCGAGATCCTCTCGCGCCGTATCGGACGCCGTACAAATATCCCAAGCTGATCCTCGGCGGATCGGGCGTCCCCGGGAGCTTCGACGAGAAGGCGGTCGATTGCCCGTTCGTCTTCTCCGCGAATGGCAAATTCTACCTGACCTATGTCGGCTTCGACGGCACCGGCTACCAGACCGGCATCTGTGAATCGACCAACCTGATCGACTGGACCCGCAAGGGCGTGATCCTCTCGCGCGATCCGAATGACCCGATCACCCGCTTCAACATCGCCTGCGCCTCGATCCTGCGCGAGAATGAGCTGCAATCCCCTGCGCGGCTGGTGAAGGTAGGCGGGCGCTATGTCGCCGCGTGGCACGCCTATCCCAATGCGGGCTATGAGGAGGGCGCGGCGGTGATCGGGCTCGCCTGGAGCGACGACCTGTTCCATTGGGAGCGTGGCCCGGTGATCCTGCGCGCCGAGGACGGCGCCGAATGGGAGCGCGGCGGGCTCTACAAGCCCTATCTCGTCAAGATCGGCGACACCTTCCACCTCTATTACAACGCCAAGACCACCGGCCGGCCCTGGAAGGAGCAGACGGGGCTTGCGATCTCGAAGGACCTCAAGACCTGGACGCGGCATCCCGCCAGTCCGCTGATCCGCAACGGACCCGAAGGCGCGCCGGACTTCCGCTTCGCCAGCGATCCCGTGGTCGTCTCGCATCGCGGGCAATGGGGCATGTTCTATTTCGGCCTGGCCAAGGACGGCTATGCGCGCGATCTGTTCGCGTTCGGCGATAGCCCGAGCAGCTTCACCAAGGCGGACGAGGTGTTGATCGATGTCGGCCCGCCAGGCTCGATCGACGAGAAATTCGCGCACAAGCCGGCGGTGATCTACCACGACGGGGCGCTCTACCATTTCTACTGCGCGGTGAGCGGCAAATGGCCGAACGACGTGCGCGGCCTCGCGGTGGCGCGTTCGAAGCCCTGGTGAGCCGAGAGCAGGGGCGGTGATCTCTCGATTCTGAAAACTTGTTTGACTCAGAAAAACTGCAGAAATAGCTTCTCTGAATAATCATATTAGAATATTATTGAAGCGGTGATGTGAGAGCCGGTGCCCAGCGAAGAGCGGGCGCCGAGAAGCGCTCTCATACGGGCTGCCGCGCGAACAGGGAGAGGGATCATGGCACACGCCCAATGGCGGTGGAGGCCGCTGCTTGTCTGCTTGAAACTCGTCGTGACGCTGGCCGGTATCGGTGGCGGGTGCGTTGCCGCTTCGGCGGCGACGGTGGAAGGCACGCTCCAGCAATGGCGGGATGTCCAGCTCAGCTTTGCGGGGCCGAAGACGAGCGAGACCGCCGAAACCAATCCCTTCAGCGACTATCGGCTGAACGTCACCTTCACCAACGGCAGCAAGACCTATGTCGTGCCCGGCTATTTCGCCGCGGACGGCAACGCCGCCGAGACAAGCGCGACCGAAGGCAGCGTCTGGCGCGTCCATTTCGTGCCGGACGCAGCGGGCACCTGGACCTATCGGGTGTCGTTCCGCACAGGCAAGGACGTGGCGGCGAGCCAGGATCCCGGCGCCGGCACCCCGGTCTCGATCGATGGCGAGACGGGCACGCTCCAGATCGCGGCGGCGGACAAATCGGGCCGCAACAAGCTCGACAACGGCATGCTGCACTATGTCGGCCAGCACTTCCTGCGCTATTCGGGCAGCGGGAAATACTTCGTGATGGCGGGATCGCAGAGCCCGGAGAATTTCCTCGCCTATTACCAGTTCGACAACACCAGGGATTTTCGCGGGGCAAAGGGCTTCGCGACCGAGGACCAGCTCCACCATTACGACCCGCATGTCCGCGACTGGAAGTCCGGCGATCCGACCTGGCAGGGCGGCAAGGGCAAGGGGATCATCGGCGCGCTCAACTATCTCGCGTCGAAGGGGATGAACTCCTTCTACACGCTGACGATGAACAACTACGGCGATGCGATGGATATCAATCCCTGGATCTCCTACGACGCGCATACCCGCTATGACGTGTCGAAGCTGGCCCAGTGGGAGATCGTCTTCTCGCACATGGATCGGCTGGGCATGCAGGTCATGCTCATCACGCAGGAAGAGGAAGGCGAGCAGACGCTCGGCAAGCTCGGGGTGGAGCGCCGGATCTATTATCGCGAGCTGATCGCCCGCTTCGCGCATCATCGCGGGGTGATCTGGGATCTCGATGAGGAGATGGATCGGTTCCGCTATTTCACGACGCGGGACATCGAGGAAATCTCCAACTACATCAAGGCGATCGATCCCTGGAAGCACCCGATCCAGTACGTCCAGTGGAAGGCGGAGCTGATCCCGGACGACAAGACCTATGGTCGGCTGCTCGGCTTCAAGAACTTCGATGCGACCGCGCTCCAGCACGATCCCGAGAACACCCATGCCGAGACGATCAAGTGGCTCGACAAGTCGGCGGCTGCCGGACACCCGTGGCTGGTCCAGCTGATCGAGATGAACCCTGGCGTGCGCACCGATGTCGAGGATCCCGGTCACGACAAGGTCCGCAAGCTGGCGATCTGGGGCCATTACATGGCCGGCGGCACCGGCACGATGTTCTTCTTCACCGATCCGATCGGCGATCTGAACATGGAGGATTTCCGCAGCCGCGATCAGCTGTTCGACCTGATCCGCCATGCGCACGACTTCGTCAGCACCTATCTGCCGGTGACCGAGATGAAGCATGCCGATGCGCTGACCCCGGCGACCGACGACTATGTGCTGGCCAAGCCGGGCGCGGTCTATGCGGTCTATCTGCCCGAGGGCGGCACGACCACGCTCGACCTGTCGGCGGCGACGGGGCCGTTCGAAGTCAAATGGTACAATCCGCGGACCGGCGGCGCGTTGCAGAATGGCAGCGTGCGCACCGTGCAGGGTGGCGGCACCGTCGCGCTCGGCACCGCACCGAAGGACGGTGGCAGCGACTGGACCGTGCTCGTCCGCAAGACCGGCAAGCGCTGAGGAGATCAGGCATATGAACAAGCATCTACTCACGCTCGGAGCCCTGCTGCTCTCGCCCTCCGCGTTCGCGCAGGACGGGGGCGGTGGTCTGGATAACGTCTCGCCGATGAACAGCAGCATGCTGGTCAAGATGAATACGTCGATCAGCAGCACCGCGAGCAAGCCCGGCGACCCGGTCAGCGGCGTGTTGATCGATCCGCGCGAGCTGCGCGGGGCGGTGATCGAGGGGAAGGTGGTGCGGGCCGATCACGCGATCCTCGACTTCGCCTTCGACCGGATCGTCGTCGGCGGGAAGGTGATCCCGATCCAGTCGCGGATCGTGTCGCTGACCAGCTCGAAGGGCAATGAAGGCCGCGACGACCTGGACAATCGGGTGCGCATCGAGGGCGTCGGCATCATCGCCTTCGGCACTGCCACAGCAGTCGACGAAGGCGCGGAAGTTCGCATCACCGCGTGGAAGCGGTGAGCACCAGGATCATGGAGAAGACCAGGATGATATCGGGCAAGCGCATCTTTGGCGCATCGGTGGCGATGGCCGCGCTGGCATTGGCGGTTCCGGCGGCGGCGCAGGTGCCGGGCTATGAGGCCAAGGTCGATGCCAAGCTGAAGCAGGTCAAGGCGGGGATCGCCCGGGGGCCGTTCAAGTCGGACTGGGATGCGCTGCGCGGCAAGTATCGCACGCCCGAATGGTTCCGCGACGCCAAGTTCGGCATCTTCATCCATTGGGGGCCGTATTCGGTGCCGGCCTTCGCCAATGAATGGTATTCGCGCAACATGTATGTGCCCGGCAACGCCGCGTACAAGCATCATGTCGAGACCTACGGCCCGCAGTCGAAGTTCGGCTACAAGGACTTCATTCCGCAGTTCAAGGCGGAGAGGTTCGACCCCACCGCCTGGGTGAAGCTCTTCCAGGACGCCGGCGCCAAATATGTCGTGCCGGTCGCCGAGCATTGCGACGGCTTCGCGATGTACGCGTCGGACTTCACCGAATGGGATGCCGCGAAGATGGGGCCCAAGCGCGACACCACCGGCGAGATCGCCAGGGCCGCGCGTGCGGCGGGGCTGCATTTCGGCCTGTCCTCGCACCGCGCCGAGCATTGGTGGTGGTACTATATGGGCCGCACCTTCGATTCCGACGTGAACGATCCGAAGAATGACGGTCTCTACGGCCCGGCAGCGCCGATGGGCCTCCCGGCGGACAAGCCCGAGAGCTGGCCCGACGGCGGCCAGCTCCAGACCTGGATGCCGCCCAACAAGGCGTTCCTCAACGACTGGATGGCGCGCACCTCGGAGCTGGTCGACAAGTACAAGCCGGAGCTGATCTATTTCGACTGGTGGACCGCGGCGCCCAGCTTCGAGCCACTGATGCGCGACACTGCGGCCTATTATTACAACCGCTCGGCGAGCTGGGGCCAGCAGGGTATCATCGCCTATAAGGGCGGGCAGTTTGCCGAGGGCAGCGCGCTGTTCGACATGGAGCGTGGCAAGACCGATGCGCTCAAGCTGACGCCCTGGCAGTCCGACACTTCGGTGAGCGTGCATAGCTGGGGCTATGCCAAGAACGACAGCTACCGCACGGCGCAGTCGCTGATCTCCGACCTGATCGACATCGTCAGCAAGAACGGCAACCTGCTGCTCAACGTCGGCCCCAAGGCCGATGGCACGATCCCGGACGAGATCGCCCAGGTGCTGCAGGGCATGGGCGGCTGGCTGAAGGTGAATGGCGAGGCGATCTACGGCACGCGCCCGTTCCAGTTCTTCGGCGAGGGGCCGACCAAGTCGGGCCAGGTCCGCGTCGGCGGGCAGGTCGAGGAATCGGCGGTGAAGGGCTACACGCCCGCCGACATCCGCTTCACCACCAAGGGCGACAATCTCTACGCGCTAGGGCTGTCGCGTCCGCAGGACGGCGCGGTGCTGATCAAGACGCTCTACGCCGGCACGCCCTATCTGGCGGGACCGATCAAGAGCATCGCGCTGCTCGACGGCGGCAAGGTCGCGTGGGAGCAGACCCCCAAGGGGCTGCGCATCACGCTGCCGGCGGTGGGGGACGGGGCCTATCCCTACGCGCTCCGCATCCGCACGCGCTGACATCAAGAAAAGGCACGGCCGGGCCACGCGCACCGGCCGGCCGACACTCAGGGGAGTTATCCATGAAGCAGTTCGCCTGCCTGTTCACCGCCGCCGCGCTTGCGGGGACGGCGCTCACTTCGCCTGCCACCGCGCAGGACATTCCGATGCAGCCTTTCCCGGTGGACCATGAGGCGCGGGTCGATTCCGGCGCCGATGCCCGGTTCCTGCTCGACGGGCCGGCGGGGAAGTACGGCTTCATCCAGGCGCGGGACGGCCATCTCTATCGCGGTGACGGCAAGCGCTTCCGCTGCTGGGGCGTCAATCTGACCGGCTGGACGATCGGCGGCGAGGAAATTCCCTCGCACAAGGATGCCGAGACCTATGCCAATGCGCTGGCGCGGCTGGGGGTGAATTGCGTCCGCATGCACTTCCTCGACCGGCCCGACACGCCGGACCAGATGCGCAACGAAGGGACGAACGGCCCGGTCACCCACGGCCCGCGCGGCCTGATCCGCGGCGATGTGAACAACAGCCGCGAGATCAATCCCGAGCGGATGGAGCGGCTCGATTACTGGTTCGCGCAGCTCAAGAAGAACGGCATCTACGCCAACTTCAACCTGAATGTCGGCCGCGTCTTCAAGCCCGGTGACGGGGTGCCTGATGTCGATCTGATCAACAACGCCAAGGCCTTCACCTATTTCGGCCCCGAGCTGGTCGCGCTGCAGAAGGAATATGCGAAGCAGCTGCTCGGCCATACCAACCAGTACACCGGGCTGCGCTATGCCGATGATCCGGCCGTGATGACCGTCGAGGTGGTCAACGAGAATTCGGTGCTCGAATTCTGGATGCGCAACTGGCTGCGCGGCGAGCGGGTGAAGGGCGGGGCGAACTATCAGCTCGACATGACGCCGCACTATCAGGCGCTGCTGGTCGACAAGTACAATGCGTGGCTGGCGAAGAACCGCACGCCGGCGCAGGTCGCCGAGCTGCACCGGATCGCGGGCGTGACGGCGGACAAGCCGGTGCCGTTCATGCGGCGCGGCGATCACCCCGATGCGCCACGCCTGCGCCTCGATGCCGAGCTCGCCTTCCTGACCCAGGTCGAGATCGACTTCCACGCCGACATGAAGCACTTCCTGAAGGACGAACTGGGCGTGAAGTCGCCGGTCGTGCCGATGGCGGACCACACTTATTTCATCGCCAACCAGCCGTTGATGCGCACCGCGCTCAAGGGCGATATCGTCGATGCGCATGTCTATTGGCAGCATCCGGCGATCTATGGGCGGCGCAACGAGCCGATGGTCAACAGCCCCGAGCTGTCGATCATCCAGAAGCTCGCGCGCAGCACCGCTGTCGGCAAGCCGTTCACGGTCAGCGAGGTCAACCACCCGTTCCCGAGCGAATATGGCTCGGAGATGATCCCGATCCTCGCCTCCTATGCGGCGCTGCAGGATTGGGACGGGATCTTCTTCTACACGTTC
Organism: Pseudomonadota bacterium; assembly: GCA_023445495.1. GTDB lineage: Bacteria > Pseudomonadota > Alphaproteobacteria > Sphingomonadales > Sphingomonadaceae > Sphingomonas. The sequence goes on along the minus strand of JAEXLC010000092.1, from coordinate 13,596 downwards.
GAGACCAAGATCAGCGGCGAATGGAAGCCGGCGATCGCCGACCATTTCGACATGACGCTCGATCCGGTGAAGATGGCCCAGATGCCGGCAGGCGCGATGATCTTCCTGCGCGGCGACGTCTCGGCGGCGAAGACGGTGCTGACGCGCTCCTATTCGACCGACCAGATCAGCGAGGCGTCGCGGCTGCCGCGGGCCGAGATGCCCTATTACACACCGGGCTTCGACAAGATGATCCCGCTGGTGCACGGCTCTCGGGTCTCGTGCCTCGATTGCAAGCCGAGCCTGCCCGCGCCGCTGCCGCCGGCCAATCCGATCGTGTCGGACACCAAGGAGCTGAGCTGGAAGACCTCGGACGGCAAGGACGGCATCGTCAGCGTCGATACGGCGCGCAGCCAGGCGCTGGTCGGCTTCGTGCGCGAGAACCCCAAGGTGCAGACGCGCAACCTATCGGCCGAGATCGCCAATCGCTTCGCGACGATCACTCTGTCGTCACTCGACGGCAAGCCGATCAACCTGTCGAACCGGCTGCTGCTCACCACGACGAGCACGACCCAGAACACCGGCGCGACCTGGGATGAGCGCCGGGCGATGCTGACCAACTGGGGCACCGCGCCGACGCTGATCGAGCCGGTGACCGGGTGGATCCAGCTCAAGGACCTGGAAGGCGCGATCGGGGTGTTCGCCCAGCCGCTCGACGGGGCGGCGCGTCCGATCGGCAAGGAGATCTCCGGCAAGATGATCGAGCCGGGCTGGGAGATCCGCGTGGGGTCGCCGGCGACGACGAGCTACCTGATCCGCGTGGAGCGCTGAGGTCAGCCGCCGGGCAGGCGCTTCTCCCCTCCCTGCAAGGGAGGGGCTGGGGGTGGGTTGCGAGCGCAGCGAGCCCAACCACGCACTTGGTGTAAAAGAAAAGACCGGGCATCGAGCCCGACCTTTTCAAACCCACCCCTAACCCCTCCCTTGCAGGGAGGGGAATGTGAAATGCAGCTACCGGCAGCCCTGCTTCAGGATTTGGGGCAGGGCAGTCCTCGCCATGCGGGTATAGCCTGCGTCGTTCGGGTGGAGATGGTCGCCGATCTGCTCGGCGAGGCGCATCGTGCCGGGCTGGCCGGGCTCGTCCATCGCCTTGTCGAAGTCGATCAACCCGTCGAAGCGCGCGGCATTGGCACGTATCCAGGCATTGGCCGCCTGGCGCCGCTGCTCCCCGGCCGCATCGGCATAGGCGGCGCCCTGATAGGGCAGCAGGGTGCCGAAGATCACCTTGAGCCCGCGTGCCTTGGCCCGCGTCAGCAGCTGCTCATAGGCGGCAATCAGGCTGGCGGCAGGGGGCTGCCAGTCCTTGCCGGGGTTCTTGACCGTGCCGATGTCGTTGATGCCTTCGAGGATCACGACATGGGTAGCGCCGGGCACCGACAGCACGTCGCGGTCGAAGCGGGCGAGGGCGCCGGGGCCGCGGCCCTGGCTGAGCAGGCGGTTGCCACTGATCCCGGCATTGGCGACTGCCCAGCAGCGGCCCTGGGGACTTGCCGGGAGCAGCCTGCCGAGCTGGTCGGGCCAGCTCATCGCCTTGGAGGCGCCGGCGCCCTCGGTGATCGAATCGCCGAAGGTTACCAGCACCCTGGTCGCCGCGGTGCCCGACAGCTCCAGCGCGCTGACCACGCCCGAGGCGCGGGCGCGGCGGGGGCTGGGGAGGGTGAGCTCGGCGGTGGCGTCGCCGCTGGCGATGTCGATCATCTGGGCGTGGGTGGGCGGCGCCACTTCGTCGGGGAAGTAGAGCGAGACCGCCAGCCGCTCGCCGGCCACCACCGGATAGGCGAGCGGATCGGAGAGCATCGGGGCGCGGCCGGGGATGCGAACATCGCGCGCCGCGCTGAAAGTGAGCGAGCGCAGGCTGCCGGGCACCGGTTTGCCCTCGGCATCGAGGCGGAGGATAGAGGCGCCGCCGATGCGCAGCGCCTCGTCGGACAGCTCGTTGCTGAGGCGCACCCGCAGCGTCTTGCCGGCGATCCCGGCGCGCAGCTCCTGGCGGACCGTCTCGGCCTTGAACGGGCGGCCGAGCGCCTTGCCGTCGCGCGTGTCGGGCTCATAGCCGATCGGCGGGCCGGACCAGGCGGGCACCCAGTGATCGGGGCCGGTCGCCGCGCCGGCGAGGAGCAGAGCGGCGAGCGAGAGCGTCAGCGGCCGGATCATTTGGCGTCTCCCAGCGTGAACCATGCGATGCCGTGGGCGGCGACCTGCCTGTCCGCCCAGTCGCCGCCGGCGGGCTTCGCGCCGGCGGGCAAGGCGAGCGGATGGGCCTGCTTGCCGTGGTTGATCGCGATCAGCACGCGCTTGCCGCCACCGGCGCGGACGGCGATCTCGAGATCGGGGTCGGCGCCGGGGAGGATCGGGGTGACCTTCGCATCGGCCAGCAGGCTGGTGGCGAGCTGGGCCATCGCCGCCGGATCGAGCCAGGCGCCGACATAGGTGATGCTGCCCTTGCCGACCTTGCGGGTGACGATCGCGGGCTTGCCGTCGAGCCAGCCGCCCTTGTCGGCATAGGTGGCGCGGACCTGCACGTCCTTGGCGAGGGGCGTGATGTCCTCGGCCCAGATGGTCGCCTTGCCCGCGAACGCGCCGGTCACACCGACGCTTTCGTCCAGCGCATAATATTGGGCGATTTCAGCGCCGAGCAGGCCGGCGAGCGGTCCCGGCTGCTTCTGCGGCCAGAGCGCATTGGCATCGTCGCGCATGCCCGAGCGCGGGCCGAGCACGAGGTTGCCGCCGGCGCGGACATAGGTTTCCAGCGCCTTCGCTTGCCCCTCGGTCAGGACCATGAGGTTGGGCGCGACCACCAGCTTGTAGCGGGCGAGATCGGCTTCGGGGGCGACGACATGCACGCCCTGCGCCTGAGTGCGCAGCGGGCGGTAGAAGTCGGTGAACGCCCGGATCGCGTCGAAGTCCTTGTGATGGCGCTGGATATCGATCGCCCAGCGGCTGTCATAGGAGAAGAGCATCGCGACATCGGCGACGGGCGCGGTGTCGGCGAGCAGGGGCGCGGCGGCGACGAGGTCGGCGGCGGTGCGCGCGATCTCGGGCTGGATCGGGTTGGGTTTGCCGTCCTGGCCGAGCACCGCGCCGTGATAGGTTTCCTGGCCATTGGCGGCGGGGCGCCACTGCCAGTAGAGCACCGCGTCGGCACCGTGGGCGACGGCCTGCCAGGCCATTTCGCGGACCTGACCGGGATCGAGCGCGCGGTTGACCGGGGCCCAGTCAACGCGGCCGGGCTGGGTTTCCATCAGCCAGAAATTGCGCTGCTTGTAGCCGCGGACGAGATCGTGATTGGCGCCGTTCGCCACCCAATCGGGGCGGCCTTCCTGGATGTAATTGTCCCAGGAGGCGATATCGAGATCGCGGTGCATCGCGAAGTGATCGAAACCCGCATTCCAGAACATCGTGTTGGTGGTGACGAAGGCACGGGGATCGATCAGCGGGCGGATCGCGCGGACCTGGTTCTGGACATAGTCGGTCCAGGTCGCGGTGGTGAAGTGCTTGAAATCGAGCAGCAAGCCGGGGTTCTGCTGGCCGGTGGCGCGCAGCGGGATCTGGCCGAAGTCATTGTAATGCTGGCTCCAATATTCGGTGGTCCAGCGGCGGTTGAGCTCGTCGATGCTACCGTAGCGCTTCTCGAGGAAGGCGTGCCAGGCGGCGACCGATTCGGGATCGAACGAGGGCGGGCCGACTTCATTGTCGATCTGCCAGCCGACCACCGCGGGATCCTTGCCGTAGCGCCTGGCCATCTCGACCGCGATGCGGCGGGAGAAGTCGCGGTAGCGGGCGCTGGCGAAGGAGAAGTGGCGGCGGCCGCCATGGCCGGCGCGGGTGCCGTTCTCGTCGACCCGCAGCACTTCGGGGTATTTCTGGGTGAGCCAGGCGGGCGGGGCGGCGGTTGGGGTGCCGATCACCACCATCATGCCGTGCTTCTTCGCCGCCGCGATCGCGCGGTCGAGCCAGGCGAAATCGAACTTGCCTTCCTCCGGCTCCATCCGGCTCCAGGCGAACTCGCCGACGCGTACCGTGTTGAATCCAGTGGCTTTCATCAGCGCGAGATCGACGTCCCAGCGCGCTTCGGGCCATTGCTCGGGATACCAGGCGACGCCGACCGCGATGGCCGGCTTGTCGGCAAAGGCGGTGGCGCGGTTGAGGCTGCCTGCCTGCGCCAATGCTGCCGGGGCGGTGGTGCTCAGGGCCAATGCCAGCACCGCCCATCCTGCCCAACGGGCCATCCTCTCTCTCCCTTGTCCCTTGATACGCTTTTGTTTGCAAAGGTGATGCCGCGAGATGGCTCCGAGGCCAAGCCTTATTTATCGTTTTATATGATGTTTCGAGCTGCTAGGCTGCCGCAAAAGAATAGCGAAAGAGGGAGAGATATGGCGGGCATCGGACGGTGGCTGGCGGGGTGCGCGCTGGTGATTCCGGCGGCGGGAGCGATGGCGCAGGAGGTGCCGCAGCCGGCGGCTGATCGGCCGAGCCCCGAGGCGTTCCGCGATCCGCCGGCCGAGGTGCGGCCTGGCACTTTCTATCACTGGATGAACGGCAACGTCACTTCGGACGGTCTGGACGCGGATCTTGGCGCGATGCGGGAAATCGGCATCGGCAGCGTGATGGCGTTCGACGGCAGCAGCGACGTGCCCAAGGGGCCGGTCGACTATCTCAGTCCGGACTGGTTGCGGCTGATGACGCACATGATGGCGAAAGCCGACCAGCTGGGCATGAAAGTGGGGCTGCACAACGCGCCGGGCTGGTCGTCCTCGGGCGGGCCCTGGATCACCCCCGAGCGATCGATGCAGCAGCTCGTCTGGACCGAAGCCACGGTGGCGGGCGGCAAGCCGATCACAGTGAAGCTGGCCCAACCCTATACGAAGCTCGGCTATTATCGCGATGCGGCGCTGATCGCCTTCCCGGCGAGCGCGGGCGACGACAGCACCTACCGCGACGCAGTCGCCGAAATGCGGACGGCGAGCGCGGTCTCCCCGGCGGTGCTGACCGACCGCGACTTGAACACTGGCGTGGATGCAACCCCCGATGCACCGCTGACCATAAGGATGCAGTCGCCCTTCACCGCGCAGGCGGTGACTTTGTACAGCGACGCGCATGCCGGGCCGTTCAGTGCAAGCATCGAAGTCTCAAATGATGGCAAGAGCTGGACGCGGATCGGCCAGGTCAGCGCGCCGGCGCAGCATGAGCGCGGGATCGAGGCACCCGGCACGATCAATTTCGCGCCGGTCACCGCCAGCTGGTTCCGCGTCACGCCCAAGGGAAAGCTGAAGCTTACCGAGGCGCTGTTCCATGCGACGCCGCGGATCGAGGGCTGGGATCTGAAGGGCGAGCATCTATTCCGTGCCTCGCCCGCGGTGGAGCAGCATCCCACCGACCTGCGCAAGGCTGATGCGATCGACCCGGCCAGGGTGATCGACCTGAGCGGCAAGCTGGATGCCAGCGGCACGCTGCGCTGGACGCCGCCGGCGGGGCGCTGGACGGTGCTGCGGCTGGGGCATACCAGCACCGCGCATCTGAACGTCGCGGCATCGGATGCCGGGCGCGGCCTTGAGGTCGACAAGCTCGATCCCGATGCGGTGGATTTCCAGTTCCAGAGCAGCGTCGGCAAGCTGGCCGAGGCGTCGGGCGGCTATCTCGGCAAGACCTTTAACATGCTGATGATCGACAGCTACGAGGCCGGGCTGCAGAACTGGACGGCGAAGCTGCCGCAGTTCTTCGCGAAGCAGAAAGGCTATGCGATCACGCCCTGGCTGCCGGCGCTGACCGGGCGGATCGTCGGCGATGTCGACCAGTCCGACCGCTTCCTGTTCGATTTCCGCGATACGCTCTCGGACCTGATGGCGGACAATTATTACGGCCGGATGCAGCGCCATGCCAACGCGATCGGCCTGCATTTCTATGCCGAGCCTTACGGGCCTGGCGCATTCGACACGCTGCAGGTTTCGGGGCGGACCGAAGTGCCGAGTAGCGAATTCTGGACGCGCACGCCCTGGACCGACAACCGATCGATGAAGATGGTGACGTCGGCGGCGCATGTGTACGGCAAGCCCGTCATTGCCGCGGAGAGCTTCACCGGCGAGGCGCAGACCAGCCGCTGGCAGGACTATCCCTATGCAATGAAGGCGCTGGGCGACCAGATGTTCGCGCTGGGGCTCAACCAGATCATCTTCCATCGCTATGCCCACCAGCCCAATCCCAAGGCGGCGCCGGGGATGGTGATGGGGCCGTGGGGGATCAATCTCGACCGCAGCAACACCTGGTTCGCACAGGCCAAGCCGTGGATGCAGTATCTGGCGCGCAGCCAGTATCTGTTGCGGCAGGGGACGTACGTTGCGGATGTGCTGTTCTTCACCGGGGAGGAAACGCCCTATCAGGCCGAATATGCGCGGCCCGATGTGTCGCCGGACAGCAACCCCAAGATCGGGCAATATTTCGAGCCGCATATCCCGCCGGGCTATCAATATGACCTGGTCAATGCCGAGGTGCTGCTGACCCGCGCGAGCGTGAAGAACGGCCGGATCGTGCTGGCGAACGGAGCCGAATATCGGCTGCTGGTGTTGCCCGCGACGCTTTCGAGCATGACGCCGCAACTGGCGAGCAAGCTGCATGCACTGGTCGAGCAGGGCGCGGTGATCCTGGGGCCGCGGCCGGTCCATTCGATGACGATGACGGGCGACGCGGATTTCCGCGCGGCGACCGAGGCGCTGTGGGGCGCAGGCGACGCGCCCCGCAAGGTGGGCGCGGGGATGGTGTTCCCCAAGGGCAGCGTGCTCGAGGCGATGGACGCGATCAAGGTCGGGCCTGACGCGCGGTGCGACACGCGGACGCCCGACGGGCAGGTGGTGTGGCTGCACCGCAAGCTGGCGAAGAGCGACATGTATTTCGTCGCCAATCGCCAGCGCCGCGCCGAGACGGTGACGTGCAGCTTCCGCGTCGGCGGTGCCGCGCCGTCGCTATGGGATGCCGAGACGGGGGCGGTGTCGCGCCCGGTGCTGTTCGCCAGCGATGTGGCGGAGACCAAGGTTACGTTCGACCTGTCGCCGGCGGGATCGACCTTTGTGATGCTCGATCCCGACAAGGGGGAGGCGCGGACCGGCTGGATCGCGCGCGACGGCAAGCGGGTGGTGGAGCTCGATCCGCCGGCTGCGGTGCGGGCGGCGGCGCCGGAGGGTAGCTTCACTTTGTCACTCTGGGCCAAGCCCGACATCGACCTGCGCGTGCTGCCCGACGAGAAGACCGAGGGGCGGATCAACGAGACGGGCAAGAACTACCTGATCAATGCGCGTTCGGGGCGCGACCTGCATGGCGAAGGCACCGCGATTGCCGGGCTGGCGATCGGCCGCAACGGCGCGATGGTGATCGAGCGGGGCAGCCCGGACAGCGTGCCGGCGGTGCTGGTGAGCCGTACGCCGGTCTCGGGCTGGACGCATGTCGCTCTGGTCTATGACCAGGGGACGCCGAGCCTCTATCTGAACGGCAAACTGGTGCGGACCGGGCTGCGTAGCGGACGGCGGGTGTTCGCTGGCGGTAGCGATGCGCCGCAGCCGCTGGGCGTGAGCTATTTCTTCGAGGGCAATTCGACGCCGCTCAAGACGGTGGCGCGGGCGCTGAGCGCGGACGAGATCGCTGCCGAAGCGGCGGGGGCGCCGCCGGTAGCGCCGATCGTGGCTACGCCGGTCATGGTTGAGCGCGACGATAGCGGCGGCCTGCATGGCCTCGCCTGGGCGAGCGGGCGCTATACGCTGGAGGGCGGCGGCGGTTTCACCGCCAAGGTGCCCGAGCCGGTGACGGTGGCGGGGCCGTGGACGGTGCGCTTCCAGCCCGGGCGCGGGGCGCCGGAGAGCGTGGTGCTGCCGAAGCTGGAATCGCTCAGCCATCATAAGGATGACGGGGTGCGCCATTTCTCGGGCACCGCGACCTATCAGCGCAATATCGACGTGCCGGCGAGCGCGCTGGGCAAGGGGCGGCGAGTCTATCTCGATCTGGGCCGGGTCGAGGTGCTGTCCGGCGTGACGGTCAACGGCAAGGACCTCGGCGTGGTGTGGAAGGAGCCGTACCGCGTCGACATCACCGATGTGGTGAAGCCGGGGGCAAACAGCGTCTCGCTCGCCGTGACCAACCTCTGGGCCAACCGGATGATCGCCGATGCGGCGCTGCCCGAGGAAGGCACGTTCGTCGATGCCGAATGGCAGGTCGGCGAGAAGGTGACGGCCGAGGGCAAGAAGGTGCAGGTGATGGCGCGCAAGATCACCGCGCTGCCCGACTGGTACAAGGCCGGCGAGGCCAAGCCGGCGGGCGGGCGCGTGACCTTCACGCCCTGGACCTTCTACGGCGCGGACGAGCCGCTGCTGGACTCCGGGCTGCTCGGGCCGGTGCGGCTGGTGTTCGCGCAGGAAGTTTCGGTGAAGCGGGAGCGCTAGGCCATGCAATATGCCTTGCTGGGCAATAGCGGGCTGGTCGTCTCGCGGCTGGCGTTCGGCGCGCTGACGCTGACCCGGGACGATCCGATGCAGGGCCTTGCCAAGGTGCGCGGGGCGGATGCCGATGCGCTGGTCGGCCAGGCGCTCGATGCCGGGATCAACTTCTTCGACACCGCCGACATCTATGCGGGCGGCCAGTCCGAGGAAGTGCTGGGCAAGGCGCTGGCGCCGCACCGCGACGGCGTGGTGATCGCGACCAAGGTGATGGGGCGAATGGGCGCGCCCTTGGTGCAGGCGGGGCTGACCCGGCGGCATATCGGCTGGGCGATCGACCAGAGCTTGCGCCGGCTCGGGACGGACTGGGTGGACGTCTATATCGCGCATAACGAGGATGCGCGGACGCCGCTGGAGGAGACGCTGGAGGCGCTCGACGCAGTCGTGCGGGCGGGCAAGGCGCGCTATCTCGGCTTCTCCAACTGGTCGGCCTGGAAGGTCGCCGCCGCGCTCGAGCTGCAGCGGGCCAATGGCTGGGCGCCGTTCACGCATGGGCAGATGTACTACTCGCTGCTCGGGCGCGACATCGAGCGCGACCTGATGCGGATGCGGGGGCGCTACGGGATCGGGGTGACCGCGTGGAGCCCGCTGGCGGGCGGCTTCCTGTCGGGCAAATATGATCGCGACCGGCCGGGGGCGGAGGGCGATCGGCTGGCGGCGACGGGATACATGCCGTTCGACCGGGAGCTGGGCTTTGCGTTGCTCGATGCGCTGCGGGCGATCGCGGGAGAACTGGGGGCGAGCGTGGCGCAGGTGTCGCTGGCCTGGCTGCTGGCCCGGTCGGTGGACAGCGTGATCCTGGGGACGTCGCGGCCGGAGCAGCTAGCCGACAATCTGGGCGCGGCGGCGCTGGTGTTGCCCGAGGATGTGGTGGCGCGGCTCGATGCGCTGACCGCGCCGGCCGAGCTCTATCCGCACTGGCATTGGCGCAATGCCGCCGACGGGCCGCTGGAGGCGGCGCTTTCCGGGCGCGGGAGATAGCACCGGAACCGCGCCGAGGGGCTGGCCACAAATACTATTATAACTGTAAGGACGTGGATTGGCCGGTGATTTCGGCCCTCCGGAGAATATGGAAATGCTGGCCCGCCCGAACTTCAGCCGTTTTGCAGAGACAGCGCTGTCGAGCCACGACCAGGTGGCGCGGACGCTGGGGGGCGAGATCCTGGCGGGCGTCTATCCGCCCGGCGGCAAGCTGCCGTCCGAGGCCGAGATGCTGGCGCGCTTCGGCGTGTCGCGCACGGTGCTGCGCGAGGCGTTCAAGACGCTGACCGCCAAGGGCCTGATCGTGTCACGCACCCGGGTGGGCACCACGGTGCTGGACAGCGCGCACTGGAATTTCTTCGATGCCGATGTGCTGACCTGGAAGGTGTCGCAGGGCTTCGACATGGCGTTCGTCCGCGATCTCGCCGCGATCCGGCTGGCGATCGAGCCGGCGGCGGCGCAGGCGGCGGCCGAGCAGGCGAGCGAGGCGGACATCGCGCGGATGCGCGACTGCGTGGCGCGGATGGGCGATGCGCCGGGCGATGCGGGCGAGTTCGCCACCGCCGACCTCGAGTTCCACAAGGCGGTCGGCCAGGCTTCGGGCAATGTGCTGATGCGTTCGCTCTCGGCGGTGATCGAGACCGCGCTGCTCGCCTCGTTCCGGATGAGCTCGCCGGTGCGCGAGGCGGAAGTGCATGAGGAGAGCGTGAAGGGGCATAGCCGGATCGTCGACGCGATCGAGGCGCGCGACGGCGACGGCGCGGCGCAGGCGATGCGGGATATCATCGGGCATGGCTTTGCCCGGCTGGAGCGCGCGGGGACGGGCGGGGCGAAGAAGAAGCGCGCGAAGGACTAGGTTCGCGATCTTCCCCCTCCGGGGAAGGATTTACGTTACAAAGTTTGTCCGGCCTTGCGCCTCTGATTAGTATTATTATAAGCCTAGCGATAACGATCGGCACGCCGCGCAAGGGTGGCCGATTCCATGTGAGAGGATCGCTATGAAGGGCTTCGAAACGGCCGGAATTTCGCGTCGCGCGTTCGTCCATTGCGCTGCGTGCGCGACTGCCGCTGCCGGCACGACGATCGCGAGCCCCGCAGCGCTGGCGGCCGCCGCCGCGGTGGCGGGCGGCAAGGAAGCCGTGCACGAGTTCGCCTATGGCAAGGTCCGGCTGACCGGCGGGCGGATCAAGCAGCAATATGACCATATCCAGTCGCATTATCTGGCGCTCGACAATGACCGGGTGCTCAAGGTGTTCCGCGAGAATGCCGGGCTGCCGGCGCCGGGCCCGAACATGGGCGGCTGGTACGACAAGGACGGCTTCGTCCCCGGGCTGACCATCGGGCAATATATCTCCGGCCTCGCCCGGCTTGGCGCCACCACCGGCGACAAGGACATCCATGCGAAGGTCGCCGCGCTCGTCCAGGGGTTCGGCGAGGCGTTCGTCAAGGGCAGCAACCCCTATGCCGGCCCCAAGGCGCAGGAGCAGTGGGCGGCCTATGTCATGGACAAGTATGTCGTCGGCATGATCGACGCGTACCGGCTGTCGGGCGTCGAGCAGGCGAAGAAGCTGCTGCCGATCATCATCGAGAAGTGCCGGCCCTATATCTCGCCGGTCTCGCGCGATCGCATCGGCAAGGTGAATCCGCCGTACGACGAAACCTATATCATGTCGGAGAATTTGTTCCATGTCGCCGACATCACCGGCGACCAGAAGTATCGCGACATGGCGGTGCACTATCTGCTCGACAAGGAATGGTTCGATCCGCTGGCGGCCGGGCAGGACGTGCTGCCGGAGAAGCATGCCTATAGCCACACGATCGCGCTGAGCTCGGGCGCGCAGGCCTATCTGCATCTCGGCGACGACAAGTATCGCAAGGCGCTGGAGAATGCCTGGAAGTTCATGGAGCCGCAGCGCTTCGCCTCGGGCGGCTGGGGTCCGGAGGAGCAGTTCGTGCACCTCCACCAGGGCAAGCTCGCCGCGAGCCTGAAGAGCTCCAAGGCGCATTTCGAGACGCCGTGCGGCGCCTTTGCCGACCTCAAGCTGGCGCGCTACCTGATGCGCTTCACCGGCGATGCGCGCTATGGCGACGGGCTCGAGCGGACGCTGTACAACACGATGCTGGCGGTCCGGCTGCCCGACAGCGACGGCGGCTATCCCTATTATTCGGATTACGGCGCGGCGGGCGAGAAGCGCTATTACCACCAGAAATGGCCGTGCTGCTCGGGCACTTTGGTGCAGGGCGTCGCCGACTATGTGCTCAACCTCTATTTTCATGACGACGACAGCCTGCTGGTCAACATGTACGCGCCGTCCGAAGTCAGCTGGGATCGGGCCGGCGGTACGGTCGAGGTGGTGCAGGAGACCGAGTATCCGGCGCAGGACACCGTTAAGCTCAAGGTGCGCAAGGCGGGCAATGGCCGCTTCGCGATGAAGCTGCGCATCCCGGCCTGGACCAAGGGCGCGACGCTCAAGGTCAATGGCGTGGCGCAGGCCGCGACGCCGGGCTCGCTCGCGGTAGTCAAGCGGACCTGGAAGGCGGGCGATGTGGTCGAGCTGACCATCCCGCAGCCGCTGCGCACGCTGCCGATCGACGACCAGAATCCGAACCTCGCCGCCGTGATGCGCGGTGCGGTGATGTACGCGGGCATCAACCCGTGGGAGGGGATCGACAACCAGGCGATCGCGCTGCCGGGCGCGCTGGAGGCGATGCCCGATCAGGACCAGGCCTACCGCGTGAAGGTCGATGGCCGGAACCTCGTCTTCATCCCCTATTTCAACGTCGATACCGAGCGTTCGACCACCTACTTCAAGACGGCCTGATCGGATGGAACCGCGGATCTACGCCACCTACTGGATCGAAACCGCTTTCCCGCTCGCCCAGGCGGCGGCGACGATGGCCGGCGAGCAATCGACCGGCACCTTCGTCCGCGTGCCCGGCGAGACCGACGAGCTGCGCGAGGCGCATGCCGCCCGTGTCGAGGAATTGGTCGAGCTGGGCGAAGTCGCGGTGCCGTCGCTGCCGGGATCGGGGCTGCCCAAATCGGGCGACGCGACAAGGCGGGCGGCACGCGTGGTGCTGTCCTGGCCGGTGTCGAACATGGGGCTGTCGCTCCCGAACCTGCTGGCGACGGTCAACGGCAACCTCAGCGAGCTCAAGGCCTTTTCCGGCCTGCGACTGATCGACCTGAAGCTGCCGCCCGAATTCCTGACCCGTTACCAGGGGCCGCAATTCGGCGTGGAAGGCACGCGCAAGCTCGCCGGCGTCTATGGCCGGCCGATCATCGGCACGATCATCAAGCCGAGCGTGGGCCTCTCTCCTGAGGCAACCGCCGAGCAGGTGCGCGGGCTGGTCGAGGCCGGGATCGACTTCATCAAGGACGACGAACTCCAGGCCGACGGGCCGCATTGCCCGTTCAACGAGCGGGTGAGCGCCGTGATGCGCGTGATCAACGAGCATGCCCAGCGCACCGGCAAGAAGGTGATGTACGCCGCGAACCTGACCGGCGAGATCGATGAGATGCTGGCGCGGCATGACCATGTGCTGGCCGAGGGCGGCACCTGCATCATGGCGAGCATGAACTCGATCGGCCTGCCGGCGATGAAGGTGCTGCGAGCGCACTCGCAGCTGCCGATCCACGGCCACCGCAACGGCTGGGGCATGCTCGGCCGCTCGCCGGCGATCGGGATGAGCTATATCGCCTTCCAGAAACTGTGGCGGCTGGCGGGCATCGATCACACGCATGTCAACGGCATCGACAACAAGTTCTGCGAGACAAACGAGAGCGTGATCGCCTCGGCTCGCGAATGCCTGACGCCGATGTTCGATCCGCCGAACAAGGGCTGCGAGATCATGCCGGTCTTCTCCTCGGGCCAGTCGGCCCGGCAGGCGGCGCCGACCTATGCCGCGCTCGGATCGGTGGACTGCATGTTCGCCGCCGGCGGCGGGATCATGGCGCATCCGGGCGGCCCGGCGGCGGGCGTGCGCGCGCTGCGCCAGGCCTGGGACGCGGCGGTTGCCGGGATTGCGCCGGAGCAGGCGGCGAAGGATGCGCCCGAGCTGGCGGCGGCGCTGGGCGCCTTTGGGGCCTGACATGGGATTT
>JAEXLC010000062.1 GCA_023445495.1 Pseudomonadota bacterium | reverse complement strand
GCACGCAACGTTCGGTGCGGTGCGCCAGCGTCGCGATGGTGTGGCGCACGTCCGCCAGCACCGGCACGGCGATCTCGGCCGCCGCGGTCGGCGTCGGCGCGCGCAGGTCGGCGGCATAGTCGCACAGGCTGGTATCGGTCTCGTGGCCGACGGCGGAGATCACCGGGATGCGGCAGTCGGCGACCGCGCGCACCACCACTTCCTCGTTGAACGCCCAGAGATCCTCGATCGAGCCGCCGCCGCGCGCGACGATCAGCAGGTCCGGGCGCGGCACCGCGCTGCCTTCCCGCAGCGCATCGAAGCCGCGGATCGCATTGGCGACTTCCTGCGCCGCGCCGTCGCCCTGGACCTTGACCGGCCAGACCAGCACATGGCTGGGGAAGCGATCGGCGAGCCGGTGGAGAATGTCGCGGATCACCGCGCCGGTGGGCGAGGTCACCACGCCGATCACCTTCGGCATATAGGGCAGCGGCTGCTTGCGCGCGCGATCGAACAGCCCCTCGCCGGCCAGCTTGGCCTTGAGCTTTTCGAACAGCGCCATCAGCGCGCCTTCGCCGGCCAGCTCCATCCGCTCGATGACGATCTGGTACTTGGAGCGCCCCGGATAGATGGTCAGCTTGCCGGTGACGATCACCTCGAGCCCGTCCTGCGGCGCGAACGGGATCGCACTGGCGGCACCGCGCCAGATCACCCCGTCGATCACCGCATCGGCATCCTTGAGCGCCAGATAGGCATGACCCGAAGCGGCCCGCTTCCAGCCCGAAATCTCGCCGCGCAGCCGGACATGGCCGAACTCGCCTTCGACCATTCGCTTGAGGGCGAGAGATAATTCGCTGACCGACAGCGCCGGTGCGTTGTCGCCCGCCACCTGCTCGGCTACGAGCCGCGCTGGTGTATCGAAGAAGGGGTCGCTCATGAATGTCCTGTTGCTCGGCTCGGGCGGCCGCGAACATGCTCTGGCATGGAAGCTCGCACAATCGCCGCTGCTCGAACGGCTCTACGCCGCCCCGGGCAATCCGGGAATAGCCGAGCATGCCGAAATCGTGGACATCGCGGTGAACGACCACCGCGCCGTGATCGATTTCTGCCTTCGCCATTCGATCGGCTTCGTCGTGATCGGCCCCGAGGCGCCGTTGGTCGCCGGCCTGGGCGACAACCTGCGCACCATGGGCATCGCGGTGTTCGGGCCGAACAAGCTGCCGGCCCAGCTCGAAGGCTCGAAGGGCTTCACCAAGGATCTGTGCGCCCGCGAGAAGATCCCGACCGCCGGCTATGTCCGCTGCGAGAGCCGCGACGGCGCGCTCGCCAGCCTTGAGGATTTCGGCCTGCCGGTGGTCATCAAGGCCGATGGCCTGGCTGCGGGCAAGGGCGTCACCGTCGCCTTCACCCATGAGGAAGCCGAAGGCGCGGTCCGCGCGATCTTCGCCGATGCCGGCGCCAGCGTGGTGATCGAGGAATTCCTCGAGGGCGAGGAAGCCAGCCTGTTCGTGCTGACCGATGGCGAGGCGCTGGTCTCGTTCGGCTCGGCGCAGGACCACAAGCGCGTCGGCGACGGCGATACCGGCCCGAACACCGGCGGCATGGGCGCCTACAGCCCCGCCCCGGTGCTGACCCCCGAGCTGGAAGCCCAGGCAATCGACGAGATCGTCCGCCCCACGGTCGAGGCGCTGGCGCGGATGGGCGCGCCCTATTCGGGCGTGCTCTATGCCGGGCTGATGCTCACCCCGACCGGCCCCAAGCTGATCGAGTATAACGCGCGCTTCGGCGACCCCGAATGTCAGGTGCTGATGCTGCGCTTCACCGGCGACCTGCTTGCGCTGATGCTGGCCGTAGCCAAGGGCGAACTCGCCAGCCAGCCCGCACCGACCTTCGCCGCCAAGACCGCGCTCACCGTGGTGATGGCCGCCAATGGCTATCCCGGCACGCCCGAGACCGGCGGCGCGATCACCGGCATCGACAAGGCGGAAGCGACTGGCGCCAAGGTGTTCCACGCCGGCACCCGGATGGACGGCGACACGCTGGTTTCCAGCGGCGGCCGCGTGCTCAACGTCACGGCGCTCGGCGACACGGTGAAGGATGCGCAGGCGGCGGCCTATGCCGCGGTCGACGCGATCGACTTCCCCACCGGCTTCTGCCGCCGCGACATCGGCTGGCGGGAAATCGCGCGCGAGGGCTAACGCTCAGGAATCCGGCAGGGCGTTATAGCCTTCGGAGAGCAGGCGGACGGCGGCATCCCAATCGGAAAAGCCCCAGTCCGCCGGATTTTCCAGCCCGACCACGACTTCCTTCATCCCGCGGAAGATGTCCTCGAGCGGGATCATCCGGCGGTGCGTGGCCGAATAGAAGAGCCGCACCTTGCTGCGCAGGCCCTGCCCGCCATCGGGCAGCACCACGCCGAGCCGGCCCGAGGCCATGCGCACCAGCAACCCGGTCGGCGCCACGCCGATGCTGCGGCAGAACTGGAACATCAGCTCCGGATCGAAATGGCCGGTCCAGCCGAACATCTCGGTGACCGCGCGCAGCGGGGTCCAGCGGTCCTTGTAGGCGCGGTCCGAGGTCAGCGCGTCGAACACGTCGCAGATCGCGCCCATCCGCGCGGCCAGGCTGATCTCCGCGCCCTTCAGGCCGAACGGATAGCCGGTGCCGTCCATCTTCTCATGATGCATCAGGCAGACGTCGAGCGCCTCCTGGTTGATCCCCTCGGCGCCGCGCAGCATCGCGTGCCCCGCCTCGGGGTGCCGCTTGATCATCGCGAACTCGGCATCGTCGAGCCGGCCCGGCTTGTTGAGCACCGCGGCCGGCACGCTGGTCTTGCCGACATCGTGGAGCAGCCCGGCCAGCCCCATCGCGCGCATCGCCTCTTCGTCGAGCCCGATCTGGCGCGCCAGGTTGACCATCAGCCCGCACACCGAGACCGAGTGGAGATAGGTATATTCGTCCTTGGACTTGAGCCGCGCCATGTCGACGAACATGCCGGGATTGCGCGCGACGCAATCGGCGATCTCGGCCACCACGGCGGTCGCCTCGCGCGCGTCGATCGGCCGGCCCTGCCCGGCATTCTCATAGATGCCCCGCGCCACGCCGTGGGCGCGCGCGATCGTCCGCCGGGCATAGTCGCGATCGGCTTTCACCGCCTCGGCCAGCGGCTCGGGAAGGAACATGGGAGAGGGCGGCGGCGGGGGCGGCGCGGACGGATCGGGGCCGACACCGCGGCTGAGATCGATCACCACCGCGGCCACTTCGCAGGTCCGCAGCAAGGCCAGGTCTGCCGGCCGCTCCAGCAGGAATCGCGAGCGCCAGAAGGGATGCTTCAGCCACGAGCCTTCGAAGCCGTGGATGAACATTCCAAGTTTTACCTGGCTGGGCGATATCCGTTGAAGCAATTCGGTCTCACATTCTTCCTCCTATCTTAGGAGGTTTGCCCGCCGAACGCGCCGCGACGCCCGATTCAATCCGGCAAATCCGCGCAATTTACATAAAACTGAAATGATATATGATAACATCTCGTTCATCTGGCGCTCATCTCGAAAACGCGACATTCTGCCGCAGGGCGCGCAGCGACTCGCGCGCCGCACTCTGAAGGGGAGAGTTGCCATGTCGCGTTCCGTATTGCTGATCGGTTGTTCCGCTCTGCTCACCACTTCCGCCGCGCCGCCGCCCCTGCCCAAGGCCGGGCCGGTCGCCGCCGGCCAGGACCGCCATTCGCCGGTCCGCTGCGTGCGCGAAGACAATGACCGTATGCGCGACGTCCGCCGCCGGCCGGTGCCGACCTATGCGCCGCCGCCCATGCCGATGGCGGTGCCCACGCCCCCGCCGATGCCGGCGCCGCCGGCACCGCCCATGGCCGAAGCGCTGGCCGTCACCGCAGGGCGCAATGCCCCGACGCCCCCCGGCCTTGTCGCGAGCAATATCGGGGGATTCCCCAACGCGAAGATCGCCGGCCCCCAGCCCTATGGCGCGCCGGGCAATACCGAGCGCTATGACGGCAAGGCCGTCGCTTCGATCCAGGCGGTCGCCGATCAGCCGGTCTCCACCTTCTCGGTCGATGTCGATACCGGCGCCTATTCCAATGTCCGCCGCTTCCTGACCCAGGGGCAGGACGTGCCCGCCGACGCGGTGCGCACCGAGGAGATGATCAACTATTTCCGCTACGATTATCCCCGCCCGACCTCGCGGGACGTGCCGTTCAGCGTGACCACCGATGTCTCGACCACGCCGTGGAACGCCGAGACCCGCCTGCTCCGCATCGGCCTGCGCGGCTATGACGTCGATGCCAAGGGCCGCCCGCCGGCCAATCTCGTCTTCCTGGTCGATGTCTCGGGATCGATGGAGAGCCAGGACAAGCTGCCGCTGGTCAAGAAGGCGCTCAGCCAGCTTGCCGACCAGCTCACCCCGCGCGACCGGGTGTCGATCGTCGTCTATGCCGGTGCCGCCGGCATGGTGCTCGAGCCGACCAACAAGAAGGAATATGTGAAGGCCGCGCTCGACTGCCTCTCGGCCGGCGGGTCCACCGCGGGCGGGGCGGGCATCCAGCTCGCCTATTCGACGGCGCGCGCCACCTTCGTCCAGGGCGGGATCAACCGCATCTTCCTGGCCACCGATGGCGACTTCAATGTCGGGATCAACGACAACAAGGCGCTCGAGGCGCTGGTGAAGAAGAACCGCGACGACGGCATCACGCTGACCACGCTCGGCTTCGGCACGGGCAATTACAACGAAGCGATGATGGAGCGCATCGCCGATGTCGGCAACGGCAACTATGCCTATATCGACAGCGCGATGGAGGCGAGCAAGGTGCTCGACGACGAGCTCTCCGCCACGCTCTTCACCATCGCCAAGGACGTGAAGGTCCAGGTCGAGTTCAACCCCGCCCAGGTGAAGCAGTATCGCCTGATCGGCTATGAGAACCGCGCCCTCGCCGAGGAGGACTTCAACAACGACACCGTCGATGCCGGCGATATCGGCGCGGGGCATCAGGTGACTGCGCTCTACGAAGTCGTCCCCGCCAATGCCCAGGGCTGGACTTCGGAACGGCGCTACGACGCCAATCGCCCGGCCCCGGCGGCCTCGACCGGCAGCGAGATGGCCTTCGTCAAATTGCGCTACAAGATCCCCGGCAACGAGACCTCGAAGCTGATCGAGCGCCCGGTGCCGGCCAGCCTGATGCAGGGCGCGCGGGCACCGGCCGGCGACATGGCCTTCATCACCTCGGTCGCCGCCTTCGGCCAGCATCTGCGCGGCGACAAATACCTCAACGGCTACAGCTATACCCAGATCGGCGCGCTGGCGCCCGCCTCCAGCAATTACTGGCGGGCCGAGTTCACCCGGCTGGTGAAGCTTGCCGATTCGGGACAGTCGAAGCCGGGATCGAGCGACTAGCTTGTCGCGCTGCGCCGCACCACGTTATGCATGGGGCCGGAATCGCAACCATGCATGACGGGGACAGCGCAGATGGACAGCACGCAGCCGCTCTTTGACGGAGCCCCGGTCTGGTTGACCCTCCCCTTCGCGGCGATCGCGGTGGGCGTGGTCTTCGCGCTGTTCATCCTGATCTTCGGCGCCCGCCTCGCTTCCCGCCGCAACAAGGCGCGCGCCGAGATCGAGGAATATAACGAGGAATATCGCGAGGAGGCGACCGCCCGGCCGATC
>JAEXLC010000028.1 GCA_023445495.1 Pseudomonadota bacterium | reverse complement strand
CCCTTCGACCGTGACCAGCCCGTCGCCCCAGGCCGGGTGCAGGATCCGGCGCCAGAGATGGCCGTGCGGGAAATCCTCGGCATGATCGACCATCGCGGCGCGGACCGCGGCGGGGTCCATCAGGAACACCGCCGCGCCGGGGAAGGGCGGGCGCCAGCTCGTTCCTTCGAACAGCACGCGCGGCCATGCCTCGATCGGATTGCGCATCGCCCGGCGGAGGACCCGCCACGGCAGCATCGTCTCGAGCGGCTGGGGATGGGCGGAGTGAAGACGGCCGGTGCCGGCGCGCTCTCGGCGAAACCCTGGATCGCGTCCCCGGTCAGCATCGCATCCCCCGAATATCGATGCGCGGCTTCTACGCCCGGCATATTTCGAGGGAAAGAGGCGACGAGATGCGCGTTTTGTCAGGCGCGTTGTGTTCGCTGCAACAGGGAGCTAGAGCCTGCCGATGGCATCTATGGACAAGCCCCCGCTCGGCACCCCCACGATCAAGTGGCGTTTCCCCGATATCCACCCCGAGGGTCGCAAATATGTGGCGATCGCGGCGGCGATCGCGCTGCTCAGCCTGTTCGTGTTCGACTTCATCACGTGGCCGCTGGTGTTCCTCACCTTCGGCGTCGCGGCGTTCTTCCGCGATCCGATCCGGGTGACGCCCCAGGCCGAGGGCGTGCTGGTCGCGCCGGCCGATGGCCTCATCACGATGATCCAGCGCGTGGAGCTGCCGCCCGAGCTCAAGGGGCCGCAGGCGCTGGGCGAGGCGCCGATGGTGCGCGTCTCGATCTTCATGAGCGTGTTCGACGTGCATGTGAACCGCACGCCGATCACCGGCACGATCCGCCACGTCATCTATATCTCGGGCCGCTTCCTCAACGCCGATCTCGACAAGGCGAGCGAGGAGAATGAGCGCCAGCACTTCATCGTCGAGGACAAGAACGGACTGCGCATCGGCTTCACCCAGATCGCCGGCCTGGTCGCGCGGCGCATCGTCAGCTTCACCAAGCCGGGCGACATGGTCGTTGCCGGCCAGCGTGTCGGCCTGATCCGCTTCGGCAGCCGTGTCGATGTGTTCCTACCCGAGGATTATGTGGCGCAGGTCACGCTCGGTCAGCGCACCATCGCGGGCGAGACGATCATCGCGAAGCAGGGCGGCGCGGTCGTCACCGGCATCCCGCAGTGAGCGACCGGCGCGGCGACGTAAAGCTTCCGCGTACGCTTCGGCCCCGTCGCATGCGGCGGATGCGGCCGGTGCGCGGCATTCCGCTGCGTGCCATCGCGCCCAATACCGTCACCGCGCTCGCGCTCTGCTCGGGACTGACAGCGATCCGCTTTGCCATTGACGGCAAATGGGAGCTGGCGGTGCTGATGGTGCTGATCGCCGGCCTGCTCGACGGGATCGACGGCAAGATCGCCCGGATGGTGCGCGGCGAGAGCCGCTTCGGCGCCGAGCTGGACAGCCTGTCCGATGCGATCTCGTTCGGCGTGGCGCCGGCGCTGATCCTGTACCTCTGGTCGCTGCAGACGCTCGGCCGGTTCGGCTGGATGATCGCGCTGATCCACGCGCTGTTCTGCGCCCTGCGCCTCGCGCGGTTCAACGCGCAGATCGATGCCGAAGAGCAGCCCCACAAGTCCGCGGGCTTTCTGACCGGCGTTCCGGCGCCGGCGGCAGCGGTGCTGACGCTGCTGCCAATCTATCTCTGGCTGTTCACCGAAGAGCCGCACCTGCGCATGCCGGTGGTGGTCGCGCCGTGGACGGCATTCGTCGCGGTGCTGATGATCTCGAGCGTGGCGACCTTCGCGCCGCATGTCCGCCTGAAGCAGCGCATCCGCTTCGAAGCGATCGCGGTGCTGGTGGCGCTGGTCGCGGCACTGGTCGCAGCACCCTGGCCGACGCTGGCGGGGATCGCGATCCTCTATCTGGTCTCGATCCCGTTCAGCGTGCGGAGCTATCGCCGGATCAGGCTGCTTCGCGCAGCGGGAACGCCGCGGGGCGGCGCACCGGAAGCGGCTGACGCGCCGTAACGCGCACCGGAACCAGCTCGGGCAGCGGCTGGACCGGGTTGATGCCGAGCAGCTCGCGCATGCGGGGCAGCTGGCCAAGGACCGAGTCAGCGATCGTCCAGAGGGAAACCGCGAAGGCGGTGCCGAGCAGCAGATAAGCGAACAGCGAAACCATAAAGACTTCCTCCTGGGCGAGGGGAGTGCTTCTGCGTTCCCCGAACCGCTTATGTACGTTTAATGTTCCGTTAGTGTTCCATTGTCAACACGAAAACGGAACAAAAGTGAACACGCGTTCCGTTCTCGTCCTGGGAAGGGAGATAGGCGCGCACCGGCGCCTTGCCATTCCAACCTTCGTATGAAGGAAGGTCTGGGCCCATGGTGGCGATCGGCGGCGCAAAGCCTATATAAAGAGCCTGGTTGCGTTCCCGCGCGCTTTCGCGTAGGGGCGCCGCCTCAACCCCGCATGGGAAGCATCATAACCCGGTGCCAGGCGCAGCTTGGTCACTCGCTTCCCAGAGGAACAACCGGAAGGAGTTATCCCTATGGCGGCACCTGTCGTCTCTCTGCAGCAGCTGCTCGAATCGGGCGCGCACTTCGGTCACCAGACCCACCGCTGGAACCCGAAGATGAAGCCTTACATCTTCGGCGAGCGCAACGGCGTTCACATCATCGACCTCTCGCAGACCGTGCCGCTCTTCGCGCGCGCGCTCGAGTTCGTGTCGTCGTCGGTCGCCGGTGGCGGCAAGGTGCTGTTCGTCGGCACCAAGCGCCAGGCCCAGGAGCCGATCGCCGAGGCAGCCCGCAAGTCGAACCAGCACTTCGTCAACCACCGCTGGCTGGGCGGCATGCTCACCAACTGGAAGACGATCTCGCAGTCGATCAAGCGCCTCAAGACGCTCGAAGAGCAGCTTTCGGGCGACACGCACGGCCTTACCAAGAAGGAAGTGCTGCAGCTCACCCGTGAGCGCGACAAGCTCGAGCTCTCGCTCGGCGGCATCCGCGACATGGGCGGCCTGCCCGACGTGATGTTCGTGATCGACGCGAACAAGGAAGAGCTGGCGATCAAGGAAGCCAACACGCTTGGCATCCCCGTCGTCGCGATCCTCGATTCGAACGTGAGCCCGGACGGCATCGCCTTCCCGGTTCCGGCGAACGACGACGCCTCGCGCGCCATCCGCCTGTACTGCGAAGCGATCGCCATCGCCGCGACCCGCGGTAACCAGGACCGCCAGGCGAGCTTCGGCGTCGACCTGGGCGCCCAGGAAGTCGCTCCGGTCGAGCCGGCGCTGACCGAGACCGCCGAGCAGGCCGTCGAGGGCGAGCGTCAGATCGACGCGTAAGCTTGCAACTGATTGTCTCCGAACTGACATAGGCGCGCATTAGGCGCCCGGTCAGTTCGGGGCATCATCCCATCCCCGTTCGGGCTGCGCGTGTCGAAGCCCCGTACTTCTTCTCCCGTGCCGGGCCAAAGAAGGCGGCCCTTCGACAAGCACAGGGCGAACGGGGATTGATTTATCGGCCGTGCCACGGCGCGGCCTAACCAAGAGGAAAGAAACATGGCCGAGATCACTGCAGCAGCCGTGAAGGAACTCCGCGAGAAGAGCGGCGCGGGCATGATGGACTGCAAGAAGGCGCTGACCGAGACCAACGGCGACATCGAAGCCGCAACCGACTGGCTGCGCACCAAGGGCCTCGCCGCCGCCGCCAAGAAGTCGAGCCGCACCGCCGCCGAAGGCCTGGTCGGCCTGGCCGTTGCCGGCACCAAGGGCGTTGCCGTCGAAGTCAACTCGCAGACCGACTTCGTCGCCAAGAACGAGATCTTCCAGACCTTCGTTCGTGACGTGACCGCGGTTGCGCTCGAGCTGGGCGACGACATCGACACCATCAAGGCGGCTCCGCTGCCGGCCGGCACCGTCGAGGAAGTGCTGACCAACAACATCTCGACGATCGGCGAGAACCAGGTCCTGCGTCGCGCCAAGCTGGTGCAGGTTTCGCAGGGTGCGGTGATCCCGTACGTCCACAACGCGCAGGCCCCGGGCCTGGGCAAGATCGGCGTGCTCGTCGCGCTTGAGAGCGATGCCGGCGTCGACGTGCTCGAGCCGCTCGGCAAGCAGATCGCGATGCACGTCGCGGCTGCCTTCCCGCTGGCGCTGTCGGTCGAGGATCTCGATCCGGAAGTCGTCGAGCGTGAAGCTGCGATCCTGCGCGAGAAGAACGCCGAGAAGATCGTCGGCAAGTCGGCCGAAGTCGCTGAGAAGATCCTCAACGGCCCGATCGAGAAGTTCAAGAAGGAGAACGCTCTCCTGACCCAGCTGTTCGTGATGGACGGCAAGACTCCGGTCCAGGACGTGATCGCCAAGGCGGCCAAGGACGCCGGCGCGACGATCGTCCTCAAGGACTATGTCCGCTTCCAGCTCGGCGAAGGCATCGAGAAGGAAGAGAGCGACTTCGCTGCCGAAGTCGCCGCTGCTTCGGGCGTCAGCCGCTAAAAGGTCTTCCCGGACCTGTTCGCGGGCGTCGTCACCTTCGGGTGGCGGCGCCCGTTTGCGTTTCGGATTGTTGCGCGGGGCGGTGCGCTGCCGCAATCTCTCGACATTGCGCGCTTGGTTTCCTACCAATCTAATACCTTTCACCGGCAGGAGCCTGTTCAATGCGAGAATCCCGTTCCCTTCGTGCTGCTGTTCTGGCCCTGGCGATGGGAAGCGCGATGCCGGCATTGGCCCAGGTCTCGACCGCGCCCGCGATCTTCCCTGCGCCGGCGTCGCTGCGCCTGACCGGGCCGAGCGTCGCGCTGGGCGACGCGGTCGTGCTGGTGCGCGATGCCGGCGCGGATGCCGCGACCGAGAAGGCGGTGCGCGCGATCCTGACCGAAGCCGGCGTGAAGAACATCCGGGTCGAGACGGTGCTGCCGAAGCGGCTCTATCTCACCCATGTGGTGATCGGCGGCGCCGGCGGCGCGGCGGTGCGCGACGGGCTGGCGCGGACCGGCGGCGAAGTGCCTGCCCAGGCCGAG
The DNA here is from genome assembly GCA_023445495.1 of Pseudomonadota bacterium. Lineage (GTDB taxonomy): Bacteria > Pseudomonadota > Alphaproteobacteria > Sphingomonadales > Sphingomonadaceae > Sphingomonas. The sequence goes on along the minus strand of JAEXLC010000028.1, from coordinate 1,258 downwards.
GGCTATGCGTTGGGCAGCGCCGCGCAGGGTGACGGCGCGCTGGTCGTGCTGGCGGGCCGGGACGGGGACGGCCTCTACCATGCGGTGCAGAGCCTGCGTCAGATCGTCGCGCGCGGGCGCGTTTCCTCGGTGGTCGTCTCGGACTATCCGGCGATGCCGGTGCGGGGTTCGATCGAGGGATTCTATGGCAAGCCGTGGTCGATGGCGGAACGCGAGGATCACATCGCTTTCCTCGCGCGATTCAAGGCCAACACCTATATCTACAGCCCGAAGGACGATGTCTTCGCGCGCGACAAGTGGCGCGAGGCCTATCCGGCCGACACGCTGAAGGCGTTGGGCAAGGTCGTCGACGTCGCCAATCGCGAGCATGTCAACTTCGTCTACGCGATCTCGCCGGGGCCCTCGATCTGCTACAGCGATGCGGCCGACCTGGAAGCGGTGCGCCGCAAGTTCGCCGCGCTGCGCGGGCTGGGCGTGCGCAGCTTCTATGTCGCGCTCGACGACATCGAATATACCAAGTGGAACTGCCCGGCCGACGAGGCGGCGTTCGGCGCGCCCGGCCAGAAGGCTGCTGCCGCCGCCCAGGCCAAGCTGCTCAACGCGGTGCAGGCGGACCTGACCGCGGCGGGCCATGGCTCGCTGACCATGGTGCCGACAGAATATTACAACACCACCGAATCGCCCTACAAGGCGGAGCTGCGCAAGGCGCTCGATCCGCGCGTGGTGGTGCAGTGGACCGGCACCGATGTCGTGCCCGCCTCGATCTCGGTGTCCGACGCCAAGAACGCCACCAAGGCGTTCGGCCGCAAGACGCTGCTCTGGGACAATTACCCGGTGAACGATTTCGGCGAGACCACCGGGCGGCTGCTGATGGCACCCTATGACCGCCGCCAGGCCGGGCTTTCGGCCGAGCTGAGCGGCATCGTCTCCAACCCGATGAACCAGGAAGTGGCGAGCCGCCCCGCGGTGGCCGGCCTGCTGGCCTTTTCGTGGAACGACCGCGACTATAACGTCCAGCGCACCTGGCGCGCAGCGGCGCTCGACCTGGCGGGCGGCGATGCCGAGACCGCCGATGCGCTGCTCGCCTTCTTCGATACCCAGCATGTCGCCCCGACCTTCGGCCATCTGCCCTGGCAGCCCCAGGCGCCGAAGCTCAAGGCGCTGATCGATACCGCGCGCGACGCACTGGCCGACAGCGACCCGCAGGCGATCGCCAGGTCGCTTGGCGAGCTGGGCGAGGCGGCGGACGCGCTGGCGG
>JAEXLC010000322.1 GCA_023445495.1 Pseudomonadota bacterium | reverse complement strand
CGCCGCCGCCGGCCCGCGCGGCGCCGCCCCGCGCCGGCGCCGTCATTGGCGGTTCAGCGCAAACAGGCGCAGGTGGCGGGGACATGAACCGGAATCGCTTTATCGGCATCGCTGTGCTGGCCCTTGCGGCCGCGCAGACCATGCCCTCGTTCGCCCAGACCGAAGTCGTCGCTCAGGCCAATCCCGATGCGGACCGGCTGGCCAATGACATCCGCATGCTCGCCAGCGATCCGCGTGACCTGACGACGCTGGTCGATGCAGGTATGACCAGCGCGCGGCTGGGCGATACGTCCGCGGCGCTTGCCTTTTTCCAACGCGCCGAGGTGATCAGCCCCACCGATCCGCGCATTTCCGCCGGCCGCGCGATGGTGCTGGTGCGGCTCGAGCGCCCGGGCGAGGCGCTGCGCCTGTTCCAGTCGGCCGAGACGCATGGGCTGGAGCCGCGCAACTACGCCAGCGATCGCGGCTTCGCCTATGACCTGCTCGGCCAGCCCGGGCTAGCCCAGCGCGATTACAAGCTCGCGCTCGCCGGTGATCGCGACAATGCCGAGACGATCCGTCGCTATGCGCTGTCGCTCGGCATCACCGGCGACAAGGACGAAGCGATGCGCGTGCTCGATCCGCTGCTCCGCCGCAGCGATCGCGCCGCCTGGCGTGCCCGTGCCTTCATCCTGGCGATGAACGGCGACACGGCAGGGGCGGAGAAGATCGCCTCCAGCATGATGCCGGGGACGATGGGCCAGTCGCTCATCCCGTTCTTCCGGCGGCTTGGCGGGCTGAGTCCGGCCGACCGTGCCTTTGCGGTGCATTTCGGCGAGCTTTCGCCGACCCAGGCGCGGCTTGCCGATGCGCGGATGGCGCCTGACCTGCCGCGCTATGTGCCGGCGCCGCGCCCGGTGCAGATGGCCGCGGTTGCCCAGCCGGTGGCGCCCGTGCCCGAGCCCAGGGGCAGGGACCGCCGCTCGCGCCGGGATCGCGAGCGCGACGAGAAACTGGCTGCCGTCGCCGCGGCGCGCCCGGCACCCGCGCCGGCGCCGCAGCAGGTCGCCGACGAGAATCTGCCGCCGCCGCCGCGCTTCGTGGCACCACCGGCCGAGATCGTGCAGCCGATCCCGCAGCCGAAGCGCGAGGAAGAGCCGCGCGAGACCAACGAGCGGCCGATGCCGGCGCCGGTTCGTCCGACGCCCGCGCCCGCACCGGTGCGGATGGCGGCTGCTCCCACGCCTGTACCGGCCGCTGTCAGGCCGGCGCCCGCGCCGACCCCGGCACCGGCTACCCCGACCCCGACGCCCGCGCCGGTCACGCTGGCGCGCGCCGAGCCGGTGGTGCAGCCCGTGCGGCAGCCGCCGCGTCCCGAACCCACGCCGCCGGGTCCGGCCAAGGTGGGGCAAGAGGATTCGGTGCTCGCCGCGATCGTTGGCGGGATCACCATTCCGGCCGAGGAACTGGCCACCGTCACCGCGACGCCGACCGATCCGGTGCCCGCCGCCGCGCCCGAACCCGCGCCGGTGCGCGTCGCCGAAGCCAAGCCGGTGCCCCCGGTGAAGCCCAAGCCCGAGCCGGTCGTCGCCAAGCCCGATCCGAAGAAGCCTGATCCCAAGGCCAAGCCCGATCCCAAGGCGAAGACGCCTCCCGAGGACGCGAAGAAGGGCGGCAAGCCCGATCCGAAGGACGCCAAGGCCAAGAAGCCCGAGCCCAAGAAGCCGGATCCGGCCAAGACCGATCCGAGCCGTATCTGGGTGCAGGTCGCCGGTGGCGCCAATCCGGACACGCTGGCCAAGGCCTGGCGGGGCGTGGTCGCCAAGGCGCCGGCGCTGATGAAGGGCAAGGGTGCCTGGACGACGCCGCTGCGCGCCACCAACCGCGTGCTTGCCGGGCCGTTCAAGACCAGCGCGGAGGCCCAGGCCTTTGTCAACGCGCTGGGCAAGGAAGGCGTCTCCGGCTTCGTCTTCACCAGCGAGGCCGGGCAGAAGGTAACCAAGCTGGCGCTGTAATCGGACGTTCGGCTTGATCCAATACTTCGTCACCCTGAACTTGTTTCAGGGTCCAACGTGCCTCAAGCGGTATCGTGTGGGGAGATTTGGATGCTGAAACAAGTTCAGCATGACGGGAGAGATCTGGACTGTTAGGGGCACGCGGGTGAAAGCGATTTCCTCCTGGGCCTCCACGCCGGAAGCCAGCCGCGGCCGTCTCCATCCCGAGCCCGGCGGCACCGCGCGGGGGCCGCGCGACGCCTTCCAGCGCGACCGCGACCGGATCATCCATTCGATCAGCTTCCGGCGGCTGCGCCACAAGACCCAGGTGTTCATGGCGCCCGATGGCGACCATTTCCGCGTGCGGCTCACCCATAGCCTGGAGGTCGCCCAGATCGGCCGGGCGATCGCGCGGACGCTGGGGCTCAACGAGGACCTGACCGAGGCGCTGTGCCTGGCGCACGACATCGGCCATCCGCCCTTCGGCCATGCCGGCGAGAAGGCGCTGGGCGAGGCGCTGGCCGGGCAGGGCGGGTTCGACCATAACGGCAACACGCTGCGCACGCTGACCGCGATCGAGCGGCCCTATCCGGCCTGGGACGGGCTCAACCTGACCTGGGACACGCTGGAGGGGCTGGCCAAGCATAACGGCCCGATCGCGCATCCCGAATGGGCGTTGGCAGAGGCGGATGCGGCGTTTCCGCTCGAGCTGGAGAGCTGGGCGTCGCTCGAGGCGCAGGTCGCGGCGATCGCCGACGACATCGCCTATGACAATCACGACATCGATGACGGGCTGCGCGCCGGGCTGCTCCAGCTCGACCAGCTGTTCGAGCTGTCGATGGTCGCCGAGGGCTGGCGGCAGGTCGAGGCGAAGTTCCCCGGTTGCGAGCGGCGGCGGCTGATCAGCGAGCTGATCCGCGCCCAGATCGGGCTGATGGTCAACGACCTGATCGACGCGACCCGTACGCGGATCGCCGAGAGCGGCGTCGAGACGGTCGCGGACGTGCGCGCGGCCGGGCGGGTGCTCGCGCATTTCTCCGAGGGGATGCGCGAGGCGGAGCGCGAGCTGAAGCGCTTCATGTACGCCAATCTCTACCACCATCCGAGCCAGCTGGCCGCGGCGGAGGCGGCGCACAAGGTGGTGGCGGGGCTGTTCGCCGCCTATCGCGACGATCCCCGGCGGATGCCGGCCGAATGGGCTGAGGCGCTGCCCGAAGCGGAGCCCGCGCGCAGCCGCCACATCGCCGACTTCATCGCCGGCATGACCGATCGCTATGCCATCGCGCGCTACAAGCAGCTGGTCGGCACGATCGACCTGCCCGAAGGCTTCTGAGCATCCGGCCTGGCCCTGCCATCGTCATGCTGAACTCGCTTCAGCATCCAACGCGCCTCCAACGATGTCGCGCGTGGAAGGTTGGACCCTGAAACAAGTTCAGGGTGACGATTGAAGCATAAGGAAAGCGCGGGCTCTTCCCAGAACAAGAAAAGGCCGGAGCGTTGCCGCCCCGGCCTTTCTTCAGCCCCAGAGGGAGGGGGCTAGCTCAGCGTGCGGCCAGAACCGCGCCGCTCTTGTCCTTCGGCGCGCGGAACGAGACGCGGGTGTCGTTGACGTAACCGTCGACCCAGCCGTTCTTCACGTTCAGGCGGAATTCGCCGCCCTTGTTGGTGCGGCCTTCGAGCACCTGGACCTTGTCCTTGCTGGTGACCGAATAGGTGTAGGTCACGCCTTCATGGGTGAAGCTGCGCTCGCCGGCGATCGCGGCGGGGGCGGTGAAGGCAAGCGTGGCGGCAGCGGCCGCGAAAAGGAACTTCGTCACGATCTTTCTCCTTATTGATAAAGAAGCCAGATCAGCATCCAATATGTTCTGTTCTTGCGTCTGATTATGTTGCGACGCAGCAAAAGCATCAATCGCAAAGGAAGTTTACCCCAGTTGCAGAAAATGCAACCGACGAAACGTTGCATGCAGCCGACGAGCCGAAAGTCTGGCAAACTTCTGCGACACTTGGGACGTATTCCGGAGAAATACCGTTACAGGGGAGTCGCATGTCGGACGCCAGTATCGCGCGAAACCGCTTCGGGCTCGGTGCCAGGCCGGGTGAGGATGTCGGGGGCGATCCCCGCAAATGGCTCGCCGGGCAGATCGCCGCCTTCGACCCGCGACCCCAGGCGATCACGGCCCAGGCCTCCAGCGCCCAGATCGCGAGCGAGCTCGCCGATTTCTATGAGCGCCAGCGCGAGATCCGCCAGACCGAAGGGCCGCGCCGCCAGCAGCCGCAGACGCAGCCCGCGGCGCCTTCGAAGCCTGCTGGCGCCCAGCCGCCGATGGCCGAGGGCGCGGCGATGCAGGAAGGCATGCAGGCAGCGGCGCCGATGATGCAGGATGCGATGCAGCCGGGCATGCCGATGCAGGGGCGGGGCCGCCGCGCCGCGGCCGGCGCAATGCCCGGCCAGCCGCAATATCAGGGCGAGGATGCCGCGATGATCGCCCGGCGCGAGGCGCGGCGGGTGCAGCAACAGGCCTATGTCGGCATGGTCTCGGCCCGGGCGCTGACCGCGATCACCTCGCCCACCTCCTTCGCCGAGCGGCTCGTCCATTTCTGGGCGAACCATTTCGCCGTCTCCGCCGACAAGCTCGAGCTGGTCGGGCTGTCGGGTACGATGGAGTTTGAAGCGATCCGCCCGCATGTGATGGGCAAGTTCGGCGACATGCTCAACGCCGTCGAGCGGCATCCTGCGATGCTGCTCTATCTCGACCAGGCGGTGTCGGTCGGCCCCAACAGCCCGGTGGCGCAGCGCCAGCGCGGGCGGCGCAGTGGGCTCAACGAGAATCTGGCGCGCGAGATCATGGAGCTTCACACGCTCGGCGTGCGCAGCGTCTACAGCCAGGCCGACGTCACCGAGTTCGCACGCGCGATGACCGGCTTCACTGTGGCGGGCATCGGGCGGGGCCCCGGCGCTCGCTATGTTGGCGCCGCCGATGGCCAACCGGGCAGCTTCCTGTTCGCCGATCGGATGCACGAGCCGGGCAGCCGCACGATCCTGGGCAGGCAATGGAGCGCGCAGGGTGAGGGCCAGGCAGGCGAAGTGCTCGACTATCTCGCCACCCATCCGGCGACGGCGAAGCATATCGCCACCAAGCTCGCCCGGCATTTCGCCAGCGACGATCCGCCCGCGCCGCTGGTCGCGCGGCTGGAAAAGGCGTTTCTGTCCTCGGGTGGCGACCTGCCGACCGTCTATCGCGCGCTGATCGCCTCGCCCCAATGCTGGGCGCCTTCGCCAGCCAAGTTCAAGTCGCCTTGGGAGTGGTCGATTTCGGCGATGCGCGCGCTCGGCACCCAGCAGGTCCAGCCCCAGGCGGTCAACGGCCTGATGGGGCAGCTTGGCCAGCCGACCTGGAAGCCGGGGTCGCCGGCGGGCTGGGACGATGTCGCCGGCGCCTGGGCAGGGCCGGACGCCGTGATGCGACGCGTGGAAGCGGCCGAGCGGATGGCCGCCCGCGCCAGGGATACGATCGACGCGCGCGCCCGCGCCGCCGAACTCTTCCCCGGCACGCTGACGCCCGCGACCGCCCAGTCGATCGCCCGCGCCGAGAGCCCGGGCCAGGGCCTCGCCCTGATGCTCGTCTCGCCCGAATTCATGCGGAGGTGATCCGATGACCGCATTTTCCCGTCGCAACTTCGTGGGGCTCGGCGCTTCCGCCATGCTCGCCACCGCCTTCGGCTCGCGCATCGCCTTTGCCCGAGCGGCGACCGACCGGCGCTTCGTCTTCATCATCCAGCGCGGTGCCGCCGACGGCCTGCACACCGTCGCGCCGGTGGGCGACCCGGCCTATGCCGGGCAGCGCGGCGCGCTGGCGGAGGAGTTCGTCGCCGCGCCGAAGCTCAACGACATGTTCGCGCTGCATCCGGCGATGAAGAATGTTATGGGCCTCTATGGCGCCAAGCAGGCGCTGTTCCTCCACGCCGTTGCTTCGCCCTATCGCGACCGCTCGCATTTCGACGGGCAGAATGTGCTCGAGACCGGTGGTACCTCGGCCTATCAGCTCAAGGATGGCTGGCTGAACCGGCTGCTCACCATGCTACCCGCCGACGACAAGGCGATCGCGCTGGCCGCGACGGTGCCGATGGCGCTGCGCGGATCGGTGGAGGTGGCGAGCTATGCGCCCTCGTCGCTGCCAGACGCGTCGGACGATCTGCTCGCCCGGGTGAGCCAGATGTATCAGGGGGACGCCCAGCTCCACGGCATCTGGGAACAGGCGACCGCCACCCGCATGCTGACCGGGGACCTTGCCTCGAACAACGGCAAGAACGCCGCCGACACCGGTACGCTCACCGCCAAGATGCTCGCGGCGCCGGGTGGATCGCGCATCGCGATGATCGAGACCGGTGGCTGGGACACCCATGCCGGGCAGAAGGGCCGGCTGCAGGGCCAGCTCAACGGGCTCGACCAGATGATCGGCGCGCTCAAGGCCGGCCTCGGCCCGCTGTGGAGCAATACGGTGGTGCTGGTCGCCACCGAGTTCGGCCGCACGGTGAAGGTCAACGGCACCCAGGGCACCGATCACGGCACGGGATCGGTCGCGATGCTGATGGGCGGCGCAGTGAACGGGGGCAGGGTGCTTGCCGACTGGCCGGGGCTGGCCGATGCCGCGCTCTACGAGAACCGCGACCTCAAGCCGACCTTGGGGCTCGACGCGGTGATCGGTTCGACGCTGGCCACCCATTTCGACCTGTCGCCGAAGATCGCCGCCAGCAAGCTGTTCCCGGATGTGCAGATGGCCCGGCCGATGCAGGACCTGCTGCGCGCCTGAGCCAGTGCACCGGGACGCCCGGCCGGAATTTGGCGTGCTCCGGAGGGGCATGCCTTTGATGCAACTTACATACATTCTTGATTGCATGTAAATGTACGGCTAGCCTTTGATCACCGGCGGAGACCGGGAATCGGGGAGAGGACCATCTGTGGCATCGAAGCCCAGAGGCCGATGCGACATGCGCGAAAACCAGCTTTCCGCCTTCCAGCTCCGTGCGGCCGAACCCTCTGGCCCGGCGCGGTTTCGTCGTGCCCGGCGGTTCGAAGGGAGAAAATGATAAGCGCAAGGAGAGGCAGATGAAGAGATTATCCCGAGCGATATGCATCACGCTGGTTTCCGCCGCCGCATTGGCCGCCGCTCTGCCGGCGGCCGCCCAATCGATTCCCAATGCGCCGACCGGGCCGGTCGAGACGCAATATTATGCCAATGGCCCCTATGCGACGACCCAGACGCGCTCCACCGCGGCCTGTGATGCCAAGGGCAATCAGTGCGATGTCTTCTACCCCACCAACATCGCTTCGCTGAACACGCGCCTGCCGCTGGTGCTGTGGGCCAATGGCACCGGCTCGACGGCGGACAACTACCCCAACTGGCTCAAGCACCTCGCGAGCTGGGGCTTCGTCGTCGTGGCGACGCGCGACCAGCAGACCGGCTATGGCAACACCGTCCTCGATTCGCTCGCCTATATGCAGGCCCAGGACGCGACCCCGGCCAGTCCCTTCTATCAGCGCATCGATTTCACGCATGTCGGCGCGGCGGGCCATTCGCAGGGGGCATCGGGTGCCGCCAACGCGATGTTCCACTCGAATGGCGTGATCAAGACCGCAGTGACGTTCGAGCTGCCGAGCCAGACCTGGTGCAATCCGGCCGACAATTGCCTGCTGACGCCCACGCTGACCGGCGGCTCGGGATCGATCTTCTATGTCAGCGGCACCGCCGACAGCCTGATCGCGCCGGATACCCAGAGCGGCGGAACCCAGCTCAACTCGCAGACGGCCTATTACAACGCCACCCCGTCGACGATGCTGAAGGCCAAGGGGCTGCTGAAGGGCGCCAATCACAACGACGTTACCGGTACCCCGGGATGTGGCCTGCTCGGCTTCCTCAAGTCGTGCGCCAACGGAGTGTATGGTTATCTGGGCTTCCCCACCGCCTGGCTCGCGTGGCAGCTCAAGGGCGATGCGATAGCGGGCGCAGCGTTCAAGACCGGCACCGGCGAGTTCTTCACTGCGAACGCCTGGCAGGGGCGCGTCTCGATCATCCCGTGAGCAACTGGTGGCGGGGGGGGGCGGCGGGCGGGG
>JAEXLC010000313.1 GCA_023445495.1 Pseudomonadota bacterium | reverse complement strand
AGCCGGGATTGGGCTTCGAAAGGCGCCGGGCGAGCTTGGGGAAGGGAGTCACCGCCAGCCGGGCGCGCGCCACGGCCAGCCATAGCACCGCCTCCGCGACGATCAGCCAGTCCTTGATGGGGCGCCGTATCATCGCGGCGTGATGCGCCATGCCGCCCGGGACGGCAATCGCTTTCACTGGCGCATTCTGTCCCGTATCACGCCGGAAGGTGCAAGGAGATGGCTGGATGCGCGATTGGCGTGCACCGCTGCGACCGTGGCGGGCTGTCGCCCACTTTGTCGGTGCGCTGCGGGGCGAGGACGGAAAGGGGACGGCAAGGGCGGCCATGCTCGTTGCAGCCGGCGCGCTGCTCGAGGGCGCGGGACTGATGCTGCTCGCGCCGATCCTGCTCGTCGTGACCGATCCCACCGGCCAATGGAGCCATTCGACGCTGTTTGCCTGGCTCGGCGCGTTCCTTCCAGCCGCGCCGGTATCGCGGCTGGCATCGCTGCTCGGGCTCTTCGTGGCGGTCATGATCGTGCGCGGCGCCATTCTCCATGCGCGCGATACGGCGCTGGCGCGGCTGCAGACCGGCTTTGTCGAGGCGCAGCGGAGCCGGGTGATCCGGGCGCTGGCGGACGCGCCCTGGCCGCGCGTTGCGGGCCTGCGGCATGCGCGCGTCTCCGGGCTGGTGGGCACGGAGATCCAGCGGCTCGGCAGCAGCGTGCAATATCTGATTCAGGGCGCGGTGGCGCTGGCGATGCTCGGGATCCAGGCGGGGCTGGCGCTCGCGCTTTCCCCCGGCTTCTCGGCGATCCTGCTGCTCGTTCTTGGCCTTGGCGCCCTTGCCCTGCTCTTCGGCCAGCGCCGCGCGCGCGATCTCGGCATCGAGGTGCTCACCGCCAGCCAGGCGCTGATGGGCAGCGCGGCGAGCCTTCTCGCCGGGCTCAAGACCGCGGCGGCGCAAAATGCGCAGGACGCCTTTGTCGGCGAATTCCACGCGACCCAGACGCATCTGCGCTCACGCCAGCTCCTCTTCCTGAAGCGACAGGCCGGGACCCGGCTGATATTCGGCATCGGCAGCGCCGTGATCGGCAGTGCCGTGCTGCTCGTCGGGTTCGGCGTGTTCGGCCTTGCCCCGGCGCTGCTGATCGCGCTGCTGGTGATTTTCGCGCGCATGGCCGGGCCCGCGCAGCTGGTGCAGCAGGCCGCCCAGAACTTCTTCTTCGCGGTGGGCAGCTTCGAGGCGATCGACGCATTGGTTCGCGAGCTGGACAGCGATGCGCAGGATGGCGGGCAGGGGATCGCTGCGCCCCTGCAAGGCGACATCGCGCTTCGCGGCGTCAGCTTCGGCCATGCGGGTGGCGGTGGCGTGCATGGGCTCGACCTGTCGATCCGGGAGGGTGAGTTCGTCGGGATCGCCGGCCATTCGGGCGCGGGCAAGACGACGCTGATCGACCTGCTCGCCGGGCTGATCGTGCCGCAGGCCGGGGAAATCCGGGTCGGCGGCGTCCGGCTCACCCCCGAGAACGCGCCGGGCTGGCAGCGTGGGATTTCGTATCTCGCGCAGGACGGTTTCCTGTTCAACGACACGCTTCGGCGCAACCTCCTCTGGGCCGCGGTGGAAACCGGGGAAGAGGCCTTGGCCCGCGCGCTGGCGCTGGCGGGGGCGAGCGAGCTGGTCGCGCGCCTGCCCGCCGGACTGGATACGGTGGTGGGCGAGCGCGGCGCGTTGTTCTCGGGCGGCGAGCGCCAGCGGCTGGCGCTGGCGCGGGCCTTGCTGCGCAATCCCGCGCTGCTGATTCTCGACGAGGCGACCAGCGCGATCGATACCGCGGGCGAGGCGGCGCTGCTCGCGCGGATCGGCACGCTGGTGCCCCGCCCGACCATCGTGATGATCACGCACCGGGACGAAGGGCTGCGCCATTGCGACCGGGTCATCACCTTGAAGAACGGTACGCTGGCGACGCTTGTCGCCGTGCCATGCGATGACTAGGCTCGCGCGAAACGCACAAGGAGGACTGGATGACGGATCGCGGGGACGCGAAGCCGCTTTGGGTACGTCGCGGTAATGATCTGCTCGAAGCGGAAGTCGACGGGGAAATGGTTGCCCTGCATATCGACAATGGAAAATGCTATGGATTCAACGCCACGGCCTATCGAATCTGGAAGATGATCGAAGAGCCGATGCTGGTCACTACCCTGTGCGAGTCGCTTTCGAAGGAATTCAAGGTCGAGCCCGCCCAGTGCGAGGGGGATGTCCTTGCGCTGCTCGACGGCCTCGCGCGCGATGGCCTGGTTACGCTAGGCCCGCTCAAGCAGGAATGAGCGGATTCCGGCCAGCGTCTCGCCCTGATCGGCGCTGGTCCACGGCCGGGACAGCTCGAAGACCGGGACGGCGCGGCTCAGCGCCAGACAGGCTTCGAAATGCGCGCGCGTGTCGCCGGTGATCGGGATGAAGCCGCCGCGATAGGTGTTTTCCATCAGCGCGCGCATCGCCGCGGTGCCACGAAGCGGGCGGATCTCGACCGATGACGTGTCGGATCCGCGCGCCAGCAGGAAAATCGATCCGATCGGCAATGCGCTGGATCGGGACGCGATCGCCACCGGCACGGTATATTTGTCGAGCGCATCGAAGGCGCGCTCATAATCGTCGGTCTCGCGGCCCGAGCGCTCGATCGCGTCGCGCCACAGCCGCAGCCGGGGAATCCCGGGATGGGCGACGAAATCGCCGGCATCCGGGGTGACGACGCAGACATCGTCGGACAGGATGTCGTGCCCGGCATCGTGGAAGGCGGCGGCAAGGGTCGATTTCCCCGCGCCCGAATGCCCGAGAAAGGCCACGGCCTTGCCGTCCACGTCGATCGCATTGGCATGCAGCGGCAGCAATCGGCGCTGGTGCAGCAACGCGCCCATCGCCGAGCCGAGCAGGAAGAGGCGGAGATTGCGTTCCGAAGCGGCGCCGTCGGGATCGATCACGATCTCCCGGCCTTCCCGGATTGCGAAGCGGCCGACATCGGTCACGCTCAGCACGGCGCCGTCGGGGACGCGCGTCAACCAGTGCGTCGATGCGTCCTGCGGCGGCGGCGGCGCCACCGCGCCCAGGCGAATCTCGACCGGGTCCGCGGCGCCATGCGCATCGGGTACGAGTTCGGGCAGGGGCAGGGCCGAGCGAATCGGCAGTCCGAAGAGACGGTATTCGTGGCCATTGCCGGTCATCGGGCTATCCATAGGTAGGAAGTGCCGATCGAGGAAGCTCCGATAGGCCGGGCGCGGAGAGTCGCTTGCGTGCCGGCGCGCCCGGTGCGATTTACCGCGCCAGGGCCATGATGAATCTGCGTAAATTTTGGGGAAGTCACCGATGACGGCGCTGGCCGGGGTCTGGAGTCCGGAAGGCGCGCTGGCGCCGGCGGCATCGTGCCGGCGCATGTTGTCCGCCCAGAAGATCTACGGACCGGACGGCGAGGCGCTGGCCGATTGGGGCATCGTCGCGCTCGGCCGCTGCCTGTTCGAAACGCTGCCCGAAGACCGCTATGATCGCGGGCCGTGCGAGAGCGACGATGGCCGCTATCTGCTCGTCGGCGATGTACGGCTCGACGATCGCGATCAGCTGGTGGACGCGCTGGAAATGGCGCGCGGCGATGCGCTTCGGCTTTCCGATTCGGCCCTGCTGCTGCGCGCCTGGCAGCGCTGGGGCGAGGATTGCTTCGCCCATCTCTACGGCTCCTATGCCTTTGCCGTCTGGGATGTCGCGGAAAAGCGCCTGATCCTGGCGCGCGACCATATCGGCACCCGGCCGCTCCATTATCATCTCGGCAAGGGCTTCGTCGCCTTCGCCTCGATGCCCAAGGGGCTGCATGCCCTGGCCGAGATACCCTATGCGCCCGACGAGGTACGCGCCGCGGAGCTGCTGGCGCTGTTGCCCGAAACCGGGCCCCGCAGCTTCTTCCAGGGGATAGACCGGGTCGAAGGCGGGCATTTCGTGGTGATCGACCGCGAGGGCGCGCGTACCCACCGGCATTGGAACCCGACGCGGGAGTCGATCGGCGTCTGGCAGGGCAGCGATCCGGTGGCGGCGTTGCGCGCGCAGCTGGATGCCGCGGTGGCCGCGTGCCTGCGCGGCGCCGACGGGCAGGTCGGCAGCCATCTGAGCGGCGGGCTCGACAGCGGCGCGGTTACCGCGACCGCCGCGAGGCTGATGGCCGGCACCGGTGGACGGCTGACCGCCTTCACCGCGGTGCCGCGCCCGGGCTATGCGGGGGCGGTGCCCAAGGGGCGCATCGCCGATGAGGGGCCGCTGGCGGCCGAGACCGCGGCGCTCTATCCCAATATCGATCATGTCCGGGTCGGAAGCGCGCCCGGCGCGATGGGGGATGGCTGGGACCGTTCCTTCCACCTGCTCGACCGACCGCTGCTCAATCCCTGCAACGATCGCTGGTGGAGCGCGATCAACGCCGAAGCGGGGCGGCGCGGCATCCGGATCATGCTGACCGGCGAGATGGGCAACATGACGATCAGCTATGCGGGGCTGGAGCGCCTGTCCGAGCTGGTCCGCAAGGGCGCGTGGTGGCAGTTGTGGCGCGACGGCCGGGCGCTGGTGGGCAAGGGGAAAATGCGCTGGCGCGGCGTGGCCGCGCTGGCATTGGGTCCCTGGATTCCGGCATGGCTATGGTCGCGGCTGCGCTCCGGCCCGGCCACGAGCGGCCGGGTGGAGCACTATACGGCGCTGCATCCCGATCGCGTCCGGTCGCTCGATTTCGCCCGGCTGGCGCGCGAGCGGGGGCTCGATCCCAGCTACCGTCCGCGCAAGGATGGCTTCGAGACGCGGCTCTGGGTGCTCCGGCGGATCGACAAGGGCAATTTCCTCAAGGCCGCGATCGGTGCGAGCGGCATCGACCAGCGCGATCCCACCGCCGATCGCCGGCTGATCGAGTTCTGCCTCTCGCTTCCGACGCATCTGTTCCTGGCCGGTGGCGTGCCCGGGGCGCTGGGCAGGCGCGTGCTCGCGGATCGCCTGCCCGCGTCGGTGCTCGAGGAGCGGCGCCGCGGCTATCAGGCCGCGGACTGGCACGAATCGATCGCGGCGGGGCGGCAGGGCCTTGCCGAGGACCTGGCCCGGCTGGAGGACCTGGAGACCGCCGCGCTGCTCGACCTGCCGAGGATGCGGGCGCTTGCGGCGGAGCTTCCCGAGGGGGGCTGGGAGAAGCCGGAGCTTATCGAGCGCTATCGGATGACCCTGTTGCGGGGCAGCGCCGTCGGCCATTTCCTGCGCCGCGCGTCGCGCAGTAACCTTTGAGGGATTTCCCTATCTAGCGCGCTGGCTTGCACAGAATTGGCGGGCAACCTATAGTTCGGGTCTCAGTTACCAAGAACGACCAGCGAAGTTTCGCTCAATAGGGGAAAATGCGATGCAGAATATTTCCGAAGAGCTCCGTGTCGACTCGGCCGACGTGCGGTCGGAGTGGGTGCGTCCGGAAGTGCGCGACATGCAGGCGGGTGACGCCGAGGCTTCGGGCGGCGCGATCGTCGACGGCGGCGCGGGCCTGTCCTGATTCGTTGATCGTTTGATCTGAAAGTTTCGGGGGGGGGGGGCGCCGGGCGGGG
>JAEXLC010000257.1 GCA_023445495.1 Pseudomonadota bacterium | reverse complement strand
TTCCAGAACCGATCGCCATGCCGGGCCCCGCAAATCGGGCGCCCGGCGCGACTCCGCAGGACACCGCGAGTCGCGCCAAACCGATGAAGCGAATCACACGCGCGACGAACTGAGTCGTCGCTGGATTCACACGATTCACCGATTCCGATACAAGGGCCGCACAGCCAAATTTTCCATTTTCGGCAGCGTGTTACGCGGCCCGATGGTTAACGCCGCCACTCTCCCCGGGAATGGTGAATCGTTAACTCTCTTTCATGGTAAAGCAGCTTTTCATCCTTCGAGAACCGCAGCATAGTTGCCCCATCGGCCGGACGTAGCGGCCAAGCAAAGGGGCATCAGGGGTGACTGCACTTTCCCGTTTTCCGCGGTTCTTCGTGACGAGCCCGTCGCCCTGCCCCTATCTGCCGGGGCGGCAGGAGCGGAAAATCTTCACCGAACTGTCGGGATTGCATGCGGGCGAGTTGAACGATGCGCTGGGCCGCATCGGCTTCCGCCGCAGCCAGTCGGTCGCCTATCGCCCGAGCTGCGCGGGCTGCACCGCCTGCGTCTCGGTTCGCGTCGTCGCCGACGAGTTCCAGCCCAACGCCACCCAGCGCAAGCTGCTGCGCCGCCATGCGGACCTCGAAATCACCGCCTGCAAGCCCTGGGCGACCGAGGAGCAGTTCGCGCTGCTCCACCGCTATCTGAGCGCCCGTCACCCGGGCGGCGGCATGGCGACGATGGACGAGAACGACTATGCCGACATGGTCGAGCAGTCGCCGGTCAGCTCCTATGTGATCGAATATCGCGAGCCGTCGGTGAACGGCGAGCGCGGCCGCCTGGTCGGCGCCTGCATCACCGATCAGCAGGCCGATGGCCTGTCGATGATCTACAGCTTCTTCCTGGCCGATGACGAAAGCCGCCCGGGCCTGGGCAATTTCATCATCATGGAGCACATCCTGCGCAGCCAGGCGGCGGGCCTGCCCTATGTCTATCTCGGCTATTGGGTGAAGGGCAGCGAGCGCATGGCGTACAAGACGCGCTATCGCCCGCTGGAAGCGCTCGGCCCCAATGGCTGGACGCTGCTGGAAGACGAGGACATGGCGATCGCCATGCCGGTGCCGGCGAACGCGGCGGCTTTCGCCTAACTACTCCTCGACGCCCAGCTGATCGACGTGCAGGTCCACGTCGAGCTGTTCCTGGCCATGGCCGATCCGCATGCCGCCGGTAGCCGCCGCGCTGCTGGCATCGAGCCCGATGGCGACGCGGACATAGCTTTCGTCCGGGCTTAGCCCCGTCGAGGGATCGAAGCCGACCCAGCCCAGCCCTTCGACATGCGCCTCCGCCCAGGCATGCGGCGCCGAGCGGGCCGCTTCCTCGGCGCGATAGCCCGAGACATAGCGCGCCGGCACCGACAGGCCGCGCGCGGCGGCGATGAACATCTGGGCGACATCGCGCGAGCTGGCCTTGCGGCTGCTCTCAAAGGCCTTGGCGGCGGTGCAGCCGGCGTCGGGCAGATCGGGCACACAGGGGAAGCGCTGGCGCAGCGCCGCGTTGAGCCGGTGCAGCTGCTCCAGCCCGTCACTGCCTGTGCCGATACTGTCCGACGCGAAGGCGAACAGCGCGTCGCTGGATTTGGTGCGCGGGGTGGTGCGCAGATAGAAGAGCGGCGGCAGCGGCTCCATGCTGCCACGGATCACGCCGCTGGATTCGCTGGTAAGCACTTCGCCGGTGACGGTAATGTCGAGCTCTTCCAGCGGCCCCTCGGCATAGAGCATCGTCACGGAGTTGCCGAAGCCGTCGGTCGCATCGCGCAGCCGCGCGTCGCAATCGACCCCGACCAGCCAGCTTACCACGGTCTGGTCCTGCGTGTCGCAAGGCGTGAGGCGCAGCATCTGGACGACGCGCGCCTGGGGCTCGCTGAACCGGTAATGCGTCCTGTGTTCGATCGCGATCCGCATCAGATGAACCTGAACTGCCGGGCGATCGCGCCGTCGAGCAGGGCATTCTCGCTTACGAACGCTTCGAGATGCTCGTGCAGGCCGGATACGATCACGTCATGGGTCTTGGTCTTTTGCAGGCGGGCCATGCGGGCGCGCGCCATGCGATCCGCCTCGCCCTGCAGCCCGGTGCGCTTGGCCAGCGCGTTGAGCAGGGCAACGACCTCCTCGATGCAGGCGGCAAGGCTGCGCGGCAGCTCGGCGCGGCTGATCAGCAGGTCGATCACATTGGCGGGCTGGAGCCCGTCATTGTAGAGCCAGCGATAGGCATTCACGGCGGAGACGGTCTGCAGGATCGTGTTCCACTGGTCGCGATCGACCACCCCGCCCACTTCCTCGTCCGCCGGCAGCAGCAGATGGTATTTCACATCGACCAGCCGCGCGGTGTTGTCCGCCCGCTCGACCGCGGCGCCGAGCTGGATCAGCAGGGTCGCCTCGTTGCGCATCATCCGGTGGGTCGCGCCTTCGAAGCCGCGCGTCTCGCCCTTGACCTGTTCGAGCAGGCTAAGCGTCGCGGTGGAACCGCCGGTGGTCTGGCGGTTCTGGAAGAGCAGCCAGGCGCGGTTTATCGCGGTCCATGCTTCGCGGGTGAGCGCGGTGCGCACGGCGCGGGCATTGTTGCGCGCCATGTCGAGGCAGCGGACGATCGAGCCGGGATGGCTGTCGTCGAGCGTGAGGAAGCGCGCGACGTTCTGCTGGTTGATCTCCAGCCCGGTCGCGGCAAACGCCTCGTCGGTATAGGTCACGGCGAGTGCGCTCAGCCATGCCGCCTCGCCGGCCGGACGGGTGGAGAGGGCGTCGAGCCGGATCGTCGCCTCGACCAGCCGGGCGATGAAATCGGCGCGCTCGAGATAGCGGCCAAGCCAGTAGAGCGCGGCGGCGGTGCGGGAGAGCATCAGCATGAGAACACCCCCAATCCTCCCCGAGCTTGCTCGGGGAGGGGTGCCGCCGCCGCAGGCGGTGGTGGAGGGGCGCGCCGGGCACCGGCGCGTTGCGCCGGCCCCTCCACCATCGCTGCGCGATGGTCCCCCTCCCCGAGACAAGCTCGGGGAGGATTTGAAGAAAGCAGCCCCCTCATGCGCCGTCATCCAGCAGCACGAAGCTGTCCTTGGTGCCGCCGCCCTGGCTGGAATTCACCACCAGCGAGCCTTCGCGCAGCGCCACCCGGGTGAGTCCGCCGGGCGCGACGCGGACGCCGTCGCTGCCGGTCAGCACGAAGGGACGGAAATCGACATGGCGCGGGGCAAGACCTTGCTCGACCAAAGTCGGCACGGTCGAGAGCGCCAACGTGGGCTGGGCGATGTAGCGATGCGGCTCGGCGATCAGCGCGGCGCGGAACTCCTCGATCTGCGCCTTGGTGGCGGTGGGGCCGACTAGCATGCCGTAGCCGCCCGAACCGTCGACCAGCTTCACCACCAGATCGGCGAGGTTATCGAGGACGTATTTCAGCGCCTGCGGCTCGCGGCAGCGATAGGTCTCGACGTTCGGCAGCTTGGCCTCGCCGCCCGAATAGAAGCGGACGATCTCGGGCATGTAGCTGTAGATCGCCTTGTCGTCGGCGATGCCGTTGCCCGGCGCGTTGAGGATCGCGACATTGCCGGCGCGATAGGCCGCCATGATGCCGGGGACGCCAAGCATCGAATCCGGGCGAAACACCAGCGGATCGAGGAAATCGTCGTCGATCCGGCGATAGATCACATCGACCTTCACCCGCCCCGCAATCGTCTGCATCCAGACGACATCGTCATCGACCACCAGGTCCGCCGCCTCGACCAGCTCGACGCCCATTGAGTCCGCCAGGAAGCTGTGCTCGTAATAGGCCGAGTTGAAATGGCCCGGGGTCAGCACGACGCAGACCGGGCGCGGATTGTTGCCCGGCGCGACCGACTGCATCGTCTTGAGCAGCATGTCCGGATAGCTGTCCACCGGCGCCACGCGGAAATCGCGGAACAGCTCGGGGCAGAGCCGGATCATCGCCTCGCGATTCTCCAGCATGTACGACACGCCGGAGGGGGTGCGGGCATTGTCCTCCAGCACATAAAACTGGTCCGGTCCGGTGCGAACCAGGTCGATCCCGCAGATATGCGCCCAGACGCCGTGCGGCGGGCGTACACCGTCCACCTCGGCGCGGAACTGCTCGTTGAGGTAGATCAGCTCGGGCGGGATGATCCCCTCTTTCAGGATCCGGCGGGCGCCATAGATGTCCTCGAGGAAGGCGTTGATCGCCTCGACCCGCTGGACCAGCCCTTCGGAAAGCCGCTGCCATTCGCCGGCGAGGAACACGCGCGGCACGATGTCGAACGGGATGATCCGCTCCGCGGCCTCGGTGTCGCCATAGACGGCGAAAGTGATGCCCAGCTGGCGGAATGCGGCTTCGGCGGATTGCTGGCGGCGCTGCAGCTCCGCAGCCTCCGTATCGACCAGCCATTGCGAAAGCGCAGCAAACTCGGCGCGCGGACGCTCAGGCCCGCCATGCCCCCAGATTTCGTCGAACGCCCCCGCTGCTGCCATGCGCCTCCCAAATGCCGGAAAGACCGACTGGTTGCATGCTGCAACGCTTTGTTGCGTTGCACAAGGGGGCAGACGCTATGCCGTCAGCTGGCGTATTTGACGCTGCAGCCATAGGGCCGCGTCTCGGGAATCGACACCGGCTTGCCCGCGCGCATCTCGGCCAGCGCCGCCAGCACATGGTTGCGCGCGCCCGCGATGTCCGCGACATCCGCGGTCGGCTTGTCGTCGATCCCGCCCTTGTAGGCGAGTTGGCCCTTGCCATCGATGATGTAGAGATGCGGCGTCGTCTTGGCGCCATAGCCCTTGCCGACCAGTCCCTTGGGATCGAGCAGATAGGCGGTGGGCTTCGCCTTGGCATCCGCGACGAACTTCTGCGCTTCCGCGCCGCTCATATGGCCCTGCTGCCCCAGGGCGCTCGAATTGATCGTCAGCCAGACCACGCCCTGCGCGGTCGCCGCGGCCTGGGTCTTCTGCATGTTGCCGCTGCCATAATGCTTTTTCACAAAGGGGCAGCCGGGGTTGTTCCACTCCAGCACTACCGTCTTGCCGCGATACTGGCTGAGATCGACGACCTTGCCGTGCATGTCGAAGGCGCGGAAATTGGGTACGGTCCTGGCGACCTCGGGCTCGGCCAGCAGCGGCGCGGCGACCAGAACGGCGGCGGCGATTGCGGTTCCAAACAGGACAGGACGAGTCATGGTTGCGCTCCTCTTCTGATCCCCCGCCCCTATTTTCCCGAGGCCAAGTCCTGCAGCATGGCCTGGGTCAGGATCTGGGGCAGGACTCGCGGCTCGGCCTCGCCGGGCTTGTACCACAGGTAGAGCGGCACGCCCGCACGATTGTGCCGCTCGATGAAGCGGCCGAGCACCGGATCGCCATCGGTCCAGTCGCCGACCAGCACGGTGACCTTGTTGTCGGCCAGCGCCTTCTCGACCGCCGCGGTCTCGATCACCGCCTTCTCGTTGACCTTGCAGGTGAGACACCAGTCGGCGGTGAAATAGGCGAAGACCGGCTTGCCCTGCGCGGTCAGTTCAGCCAGCCGCGCCTCGCTGAACTTCTCGCCGCCGGAGACCGACTTTGCCTCCGCCGGCGCGGTCTGCACCCAGGCGATTGCACTGATAGCGATTAGCAATAGCACCCCCGCGGGCAGCCAGGCGAGCGTCCTGCCCCGCCGCTGGCGCAGGCCGGTCCACCACAGGCCGAGCGTCGCGAGCAGCGCGGCCGCGAGGCCGATGGTCATGCCGGAAACGCCCGCCTGCTTGCCCAGCACCCAGGCGAGCGCGAGCGCGGTGAGGAACATCGGCACCGACAGGATGCGCCGCAGCGTCTCCATCCAGGCGCCGGGCTTGGGCAGCAACCGGCGCAGCGCCGGGATGAAGCCGAGCAGCAGGAACGGGAGGGCGATGCCGAGGCCGAGCCCGCCGAACACCGCCAGCGCCGCCGGCCAGGGAAGGACCAAAGCCGCGCCGAGCGCCGCGCCCATGAACGGGCCGGTGCAGGGTGTCGCGACAAAGGCGGCGAGCGCGCCGGTCATGAAGGCACCGCCGGTGCCCTTCGATGCGGCACGGTTGACGAAGCCGGGCGCGGACAGCTCGAACAGCCCGGCAAGGTTGAACGAGATGCCGGTGACCAGCAGCAGCAGCACCAGGATCACGCGCGGATCCTGCAGCTGGAACGCCCAGCCCAGCGTCGCCCCGCCGGCCCGGAGCGCGAGCAACGCGCCGCCCAGCGCCAGGCAGACCAGCACCACGCCGGCGGTATAGGCCAAGGCCTCGGCACGCGGGCTGCCGCCCTCGGCATTGGCCTTGGCGAGGCTCAGCGCCTTCAGGCTGAGGATCGGGAAGACGCAGGGCATGATGTTGAGGATCAACCCGCCCAGCACCGCGCCGAGGAACGCCAGCACCGCGCCGCTCCAAGGCAACTGCGCGGGCGGTGCGGCGCTAGCGGCGGGCGGGACGGTGCCGGGCACTGCCTTCACCCAGAAGCCCTGCTTGCCGAACGCGAGCAGCCCCTCGATCGGGCCGACCGACTTGAGGCCTGCGGTATCGACCACCACCCGGTCGCCATCGCGCACCACCTTCTGGGCGGCGGCATAGTCGAAGGCGCCGTGGGTGGCGGGGAAGAAATAGCCCTCCCCTTCCACCTTGGCGGCGGCGGGGAACGGCACGGCGAGGCGCAGCGCCTTGCCCTGCACCTGATAGGTCCCCTCGGCACCCAGCGGCTTGGGCAATGCCCCGCGCCAGGCATCGAACTGGGCGCGGCGCTCGGGCGAGACGCTGCCGTCGCCGATCTCGAGATCGGTCGCCAGATCGGCCTTGCCCGGCACGCAGATCGCATCGGTGCAGACCAGATAGTTGAGCGTCACCCGCACCGGGAAGGCGCCCCTGGCGTCGGCCGGGATCTTGAGCGTCACCAGCGGCGCGAAGGGGCCCTCGTACACATAGTTCATCAGCCCGGCGATCGTCAGCCGCTGCGGCACCGGATAGCGGAACGCGCCGGTGGTCGCGCCCTTGGGCAGTGTCCATTCGGCGCGCGCGGGCAAGCCGGCATCGCCGGGATTGAGCCAATAGGCGTGCCAGCCCTTCTCGGGCACCGAAGCAAAGGCGAGCGTCACTTCGCTGCCGGGCGCGGGATGGTCGCTTTCGGCGACCAATGCGATCTTCACATGCTGCTCGCCCGGCGCCTGGGCCATCGCCACGCCGGAAAACAACCAGAGCATCAACGCCATCAATCCGAAACGAACCGCCGTCATGGAGCGTCCTTGCCGTGGAAGAGCTGTTGGCCCAATAGCATCCCGGCAGGATTTGCACACGCCGGAGGTGGCCAAAGCATGAAGTCGTTCCGTCCGCTCGCGGCAGCCGCCGCGCTGCTCGCCGCAACCCCGCTCGCCGCGCAGGAGACTCCGCCGGCCCAGACCGTGCCCGCCGAAGCCCCGCGCGCCGCGCCGTCGCTCGTCGTGGTGATCTCGGTCGACCAGTTCTCGGCCGATCTGTTCGCGGAATATCGCGCGCAGTTCAGCTCGGGCTTCGCGCGGCTGATGACCGGCGCGGTCTTCCCCTCGGGCTATCAGAGCCATGCGGCGACCGAGACCTGCCCGGGCCACTCGACGATCCTGACCGGCGACCATCCGTCGAAGACCGGCATCATCGCCAATGACTGGACCGATTTCAGCGCCCCGCGCGAGGACAAGACGGTCTATTGCGCCGAGGACGAGAGCGTGCCCGGCAGCAATTCGAACAGCTACACCGTCTCGGACAAGCATCTGAAGGTGCCGACGCTCGGCGAGTGGATGAAGCTGGCCGATCCGCAGAGCCGTGTCGTCTCGGTGGCGGGCAAGGACCGTGCCGCGGTGATGATGGGCGGGCACAAGACCGACGAGATCTGGTGGTGGAACGGCAAGGCCTTCGTTTCCTATGCCGGCCGCGCCGAGCCGGCGATGGTCACCCGGATGAATGCGAACGTGACCAAGCGGATCAGCGAAGCGCAGGAAGCTCTGCCGCTGCCGCCCTTCTGCGAGGCGCGCAGCCGCGCCTTCCAGCTCAATCCGAACCGCAGCGCCGGCGCCGGCCGCTTCGCCCGCACGGCGGGCAACAGCATCGCCTTCCGCGCCTCGCCCGAGTTCGACGAAGCGATCGCCGCCACCGCCGCCGGCCTGGCGACCGACATGAAGCTCGGCCAGTCGGGCCATACCGACCTGCTGATCGTCGGCGCTTCGGCCACCGACTATGTCGGCCATACGCTGGGCACCGAAGGCAGCGAGATGTGCCTGCAGCTGCTCTCGCTCGACCAGACGCTGGGCAAGCTCTTCTCGGTGCTCGACAAGACCGGCGTCGACTATGCTGTGGTGCTGACCGCGGACCATGGCGGCCATGACTTCCCCGAGCGCAACCGCGAGCATGCCGCGCCGATGGCCGCGCGCGTCTCCAAGGGGCTCAGCGCGAAGGCGATCGGCCAGGAGATCGGCACCGCGCTGGGCATTGCCGGGCCGGTCCTGGTCGGCGGCAATTCGGGCGATGTCTATTTCGCGCCCGACCTGAGCAAGGCGAACCGCGTCCGCGTCCAGGCCGAGGCGATCAAGCGCTACATGGCCGATCCGCAGGTGGAAGCGGTGTTTACCCGCGCCCAGATCGCGGCGACCCCGATCGTCCACACCCCGCCCGAGACCTGGACCCTGCTCGAGCGCGCCCGCGCCTCGTATGATCCGCAGCGCTCGGGCGACCTGGTGGTCGCGCTCAAGCCGCGCGTCACGCCGATCGCCGGCACCGAGGGCGGCTCGATCGCCACCCATGGCAGCTTCTGGGACTATGACCGCCGCGTGCCGATCCTGTTCTGGCGCAAGGGCATGACCGGCTTCGAGCAGCCGCTGTCGGTGGAAACGGTGGACATCGCCCCGACGCTGGCGGCGCTGATCCATGTGCCGGTGCCGGTCGAGATCGACGGCCGCTGCCTCGATCTGGACGCCGGCCAGGGCGACACCTGCAAGTGATCCGGCTGGAAGTCCGCCGGGTCATCGTCTTCACGACGAACTTCGCCGGGATGTGCGATTTCTATCGCGACGTCATCGGGCTGGAGATTCGCGAGGAAGAGGATGGCTGGGCGGATTTCGACGCGGGACCGATCCGGCTGGCGATCCACGCCGGCCGGGGCGGCGGCAGCGGCGGCGATGACGCCGGGCCGCACAAGGTCACCTTCTTCGCCGCGGATGTGGAGGCGGTGCGTGCCGAGCTGATCGCGCGGGGTGCGAAGATGGGCAAGCTGATCCGCTTCGACGATACCGTGATTTGCGACGGGCACGACCCGGACGGCAATCGCTTCCAGGTTTCGAACCGGGGGCCACTATAAGCCCCTCCCCTTCAGGGGAGGGGTTTGGGGTGGG
>JAEXLC010000138.1 GCA_023445495.1 Pseudomonadota bacterium | reverse complement strand
CCTGTTTCAGGGAGCACCTTCCAGCGCGGCACGCGCCGCGCGGATTGCCTCGGTGGCGACCCGATCCGGCGCCGATGGTCCGGGCCGTCTGCCGAACCCGAGCGCGGTCTCGAGATCGCGCCGGATGTGCGCCGCCACCCGCTGCAGATCGGCCTCGCTGGGCTGGCCGCCGCGTGCGATGCACGCGACGATCTCCGGGGCGATCGTCCCGGGCATGTCAGGCGGCTCCGGGCTGGCCCGCGTCGAGCTGGCGGAGCGCCGCGAGCAGCTCGCCCACGGGGACGGGATCGCTGAGCTCGGGCGGCTTGCGCAGCCTGGGTTGCGAGCGGACGGCGTGTGCGTCCGAGGCCCAGGACGCCAGGATGGCACGCTTGACCTCGGGCTCGAGTTGCGGGTGCTCGACCAGTTCCCGCGGATCGCGCAGCAGCCCCAGGAAATGGACGGTCATCGTCGAATCCTCCTCGATGCGGTCGATCGGGACATGCCCGCCCTTGCCAGGCGGGCATGTCGGCTTACGCCGCTTCGCGGTCTGCGGGCTCGGCCTCGCTTACGGGTGTGGAAGGGCCCTCCAGCCGATCGTTGGCGGGCGCGGAAGCCGTGCCGCCGATCGCGATGCGCCGGGGCTTCATCGCCTCGGGGACTTCGCGCTTGAGCGCGATCCGCAACAGGCCGTTGTCGAACTGCGCATCCTCGACGACGACGAAGTCGGCCAGCTGGAAGCGGCGTTCGAAGGCGCGCGTGGCGATGCCGCGGTGCAGGAAGCGACCGGTGTCGCCCTCCTCCTCTTCCTTGCGGCCGGTCACGCTGAGCTGGTTGCTCTGCGCCACGATCTCGATCTCGTCGGGGCGGAAACCCGCGACCGCCAGGGTGATGCGATAGCGGTCCTCACCGGCCTGCTCGATATCGAACGGCGGGTAGCTGTCGGTCTCGCCGCGCGCGCCTGCCTCAAGCAGGTCGAACAGACGGTCGAAGCCGACCGTCGAGCGGCGATAGGGCGAAAAGTCGAAAGTCCTCATATCCAAATCCTCCATATGAGCAATTTGAGCACGAGGCGCACCGGGAGAGAGCCGGTGCCCTCAGGTCCTGCCGGACCGAGTTTTCGCGTCCGGCGACGCGAAGATGGTTTTTGCAAAGGCGGCTTCAAGACCTCTTTCGGAGAATTTTTTGCGGCATCGCCGGGCCCGTCGCGAGGACGCAGGCGGCGCGCCTGCGCTTGCCGGGGCGGGCCGTTGTCGTTCCGGCACCTGGCCCGTCCCGGCACGATCAGGCAAAGGCACCGTGGATGAACCAGGTCATCGGGCCGGTGGCGCCGCGCTCGCCGTCGCCGAGGCGAAACAGCCAGTAGCGCCCGCCGCCCTCGACCTCGACCTGGAAATAATCACGCACCGAATAAGGCGCCCGTGCTTCCGTGCCGCCCTCGCGCCACCATTCGCCGTGCAGGCGCTCGGGCCCGTCGGCCTGGACCACCCGGTAGCGCTTGCGTCGCCAGACGAACATCGCCGGCGGATGATCGGGCAGCATCGCCGTCACCTGGATCGGCTGGGGTGGATCGATCAGCCGGCCGGGGCGCGGCAGGTCGTCGGCCCAGCGCGCGCCTGCGGCAGGGGCGAGCGCGGGCAAGGTCGCCACCGACCGCTCGGGCATGCCGCCCGGCAAGGGCGCGGCGCGGCGAAGGCTCGCTTCGCCGAAGCGGTTGGCGAGCGTGTCGATCAGGCCCGCCACGTCCGCCTCGCGACGGCCGGCGCGGGCAAGATCGGCCTGGACGGCGGCCAGCGGCTCGACGAGCTGCGCTACCAGGGTCATCGCCTCGATGCCGAGCCCCGGCTCGATCTGGTCGATACGCGCCCGAAGCAGCCGGGCGAGATGGGCAGCGTCGCGCGTCGGCGTGGCGGTACCGACGCGGATCGCCTGCGCCTGGCCGTCGACGCGCTGGAAATGGCAGTCGAGCCGGCGCGCGCCCTTGCCGAGCCGGACGAGCTGCGCGGTTATGTCGCCGACGAGGTCGCCGATCACCCGGCCGAACGCCTCCGGCGTCGCGATCGGCTCGAGCAGGGCACGGTGGGCGCGCGGCACCCGCGGCGCGAAGATCGGCTCGATCGGCTCGGGCGCGTGGCCGAGCGCCTGGTCGAGCCGCTGGTGCAGCACCCGGCCGAACCGGCGGGCGAGCGGGCCGCGCGGCGTCGCGAGGATCTGCTCGATCCGCTCGAAGCCGAGCTTGCGCAGCCCTTCGACCAGCGGCGCCTCGAGCCGCAGCGCCGCGAGGGGCAGCAGCGCCATCGCCTTGCGCTGGTCGCCAGGGGGGATCGCGACCGGCCGGCCGGCAAGCACGTGCCGGGCGACCGCATGGGCGCAGCCCGGCGTATCGGCCACCGCGACCTGTACCGCGAAGCCGGCGCCGGCGATGCGGCGGTGCAGGTCCTCGAGCAGCGCGCGCTCGCTTCCGAACAGCGGCGCGCAGCCGGTGACGTCGATCCAGATGCCCCGGGGCGGATCGGGGGCGACGACGGGGGAATAGCGCGAGCACCACAAGGCGAGGCGCCGGAGCGCGGCGAGATCGCCTTCCGGATCGGCATCGACCACCATCAGCCCGGGCGCCAGGCTGCGCGCCTTGGTGACGGTCATGCCGGGCGCTATGCCTAAGCTGCGCGCAGCGGGATCGATCGCGGCTACGATCTTGCGGCCATGATCGGGGAGCGCGGTGACGAGCGGCCGGTCGCCGGCCGGCGCGGCGTCGCGAGACTCAGCTCGCGAGACGCCGCTCGTCCGCCGCAGCCGGTCGGTCGACCAGCTTGGCAGGTAGAGCGAGACGACCCTGCGCATCGCAGGCCTCCACGATCCAGGACTTGGGCTCGCCGCCGCGCACCCGCTCGAGGCGCAGGTCCCAGCGGGCGCGGCCGAGGCTGGGGATGCCGAGCGGCTCGCTGGGCGCGGCGAGCACGCGCCAGCGAGTGACCGCCGCGGTGCCTTCCGCGACGGCATCGACCGGGAAGGCCCGGCGGAACACGAAGGCCGTGGTGCCCGAGCTCTCGGCGGCAAGCTGCAGCCGCTTCGATGCCGTCGTCGTGAGCTTGGCGACCTCTCCCACCACCCCGGCGAGCCCGGGATGGCGCAGGCACTCCTCCATCGCCAGCAGGACGTTCGTGTCGCTACCCGCCTCGACATGGACGACGCGGTCCGGATGCAGGCCTGCCAGGTCGAGCGCGGGCGCGAACAGGTCGCGCCATCTGAGGCACCAGAAGACCGGACCCTCGATCCGGGCGAGGATGCCGGCAAGGAAGACGGTGGCGGCGGCGTCGTCGCACAGCGCATCACTGCCGGCGACCTCATGGAGCGCGCCGGTCGCCAGGCCGCCGCCCGGAAGCCGCCCGTCGAGCGACGCGATCCCGAACGGCACCGCTGCGTGCCGCTGCCCTACGCCTTCGATGGCGGCGATGCGTGAACGCAGATCGGCGATGACAGCTGGCTGCCGCATGAAGGTCCAAGACTCGACAAGAGGTTGATTCGTTCCCTTTTTGTTCGGAAGAATGCCGGGCCGTCAAGAACGGGGCCCGACGCCGAGGTCCGGACCGGCTTGCCGAAAACGCGGGCCGGGCCGTTCGCGCAGAGACGAATCCTCGGGTCGTTACGGGGCCGTCAGCCAAGAAAAATATTTTGTGGTCCGACCCCGTATTCCGCCGGCCCGCCCGTCAATCCCCCAACGCCGCACGAAGCTCGGCGATTGGGAGGGTGGAAATGAGAGTCTCGAGAAAAGCATTCTGCGCCGCGCTGCTCGGCGCGACGGCGATCCCGGCCGGCATGGCGATCCTGCCGGCAAGCGCGCAGGAGGCATCGATCGCCTTCGACCTGGCGCAGCAGGACCTCGGCGCAACGCTGCGTGCGCTCGCCCGCCAGGGCGGCCGCGAGATCCTGTTCGCCGACGCCGATATCCGCGGCCGCCAGGCACCGGCGATCCGGGGCAGGTTCACTATTGAGGAGGCGGTTCGCCGGGCGATCGCGGGCACTGACCTCGTCGTCGAGCAGCAGGCTGGGGCGCTCGTCATCAGGGTGCGCGCCAGAGCTGCTGCGGAGGACGGCACCGACCCGGCGATCATGGTGACGGGCACGCGCATCCGCGGCGCCACCGGCCCCTCGCCGGTAATCGTGATGACGCGCCGCGGCCTTGAGGAACAGGGCCTGCCGGACATGGCGAGCGTTTCGCGGATCATCCCGCAGAATTTTACCGGAGGGCAAAACCCCGGGGTCGCGGGGGGCGGTGACCAAGGCGGATACAACAACATCAATAACTCGACGACGCTCAATCTTCGCGGGCTGGGCTCGGACGCGACGTTGACGCTCATCAACGGTCACCGCCTTCCTTACGACGCCGTCAACCAGGGCGTCGATATCTCGACCATTCCGCTGGCGGCACTCGAGCGCATCGAGGTCATCACCGACGGCGCCTCGGCGCTATACGGCTCGGACGCGGTCGGCGGCGTCGCCAACCTGATCCTGCGGCGCGACTATGACGGCATCCAGGCGAGCGCGCGTATCGGCGGCTCGACCGAGGGCGGCAATGTCCAGCAGCAATATTCGGGAGTGGGCGGCGCGCGCTGGACCGGCGGCGGCTTCATGGCCGCGATCGACTATAGCAAGGCGACGCCGATCTATGCGGACCAGCGGGACTATACGCGCGGCCTTGCCCCGTCTCAGATGCTCGGCAGCGGCTATCGGCAGGTCAGCGGCGTACTGACCGGCCATCAGGATCTCGCGAGCTGGGTCTCGTTCGAGCTCGACGCCGAGCTCGCCGATCGCCGGTCGCGCAAGGCGGTCGCCTATTCCGTGACGGCCCCGGTGACCACCTATGGCCAGATCAGCCTGCCCGTCGTGCGTTCCTATTCGGTCACGCCGTCACTGCACTTCAAGCCCGGCGGCGGGTGGGAAGCGACCCTCGCGATGACCGACGGCGAGAGCTCGACCGTCAGCAACGCGAAGCGCTACATCAACGGGCTGAGCCTGGGCCGCTCCGCCTATGACAACCACCTCACCAATTTCGAGGCGAGTGCCGAGGGCCCGCTCGCCCATCTTCCCGGCGGCGAGGCGCGCCTCGCACTGGGCGGCGGGTATCGGCGGTTCCAGCTCGACTTCGATGTGCGATCGACGAGCGGCGGGGTCACGACCATATCCCGTGACGCCAGCGAGCGGCGCGAGAGCCTGTTCGGCTATGGCGAGCTTTCACTGCCCCTTGTCGGCGCCGCCAATCGCATGCCCTGGCTCGACGCCCTGCGCCTCAGCGCCGCGGTCCGCTACGAACGCTATGCCGGCATCGACGAGGTGGCGACGCCGAAGCTGGGCCTGATCTACGCCCCCCATCCGGGCATCACGCTCAAATATAGCTGGGGCAAGTCCTTCAAGATTCCGACCCTGAACCAGGTCAACCAGGCACGCCAGGCCATCCTCCTGCGCGCCAACCAGTTCTCGACGCAGCCGACGCCGCCGCTCCCGGCGGGCTCGACCGTGCTGCTCGTGGCCGGTGGCAACGCGGACCTACGTGCAGAACGCGCGACCAGTTCGACGCTGTCGATCGAGTTCAAGCCGCTCGATGGCCTGCGTATCGAGGCGAGCGGATTCGACATCGACTATCGAGGCCGCATCGCCAACGCCGTGAGCGACTATACGACTGCGTTCACCAATCCGGCCGCGGCCAATTTCGTCTCCTTCGCACCCAGCGCCAGCCAGTTGCAGGGCCTGATCGCCGGGGCCCCGCTCGGGCTCGAGAACCAGAGCGGGCAGGCCTATGATCCAGCGCAGGTCGCGGCGGTCGTCGATGCGAGCCTGCGCAACACCGCGCGCGAACATGCCCGCGGCGTCGATATCGCAATCGACTATAGCGCCGCGCTGCGTGGCGACAGCCAGCTCCAGCTGGCAGCGTCCGCGAGCTATCTCGACGACAAGCGACAGCCGGTGGCGAACCAGCCCTATGAAGGTCGTGCCGGGCTGATCTTCACCCCGCCGCACTGGCGTGCGCGTGCCTCGGCGGGCTGGCAGTCCCGGACGCTGCAGTTCGCCGCCGCGCTTAACTATGCGGGCAGCACGCTCGACAGGCGCCGCCCGCCCGAATCGACCGTGGGCGCCTTCACCACGCTCGACCTGAGCGGATCTTTCCGCCCCGCCATCGACCATGGCGTGCTCGCCAACCTCGAGCTTCGGCTCACGGTGCAGAACCTGCTGAACGAGGCGCCGGATCCGATCCGCAATCCGTCCGCCGCCTCGATCCCGTTCGATTCGACCAACCAGTCGCCGATCGGACGGTTCGTCGGCTTCTCGGTGACGAAGCAATGGTGACGCGTCGCCTCCTGACAGCCCTTGCCGCGCTGGTGCTCTCGAGCCCGGCAAGAGCCGCCCCGGACTGTATGGGCCTCGTACCGTCCGGGGCGCACCTGCCCGCGCGCGCCCTGGTGCCCGGGGACCTGGTGCGCCTGCGCGACATCGGGCCGGTCGATCCCAACCAGCAATATGATCGACTCTTCTCGGTCTCGCCGGACGGAAGCCGCGCAGCGTTTCAACTGCGGCGGGGCGATCCTGCGACCAACAGCTTCTGTATCGCCATGATAGTGGTCGATATCCGGGCCGGCGGACTCGCACGCGTCGTGGACCGTGGCGGTACGTTCCTGCGGCTCTCCTATGACTTCCGCGGCAAGGCCGAGTTCCCAAACGGCTTCGCCGATCCGATCACGCCGCGCTGGACGCCGGACGGCCAGTCTATCGTCTATCGCCGGCGCGACGCCGGGGCCGTACAGCTATGGCGGGCCGCCGCCGATGGCAGCGGCAGCGCGCCCCTGACGACGAGCGCCGACGACATCGGCGACTTCCGGATCACGGCGGATGGGCGCGGCATCGTCTATGCGACCCGGCCGGGGCTGCGTACCGCCCTCGCCGCCATCGATCGCGAAAGCCTTGTCGGCTATCATTATGACGACCGCTTCGCGCCATCGGCCAGCGATCGGCCCTTCGCGCCGGCACCGATCCCCAGGTCCATCCACTTCCTCGACCTGGCCAGCGGCGCGACCCGGGAAGCGGCTCCGGCCGAGGCAGGACTGCTGGGCGGGGCGTCGATGCAGGAGGGGAGCTGGACCGAGACGCCGACGGTCGCCGGGGCCCGGGCCTGGGTGGAGGTCCCAGTCCCGAGCCTGTATCCGACGCGGGGCAGGCTGCATGCCGATACCGGCGCTCGCACCTTCGCCTGCGACGCGCCCGAATGCGCCGATGCGAGCTTTCCCTGGTGGGTGCATGGCAGGGTTCGCTTCATGCGGCGCGAAGGCTGGGCGAATGCCGCGACCGCAATCTACGAATGGACGCCGGGTGCCTCCCGCGTCCGCCGGCTATACGCCACCGACGACTTCCTGCTCAGCTGCGTGCCGACCGGGCCCGGGCTCACCTGCCTGCGCGAAGGCGCGCGCCAACCGCGCCGGCTCGAACGGCTCGATCCGGCAAATGGCCGACGCGAGATACTCTTCGATCCCAACCCCGAATTCGTGCGCCTGACGCTCGGCAGGGTCCAGCGCCTGCGCGTGCGCAACAGTTTCGGCCTCGACGCGTTCGCCGACCTGGTCCTTCCCGTCGGCTATGTGCCGGGCTGGCGCTACCCGCTGGTGGTGGTGCAATATGCCTCACGCGGCTTCCTTCGCGGCGGTACGGGCGACGAATATCCGATCCAAGCCTTTGCCAATCGCGGCTTCGCGGTCCTGAGCTTCAATCGCCCACCCCTGGTCGGCCTGAAGGGGCAGACGGATTTCATCAAGATGGAGCAGGTCAATCTCAAGGGGTTCGCCGACCGCCGCAGCGTGCTCGAGTCGCTCGAGGCGGCGGTACGCGAAGCGATTGCGCGCGGCGTCGCGGACCCTGGCCGCATCGGTATCACCGGTCTCAGCGACGGCTCCTCCACCGCCGGCTTCGCCTTGCTGCACAGCAAGCTCTTCTCCGCCTATGCGATGAGCAGTTGCTGCTGGGACACCAATCTCGCGATGCGCGTCGGACCGAGCGCCGCCCGGGAATTTTATGCCATGGGCTATCCGCGGACGACGGACGACGCTCCGGAGGCGAGGAAATTCTGGCAGCAGATCGCCATTTCCCCGAACGCACGGCAGGTTCGCGCCCCCATCCTCGTGCAGGTCGCCGACACCGAAGCACTGAGTGCATTGCAAAGCTACACCGTGCTGCGCGAGCTGAACCGCCCGATCGACATGTTCGTCTTTCCCGGGGAAGGGCATGTCAAATGGCAGCCCGCGCACCGGCTCGCGGTCTACACCCGGTCGATCGACTGGTTCGACTATTGGCTGAACGGCGCGAAGCCGGCGGGCCGTGCTTCCGAACTCGCGCATTGGGACGCGCTGCGCCGAGAGATGGAGGTGATGCCCGGCGCGCCGGCGAAGACGTCCGCGCGACCCTGAGGCTGGGCCTCGGCTGACATCGGATGCCGAGCGGGCGACTTGCGCCCGCTCGGTCTCTGGTCAGTCGTCGGAGAGACCCGGGAACACCATGAACCCGGAATCGCCGTCGGACACACCGGTCACGCCGCCCTGGGTGGTGGTGCTCACAGCACCCAAGTCGATCGGGTTCCTGTCGTCGGTAGCCATCGTCTTCTCCTTATGCAGCCCCGGTGGATCGTGCCCGAGCCGGCAGGGGCTCATTGCCGAGGCGCGACGACCAGGTCGCGGTCCACGCCTCCGCATTGACCAGTTCGAGCAGGCGCACATTCTCCTCTCCGGTCGTCTGTCGATCGGGCCGGAGTGCTTCCTCGACCGCGCCGGGGTCGAGAATTCCATGTCGGGCAAGCTGCCCGTCCATCAGGCGCTCGCGCAGTTCGGCGCGTCTGCGCCGGACGATTTCGCCGCAGAACGGATCGGGGGTGCCCTTGACCCTGCGCTCGACGATCTCCCTGGGCAGCCATCCGGTGAAGGCGGCCCGCGCCACCGCGCGGTCGCGGCCCCCCTCGCGCCATTGCCAGCTTGGAATCGACAGGCAGGTCTCGAGTATCGGCTGGGAAAGCAGCGGATTGATCAGCGACGCGATCCGGCTCCGGTCGGACTCCAGATTGAGATGGGCACGAAGCAGCCCGGCGATATGCACTGCCTTGCCCGGCAGCGCGCCACGCGGAACCTCGAGCCACGGGTGCGCGAACACCAGCCCGCGCAGCGCGACGAGGTCAGGATGGAGGAAGCCGAGATTCGGCTTCCAGCGATAGCCGGGTGGTTGCCGCGCGACCCGCACCGCAGCGCGCGTCACGCGCAGCGGACCTGCGTTCGTATGCCGGCAGATATCGCGCAAGGTCGCGAACGCGCCGGCCCCGGGGCCCTCGCTCAGCATGCGATCCGCCAGCGCCGCGGCGGACTGCGAAAAGGCGAAGACATTGTCGCCGCCATTGCCGCTGAAAAAGGCATCGGCATCGATTCTGGCGGCGATTGCGCGGTGCGCCGCTTCATAGGGCTGCGCTTCGGCGCGGCCGATCGGATAGGGCAGATGGGCACCGAGTGCATGTCCCAGATCGACCTGCGCCAGATCGTAGCGGCACGCCTCCAATGGCAGGCCGAGTTCGTCGCACAGCGCCTGGGCATAGGCGCGCTCGTCCCCGGCCGGGTCGTCTGTATACAGGGTGAGGCAGGCTGCATTCCGGTTCGCGCGCGCCAGGCAGGCGGCGATGATCGAGGAATCGAGGCCGCCCGACAGGCTGAGCAGCGGGTGCCGGTAAAGCGACGACCAGGTGCTGACGCATTGCTCGACGACACGCCGCAGCCGCTCGGCGGTCGCGGCACTTTCCTCCCCGCTGCGCGGCGTGACGAAATCCCAGGGCGACCAGCCGCGCATCGTCGCCTCGGAGGCGCCGTCTAGGGTCAGCACTTCGCCTGCGAGCAATACGCCCACGCCGCCCAGCGCGGTTTCGGTGGTGGGAAGGCCGGAGGAATATAGGAACCGGCCGAGCCTGTCCCAGGCAATTCCCCCGAGATCGGCGCCGGCGAGCGAGAGCAGTTCGACGTCCGAGGCGAACAGCTGAGTGCTGCCGGAACGCGCCCGGAAGCAGGGCAGCGCAGCGGAGGGATCGCGCAGGATCTGGATGACGTCCCCCTTCGACCACAGGCCGAGATAGCCACCCCACCAGGACTTGAGCAGCGCCTCCCGCCCGCCCTGCACGAGCGCCGCGCGGTCCGCCTCGCCCAGCATCTCCGTCGCGCGCGGCGGTCCATGCCGGTGAAACAGCGTGCCGACCACCATACTGTCCGCATCGATTTCCAGGGAGCGGCAAGCCTCATCGACCAGCACCGCGAACCGCTCGGTCACATGCGCGATGCGCAGGCCCGTCCGCTCCGCGGCATAACGGACCAGTCCGCTATCGATCGGAAACCCGACTAGCAGCAGGTAGCGCGGCCTCATCGCAGCACCAGGATCGGCGTGTAGAGCCGCGCCCGCTCATAATCGCCGACAAGGACGGCATCGCCTGCCTGCACCCAGCTGTGCGCAGCGAACGGATCGAGGCGCACGCCCAGGATCAAGGCAGCGTCGATCCCGCCGCGCCGGCAAAGCCGCCAGGCCGCGATCGCCCGCGGCAGGCACTGGTCTGCGGCACGCAGCAACGTCGAGCTGGTCCCGAACGCAGCGACGAGCTGGCGCGCGCGCTTTTCGCTTTGTGACTTGCGCGGTGGCCACCTGCGTTCCCGGGCGAGCCGTGCGACGATGTCCGCCATCGTCCGATGCCGCAGCCAGAACCGGGCGCGCAGCTGGCCGATGACTGCCGAGAGGGTGGAGCGCCATTGCCCGGTCCTGGCGGCTTCCGCCGGATGGTCATGCCTTGGGGGCTGGTACCACGCGCAAACACCGCGCGCGCCGTGGCCCGGCTCGAGTATGCCTGCCTCGACCAGCGCTTGCTCGGCATCCGCGCCGATGTCGCTGCCGGCGGCCCAGCGCTGGAACGCGCGGTCGAGATCTGCCGGCAGGCAGAGGTAGCGGTCGCGCGCGAGGTCCGCGACCACGGCTTGCTCGGCGCAGATGCACCAGGAAAGTCCCGAGCGCAGGACCAGCTTCATGGGAAGCCTCTTGTCTGAAGATGTGGCGGAAGGGGGGGCGGGGGGGGGGGGGGGGCGCGGGCGG
>JAEXLC010000252.1 GCA_023445495.1 Pseudomonadota bacterium | reverse complement strand
CCGAAACCCTCAGGGCACCAGCAGCGGGCGCATCTTCGGCACTGTCACCGCCAGCTCGTCCGCAACCATCTTGGAGAAGAAATCGGCGCCAACCGGCCCGAGATGCGTGTAGTCGAAGGCCAGCTTGGCATCGCCGAGCGGCTCCACCGCGGCGTTGTTCTGCGGGGCTGTCGGCGAGGCGGCGGCGGCGGTGGGATTCGCAATCGTCGTCCCGGTCAGCGCGGCTGCCGAAACTTCGCGCACCGGCGCCACCTGGGCGAAGCGGTTTGCCATGGAGGGCCCCAGTGCTTCGACAGCATCTGCGCTGCGCTTGTTCAAATCGACCAGCGGAACCTTCAACTCAGCAGCAACCTTGCGGATCGACGCCGACCAGGGCTCGAGATCGCGGTCGAGCTTGCCGTCCTTGAACTGGCGGCGCGTCAATGGCGTGAGCAGGATCGGCTCGGCGCCGGCGGCACGCGCTTCCGCCACGTATCGCCGCAGATTCGCGGGAAACTCGGTGGCGAGATCGGTCGAGCGGCCAGGCTTGCCCGGCTGGTCGTTATGGCCGAACTGGATGAGGACCCAGGTCTTCACGAAACCCGGCGTCTTCATCTCGGCCAGCGCCAGATCCCAGCTGCCCTCCGCCCGGTAACTATAGGTGCTGCGCCCACCCCGCGCCAGGTTCACGCAGGCTGCGAAGCTGGTGACATGATAGGCGCAGAAGCTGCCGCCCCATCCCGACAGCACCTGGGTGGTCGAATCGCCGACCAGGATGATCTTCGAGGCCTTGATCGGCACCGCCGGCGGACGATCCGCAGGCGCGGCCTGCGGCACCGTCTGTGCCTGTGCCGACACAGGAGAAAGCGCCAGGCCAAGCCCGGCGAGCATCCATTTCGACATCCATATTCTCCCGAATCTTCTTTGCCACGAGGCTAGATGACACCGGTGCCAATGGTCAAGGAAAGGGCAGTTGGACTTCGATGTCGCGCAGCGCCACGGGTTCTGGTGGCGGGAGGTTGTTCAGGTCGATCGCGACACGGCCGGTCTTGTCCGGTTTCTTCCGGAACGCCCGCCCCACCCCGCCGATCGCGTCGCCGACCAGCTTGACCGGATTGGTCGATTCGCCCGGCTCCTCGCAGCAGCTGTTCGGATCGACGATCTTCCCGATGCCGCGGATCAGCGCGGTTCCCATGCCGAAGATGTTGATGCCGGTGGTGCAGCCCTCCGAACGCGTCGCACAGGGCGCGATCGAGGCATTGAGCGCCCCGATGCCGGTAACATCCGGATTGCTCGGCATCGGCCGATCGGGCGGGCCGCGCTCCCCCGGCAGCGGCAGGCGGGGTACCGAATCGACGCCCTGGCCGCACACCAGGATTTCGTTCGGCTTGCGCGGCGGACCGCTGGTGCAGGGGTCGTTGAGGATCGACCAACTCTGCTTGCCGTCGGCCGCCTGTTTCGGCTGGTTGAGCGTACCCGGCACATCCTGTCCGACAATCAGCAACGCAACCAGCAGCATAAAAAACTCCGCCCGATCCACTGGGGACCGGGCGGAGCTAATCACAGATCACACTCTGTAGGAAAGCCCTCAGGCAGCAGCCTTGGCGCGCGAGGCCTTCTTGCGCTCGTGCGGATCGAGGTGGCGCTTGCGCAGACGGATCTTGGTCGGCGTGACTTCGACCATCTCGTCATCGTCGATGTACGCGATCGCCTGCTCCAGCGTCATCTTCTTCGGCGGGGTGAGGCGGACGGCGTCGTCCTTGCCGCCCGAGGCGCGGAAGTTGGTGAGCTGCTTCGCCTTCATCGGGTTGACCTCGAGGTCATCCGTCTTGGCGTTCTCGCCGACGATCATGCCCTCGTACAGGGCTTCGCCATGGCCGACGAACAGGATGCCGCGCTCTTCGAGCGGGCCGAGAGCGTAGCTCTGCGCTTCGCCATTGCCGTTCGAGATCAGCACGCCGTTCTTGCGGCCTTCGATGTTGCCCTTGTGGGGACCATACTTCTCGAACAGGCGGTTCATGATGCCGGTACCGCGGGTGTCCGACAGGAACTCGCCATGATAGCCGATCAGGCCACGCGACGGCGCCGAGAAGGTAATGCGGGTCTTGCCGCCACCCGACGGACGCATGTCCGTCATCTCGCCCTTGCGCTGGTTCATCTTGTCGACGACCGTGCCCGAGAATTCATCGTCCACGTCGATCACGACGGTTTCGTACGGCTCGGTCTTCTTGCCGTTCTCGTCCTCGCCGAACAACACGCGCGGACGGCTGATGCCGAGCTCGAAACCCTCGCGGCGCATCGTCTCGATCAGCACGCCGAGCTGAAGCTCGCCGCGGCCGGCGACTTCGAAGCTGTCGCGGTCATCGCTCTCGGTGACCTTGATCGCGACGTTCGACTCGGCTTCGCGCTCGAGACGGTCGCGGATCATGCGGCTGGTAACCTTCGAGCCTTCACGGCCCGCCATCGGCGAGTCGTTCACGGCGAAGCGCATCGACAGCGTCGGCGGATCGATCGGCTGGGCCTGGATCGCTTCGCTGACCGAAGTGTCGGCGATCGTGTTCGACACGGTGGCGACGGTGAGGCCGGCCAGCGAGATGATGTCGCCTGCCTTCGCTTCGTCGGTCGGCACGCGCTCAAGACCCCGGAAGGTCATGATCTTGGAGGCGCGACCGGTCTCGATCACCTTGCCGTTCATGTCCAGTGCGTGGATCGGCTGGTTGACCTTGACCGTGCCCGACTGGACGCGGCCGGTGAGGATACGGCCGAGGAAGTTGTCGCGATCGAGCAGCGTCACCAGGAAGGTGAAGGGCGCATCGACTTCGAGCGACGGCGGCGGCACGTGATCGACGATCTTCTGGAACAGCGGACGCAGCGTGCCCTCGCGCAGCGAGGCGTCTTCATTGGCATAGCCGTTGCGGCCCGAAGCATAGAGCACCGGGAAATCGAGCTGCTCGTCGGTCGCGTCGAGCGACACGAACAGATCGAACACTTCGTCGAGCACCTCCTGGATGCGCTCGTCCGGACGGTCGATCTTGTTGACGACGACGATCGGCTTGAGGCCGAGCTTCAGCGCCTTGCCGGTGACGAACTTGGTCTGCGGCATTGCGCCTTCCGACGAATCGACCAGCAGGATCACGCCGTCGACCATCGAGAGGATGCGTTCCACTTCGCCACCGAAGTCGGCGTGGCCCGGCGTATCGACGATGTTGATCCGCGTGCCTTCCCACTCGACCGAGGTCGGCTTCGCCAGAATGGTGATGCCGCGCTCCTTTTCGAGGTCGTTCGAGTCCATCGCGCGCTCTTCGACGCGCTGGTTGTCGCGGAAAGTGCCGGACTGACGGAAGAGCTGGTCGACGAGCGTGGTCTTGCCGTGGTCGACGTGCGCGATGATCGCCACGTTGCGGAGGTTCATGGTGCTATCCTGGAAATAAGTTGGCGCGCCCCTACAGCAATTTGTGCGTTGCGGGAAGCCCGGTGATTCGCAGCAGCTTTCGAGACCTGCCGCTGCGAAAATGTTGAATCTCTTGAATCACCACGCATGCGCGCGCGGGATCCTTCCGGAAGATGGGCAGGCACCGCCCGCACGGCAAGGGTGCCCAAAGGAGGGATTGGAGCAAGTTCGCGCATCGGACATTCTGAACCACAAGAGCGCCGTGTAGGACAGCGCAACTCGCACGAAGGGAAGACCATGGCCGAACCGCTCAAGATCCTCGTTATCCTGGGGAGCGTCCGCGAAGGGCGGATGGCCGAGCCGGTGGGCAAATGGGTGGTCGAGGGCGCGGCACAGCGAGCGGAGTTCGATCCCGAGCTGATCGACCTGAAGGACTGGAACCTGCCCTTCTATGCCTTTGCCAGGGCACCGGCGATGGGCGACTATCAGGACGCGCTGCAGATCCGCTGGGCGGAGAAGATCGCGAGCGCCGACGGCTATATCCTGATCTGCCCCGAATATAATCACGGGCTGCCGGCGGTGCTGAAGAACGCGCTCGATTTCGTCTATGCCGAATGGCACCGCAAGCCGGTGGCCTTTGTCGGCTATGGCGGCAATGGCGCGGCGCGATCGATCGAGCAGGCGACGATGGTGGCACGCGAGCTGCGCATGGCGCCGCTGGAAGCATCGGTGCACATCATGGGCGTGTGGAGCAAGGTGGCGGACGGCGTGTTCACGCCCGACGACAAGGACGCGCGCTGGACCGGACATCTGTACGACGAGCTGACCTGGTGGGGCCGGACGCTCAAGGCCGGGCGGGAGGCGGGCTGACCGCCCCGGGCCGGCCCGCTAGAATTTCGGGCCGGAAGCGCCCTGTATCCCCTGGATATAGGCACGATCGGCGCCGAGCCGCGTCGCGGTCACGCCGACATTGTTCATTGCCACGGCGAAATCCTTGTTGCCGCGCAGGGCGAGCAGCGCGTCGTTGATCTGCGCCGCATGATCGGGCGCGGCGCGCGCGGCGGCATTCTGCTCGGCGACCAGCGCCATCACCTTGAGCTCGCGCACGCGATCCGCGTTGAGCTTCTGCGCGGCGAACCCGTCCTGCCAGTTCGGATCGTCGATCTTGGCGAGCAGGTCTTCGGCGGCGGATGCGGCGGCGGCATGCTCGCCCTGGTTGAGCGCGGCGAGCGCGAGGCTCCATTGCCCGTTGAGCACCCGGCCGGTGCCGCGGCCGTTGCAATCGGCAAGCGCCCGGTTGACCGCATCGTTGCGCGGCAGCCGCCGGATCAGGTCCTGCGCATCCTTGTGGATCGCAAAGGAGCTGCCCTCGGTCGCCAGCGCGCAGCTCGCCTCATAATATTTGAGCACCAGCTTGGGCTGGACATAATTGGCATAGGCGGGATTGTCGCACAGCGCGATCAGCCGGCGGGCGCGCACGAGAAGATCGACGCGCTGATCGATCGTGCCGCTCGGTGCCCGGGCGCCGATCAGGTCCACGGTGGGGCGCTCGCACTGGACATATTCGGGCGCGGTCACGCTGAACCGCAGCGACTGCCCCGCGCGCTGCCCCGAGATCAACCGCATCGGGATCTGATAGGTGCCGAAATCGAGGACGATGTCGTAGAGCCGGGCGCTGGGCGCGGCCGGCATCGATCCTTCGAAGTAGGCGGTGCCCGGCGTGAAATA
>JAEXLC010000232.1 GCA_023445495.1 Pseudomonadota bacterium | reverse complement strand
GGCCACCCGACGGCAGTATCATATGGGTGGCCGGGTGGGGGAGCGGGCCGGTGCCGCTCGCGCCGGAAGGCGCAGATAACATGCAGCTACACATCGTCGCGCGCGGCAAGATCGGCCGGAGCCCTGAGGCCGAGCTGGTCGATCGCTATCTCAAGCGCATCCAGTGGCCGACCAGGGTCACCGAGCTGCCTGACATGGGCGGCAAGATCCCCGACATTTCCGGCACCACCCGAATCGTCATGCTCGACGAGCTGGGCGAGAACCTGCCGTCCAAGGCGATTGCCGAGCGGCTGGGCAGCTGGCGCGACGACGGCGTGCGCGAGGCGCGGTTCCTGATCGGCGCGGCCGACGGCTTCGACGATGCCCAGCGTGCCCAGGCCGATCTGCTCATCAGCTTCGGCCGCGCCACCTGGCCGCACATGATGGCGCGCGCGATGCTCGCCGAGCAGCTGTGGCGCGCCACCTCGATCCTTGCCAACCACCCCTATCATCGCGAAGGCTAGGAGCATGCTCCGCCCGCTCGCGATTCTTGCCGGCACCTTCGCGATCCTCGCCACCGGCAGCTTTGCGGCGG
Organism: Pseudomonadota bacterium; assembly: GCA_023445495.1. Taxonomy (GTDB): domain Bacteria; phylum Pseudomonadota; class Alphaproteobacteria; order Sphingomonadales; family Sphingomonadaceae; genus Sphingomonas. Next base: position 40,953 of record JAEXLC010000232.1, on the reverse strand, counting down.
CGCAGGCGCCCGGCCTTGCCGAGCAGCAGGGCCGGCTGCGTGAGGCCAATGCCCAGTCCCAGGCCGCCCAGGCACGCAGCGCCGCGCTGGAGCGCCAGGCCGCCTCGGAGCGCGACCAGGCCCTGCGTGCCCGTGCCCAGGAAGCCGCCGCCGGCGAGCGGATCAAGGCGGCCGAGGCGGACATCGCCGCCGCCCGCGCCCGGATCGGCATCGTCGACCGCCAGCTCGCCGAGCAGCGCACCCGCGTCGCCGAGCGCCAGGGGCCGATCCTCCGGCTGATCGCCGCGCTTCAGTCGATGGCCCGCCGCCCCGCCGTGCTCGGCCTCGTCCAGCCCGGCTCGACCGCCGACATGGTCCATGTCCGCGCCGTGCTCGGCACCGTCCTGCCCGTTGTCGAAGCGCGCACCCGCGACGTCCGCGCCGAGCTTGCCCGCGTCCGTGCCCTGCGCGCCGATGCCCTCGCCGCGGTCAACAGCTTCCGCGAGGCCCGCCAGCGGATCGAGAATGAGCGGATCGCGCTGGTCAGGCTCGAAGCCGATCACCGCGCCCGCTCGGCCCAGCTCGCCTCCAGCGCGCTGGTCGAATCGGACCACGCGATTGCGCTCGGCGAGCGCGCCCGCGAGATCGTCGATCAGATGGAGACGGCGGGCGAGGCGGCGGAGATCCAGTCCGGTCTCACGGCACTTCCCGGCCCGCTCCCCCGTCCGGGCAGCGCCGCGCCGGCACCGTCCCGCAAGCTCGGCGCGCCCTATGTCCTGCCCGTCGCCGGCGCGGTCGTCACCGGCATGGGCGAGCTTTCCGCCACCGGCGTGCGCGCCCGCGGTGTCACGCTCGCCTGCGCCGCCAATGCCGATGCGATCGCCCCCGCCGCCGGCCGCATCCTCTTCGCCGGCCCGTTCCGCGACTATGGCGGGGTCGTCATCATCGATCACGGCAATGGCTGGACCAGCTCGGTCACCGGCCTGGGCGGCGTCGCCGTCCGCGTCGGCCAGCAGATCCAGCAGGGCACCCGCATCGGCCGTGCCCCGGGCAGCGACGCCCCGCGCGTCACCGTCGAGCTGCGCCGCCGCGGCGAGCCCATGGACCTTGCGCGCCTGCTCGGCTGATTGTGCCGTGCATTTGCCGCGATCCCGGCCTAGATTGCCCCTCGAACGCGTTTCCGGAAAGTAGTTGTTGATGCTCCGTTCGTTCCTTCAGGTCACCGCCGCCGTCGGCGCGCTGGCGCTCGTCCCCGTCGCCTCGGGCGCGATGGCCGGCGTCGATACGTCGAGCTTCAAGGAGCTCGACACCTTCATGGAAGTCTACAGCCAGGTGAAGGCGAACTATGTCGACAAGGTCGACGACGCCACGCTGATGAAGGGCGCGATCCAGGGCATGCTCGCCGCGCTGGACCCGCACTCCAGCTTCGCCGACGGGCTCGATTTCGACAATCTCAAGATCCAGACCGACGGCAATTATGGCGGCCTCGGCCTCACCGTCACCCAGCAGGACGGCGCGGTGAAGGTCGTCGCCCCGACCGAGGACACCCCGGCTGCGCGCGCGGGCATGAAGTCGGGCGACTTCATCACCCATATCGACGGCAAGTTCATCGTCGGCGGCAGCCTTGACGAAGCGATCGAGCAGATGCGCGGCAAGCCCGGCACCGCGGTCACCCTCACCGTTGTCCGCCCCGGCGCCGACAAGCCGCTCACCTTCACGATGAAGCGCGAGATCATCGTGCAGAAGCCGGTGAAGTGGGAGGTCAAGGACGGCGTCGGCATCATCAACATCAACACCTTCACTGCCCAGACCGGCGCGGACACGGTCAAGGCGATCCAGGAGATCGACAAGAAGCTCGGGCACAAGCCGCTCGGCTATATCGTCGATCTGCGCGAGAATGGCGGCGGGCTGCTCAGCCAGGCGATTGAAGTCTCGGACGTGTTCCTCAGCCATGGCGAGATCGTCTCGCAGCGCGGCCGCGAGAAGAGCGATATCGAGCGCTGGTATGCCGATGTGAACGAGCCCGGCATCACCTCGATCCCGGGCGACCTCGCCAAGGGCCTGCCGGTCGTCGTGCTGATCGACGCGGGCACCGCCTCGGCCTCGGAGATCGTCGCCGGCGCGCTCCAGGATCATCACCGCGCGCTCGTCATGGGCGTGCGCAGCTTCGGCAAGGGCTCGGTCCAGTCGATCCTGCCGATGGGTCCGCGCGCCGCGCTGCGCCTCACCACCGCGCGCTATTACACGCCGTCGGGCCGCTCGGTGCAGGAAGGCGGCATCAAGCCCGACCTGCTCGTCCCCCAGCTCACCGATCCGGACTATAAGAGCCGCCCCTCGATCCGCGAGGCCGACCTGCGCGCGCACCTTATCAACAACGACAAGGTCGATGATTCGGTGCTCGAGGACGACCAGCGCACCGATCCGCGCTTCGCCAAGACGGCGGACCAGCTGAAGAAGGAAGGCGTGGACGACTTCCAGCTCCACTACGCCCTCCAGACCATCTCCCGCCTCGGTCCCAAGACCCAGGTCGCGGCCGCCAAGAGCAAGTAAGCCATGCGTATCGACACGTTCTGCGCCGCCCGCTGGCTCGCGTTCTTGCTGCCTCTCGCGCTGGTCGGCGGCGCGCATACCACCGAATTCTTCGGGCTGGTCCCGTGCGAGATGTGCTGGTGGCAGCGTTATCCGCATTATGCCGCGATCCTGATCGCGCTCTCGGCCTTCCTGGTGAAGGATCGCCGCGCCCAGCTCGGCCTCGTCCTGCTCGCCGGCCTCGCCGTGGCGATCAGCGGCGGCATCGGCGTGTTCCATGCCGGGGTCGAGTATAAATGGTGGCAGGGCATCACCGCCTGCACCGCCCAGGTGCATGGCGCCAACCCGATGGACATGCTGACCGACGCGCTGCGCCGCCCGCTGATCCGCTGCGACGTGCCGCAATGGACGTTGTTCGGGATCAGCCTGGCCGGCTTCAACGCGATCTTCTCGCTCACCGGCGCCGCGGCGATCTTCGCGCTCGCCCTGCGGAAGGGCCGCGCATGAGCTGGAAGCCCGGCGATCGGCGCGAGGGGACGTCCTCGATGGTCCGCGTCGATCAGGCGGGCGAATATGGCGCGACGCGCATCTATGCCGGCCAGCTGGCGGTGATGGGCGATCGCACCCCGATGGCGCGGATGATCGCCGGCATGGCGATCCAGGAAGAGCGCCACCGCGCCTTCTTCGATTCGATGATCGCCCGGCGCGGCGTGCGCCCGACGGCGCTCCAGCCCTTCTGGAACGTCGCCGGCTTCGCGCTCGGCGCGGTCACCGCGGCGATGGGTCCCGAAGCGGCGATGGCCTGCACCGCCGCGATCGAGACCGAGATCGATCTCCATTACCAGCAGCAGCTCGAGGAGCTGGGCACCGGCGATCCCGAGCTCAGCGAAGCGGTCGCGAAGTTCCGCGACGAGGAGCTGGAGCACCGCGATACGGCGCTGGAGCATGGCGCGGAACAGGCCCCGGCCTATCCCTTGCTCTCCACCCTGATTCGCGCCGGCTGCCGCGCTGCCATTGCGGTATCGAAACGGATATAAAGCCTTTGTTCAGCCGTTGTCCCCGATGCACGGCATAGAGGAGTAAGCCGATGTTGAACCGGATCCTGATCGCGGGCGCGCTTGCCGCCGTCCCGATGCTGATGCCCGCCGCTGCCCATGCGCAGAGTTCGGCGCAGAACAGCGTGCTGATCATCTACGGCAAGGACAAGTGCCCGACGAACAGCAACGGCGAAGAGATCGTGGTCTGCAAGCGCCTCGACGAGGCCGAGCGTTTCCGCATCCCGTCGAACCTGCGCGACCAGGGCGGCCCGCCGCAGCAGACCGAGAGCTGGGCAGTGCGTTCGCAGGATGCAGTGACCGCGGGCAATTTCGGCACCGGCAGCTGCACCTCGGTCGGCGCCAATGGCAGCACCGGCTGCTTCGTCAAGCGCGCCACCGCCGCCCGCGCCGAAACCCGCGCCCGCCGCAAGGCCGAACAGAATTTGCCTTTGCCATAAGGTTGGCTCGCACCAATTCCCCTCCCTGCAAGGGAGGGATCATCAGGTAAACAGCGCCCCGCGCTGTTTAGGCGATGCCGGGGGCATCGCCGACCTGATGATGGGTGGGTTAGAAAAGGTCGGGCTCGATGCCCGGCCTTTTCTGTTTTCGCAAACCGGCTAGTTGGGCTCGCTACGCTCGCAACCCACCCCCAGCCCCTCCCTTGCAGGGAGGGGAGCAAGTGAGCCGTCAGTGCCGCACCGGCCACCGCCCCACCCATTCCGGCGGCTCCCGGCGCAGGCAATCGACGATGATCCACAGCATCACCGCGCCGCGCGCCGCCGCCGCCCAGGCGATGTCGATCGTGCTCGCCGCCGGCCACACCCCGTCCATCCCGGCGAAATACCAGAACTCGGCGAAATAGGCCGCGATCCCCGCCAGCGCGAACAGCGCCACCGGCAGCAGGCGCGGCGCGGTCATCACCAGCAGCGGCCACAGCCACAGGTCGAATTGCGGCGAATAGACCTTGTTGGTCAGCATGAACCAGGCGAGCAGAGGCGTTGCCAGCAGCCACAGCCGGTCGCGGTGCCGCCGCCAGCCGATCGCGACGATCGCCGCCGCGCCGATCGCAAAGGCCAAGGTCGCATAGAGGTTCTTCTGCTCGATGCTCAGCACCAGCCAGCCGAGATTGCCCAGCACGTCCCAGCTTCCCGCCGCGGTGCCGCTGCGCGCCTGGGAGAACAGGTAGAACTCGGCCCAGTTCTTCGGCGCGATCAGCGCGACCGGCAGGTTCACCACCGCCCAGGCCGCGATCGCCGCCAGCGTCACCGTCGCCGCCCGGCGCAGCCGCTGCATCGAGTCCTTGCCGCGCTCGAACAGCGCCGAGAGCCCGATCAGCGGCAGGATCACCACCGGGAACAGCTTGGCCGCCACGCCGAGCCCGGCCGCCGCCGCCGCTCGTACCAGCCGGTTCTCGCGCGCCTGGAGCAGCGCCGCCACCGCCAGCGTCACCGCGATCATGTCCCAGTTATGCCCGACATAGAGGACGAGCGGCGGCGCCGCCGCCCACCACCACAGCCGCCGCCGGTCCATCCCCGCGCGCCACAGCATCCACAGCACCAGGAAGGCGAGGGCGATGTTCACCGCCGTCACCACGCCCAGGAACTTCGCGTCATTGGCATGGCGCCCGAAGATCAGGTGCGTCGCCGCGCCCTCGATCCAGATCGCCGCCCCGGTCAGCACCGGATATTCGATCGGGGTCTGCAGATAGGGGATCCTGCCCTTGTCCACCTCGCGCGCGGTCCAGAAGGGCACCGCGTCGCTGTAGCAGCCGGTGATGTACTGCTCGGAGTCGGTCCAGCCGCCGGGCATGCAATGCTGCTTGAAGCCGAAGCCGAACAGGCAGGTGACCGCCAGCGCGATCAGCAGGATCCTGAATTGCCGCATGCGTGCCCCTCAAAAATCCTCCCCCAGCTTGCTGGGGGAGGGGGACCGCCGGCGAAGCCGGTGGTGGAGGGGCGGCGGTGGAACACCGCCGTCTGCGCGGCGGCCCCTCCACCATTCGCTCCGCGAATGGTCCCCCTCCCCGAGACAAGCTCGGGGAGGATTTGTTCAAACCTGCCCGCGCCCTTCCCACAACCCTCTGGACACTGCAATATCAGGAACATAGAAGGAACAAATGTCGCAGCTCGATCTCCGCGGAAAGCTCGCCATCCTGGCCGATGCCGCCAAGTACGATGCGAGCTGCGCTTCCTCCGGCACGGCGAAGCGCAACGCCGCGAACGGCCCCAAGGGCGGGCTCGGCTCGACCGAGGGGATGGGCATCTGCCACGCCTATGCGCCCGATGGCCGCTGCATCTCGCTGCTCAAGATCCTGCTGACCAACAGCTGCATCTTCGACTGCCACTATTGCATCAACCGCAAGAGCTCGAACGTCCGCCGCGCGCGCTTCACGCCCGAGGAAGTGGTCGACCTCACGCTCAATTTCTACCGGCGCAACTATATCGAGGGGCTGTTCCTGTCCTCGGGCATCATCCGCTCCTCCGATTACACGATGGAGCAGATCGTCCGCGTCGCCCGGCTGCTGCGCGAGGAGCATGATTTCCGCGGCTATATCCATTTGAAGACCATCCCCGATGCCGATCCCGAGCTGATCCGCCAGGCTGGGCTTTACGCCGATCGCGTCTCGATCAATGTCGAGCTGCCGACGGTGGCCGGCCTCACTCGGCTCGCGCCGGAGAAATCGGCGCCGCGCATCGAAGGCGCGATGCGCGATGTCCGCGCCGCGATCGACGACACCGCCGATGCGGGCAAGCGTTACAAGTCCGCGCCGAAATTCGCCCCTGCCGGCCAGTCGACCCAGATGATCGTCGGTGCCGATGCCGCCACCGATGGCGACATCATCACCCGCGCCGCCGGGCTCTACGACAAGTTCCAGCTGCGCCGCGTCTATTATTCGGCGTTCAGCCCGATCCCCGATGCCAGCGCGGTCCTGCCGCTCCAGCGCCCGCCCTTGATGCGCGAGCACCGGCTCTACCAGTCCGACTGGCTGATGCGTTTCTACGACTATCAGCCGAAGGAAGTCGCGGCGGCCGCCGATCCCGCCACCGGCATGCTCCCGCTCGACATCGATCCCAAGCTCGCCTGGGCTTTGAAGTTCCGCGACTCCTTCCCTGTCGACGTCAACCGCGCGCCGCGCGAGCTGCTGCTCCGCGTCCCCGGCCTAGGCGTGAAGGCCGTCGACGCGATCCTCGCCGCCCGCCGGATGCGCCGGCTCCATCTGGCGGACGTGGCGCGGCTGACGGCTTCGATCGCCAAGGTCCGTCCCTTCCTGGTCGCGGCCGACTGGCGCCCGGTCGCCTTGTCCGATCGCGCCGATCTGCGCAGCCTGGTCGCGCCGAAACGCGAGCAGTTAGAACTATTTGCGGCCTGAGCGGTTCTGACTCCCCGACCAAGGGAGAGACACATGGCCGACGCCCGCATCTTCGCAGACCTGATTGCCGATCATGACCGCCAACGCGACCTGCTCGAGCGCGTCGGAGAGACCTCGGGCGACAGCAAGGATCGCCGCGAGCTGTTCGAGCAGCTCCGCCTCGAGCTTCAGGCGCATGCCGCCGCCGAGGAGGAAGCGCTCTATGCGACGATGCTCGCCGATCCCGAGCTGCGCGAGGATGCCCGGCATTCGGTCTCGGAGCACAAGGAAGTCGACGACTATCTCGGCGAACTGATCGACACCGACATGTCCTCGCCAGGCTGGCTGGTGAAGTTCAAGGAGATGCGCCACCGCTATCTCCACCATATCGACGAGGAAGAGGAAGAGATGTTCCCCACCGCGGCGAAGCATCTCAGCGCGGCGCAGGAAGAAGCGCTCGGCAAGCTCTTCGAGAAGCGCAAGCCCAAGGAACTGGCGCGTGCGGAGGCCAATCCTCCCGGCGATGAACGCGAGTAACTGACAGGACTGTCAATTCGGGATCGAAGGCGTATCATCTCCCAAAAAGAGGGAGAGAGGGATGCTTCGACTCTGTGCGCTTGCAGCACTGCTTGCCGCGACTCCGGCGCTGGCGAAGGACATCGTCGTCAACGCCGGCCCCAATGCCCAGGAGCGCCTCCAGTCCGCTTTGCTCGACGCGAAGCCCGGCGACACCGTCCGCATCGGCGCCGGCCGCTTCGAGCTGACCGACGGCCTCAGCCTCGATGTGAACGGCGTCACGGTGCGCGGTGCCGGGCCGCTCAAGACGGTGCTCAGCTTCAAGGGCCAGCTGGGGGCAGGCGAGGGGCTGCTCGTCACGTCCGACGACGTCGTGCTGCGCGATTTCGCGGTCGAGGACTCGAAGGGCGACGGCATCAAGTCCAAGGGCGCCGACCGGATCGTCTACAAGAACATCCGCGTCGAATGGACCGGCGGCCCCAAAGCGACCAACGGCGCGTACGGCGTCTATCCGGTCGAGAGCAGCGACGTGCTGATCGACGGCGTCACCGTGATGGGCGCCTCGGACGCGGGCATCTATGTCGGCCAGTCCAACCGCATCATCGTCCGCAACTCGGTCGCCAAATACAATGTCGCCGGCATCGAGATCGAGAATAGCGGCCTTGCGGAGGTCACCAACAACCTCGCCACCCACAATACCGGCGGCATACTCGTGTTCGACCTGCCCGCCTTGCCCAATCGCGGCGCCGGCTGGATCACCGTCAGCGGCAACCGGGTGATCGACAACGACACCCCCAATTTCGCGCCGCCCGGCAACATCGTCGCCACCGTCCCCACCGGCACCGGCGTGCTGGTCATGGCCGAGAACGACGTCACCGTGACCGGCAACGATCTCAGCGGCAACGGCACCGCCAACATCATGGTCGTCGCCTATCGCAAGCCGTTCGAGGACAAGGGCTATGACCCCTATCCCCGCAACATCCGCCTCGCCGGCAACAAGCATGGCCGCGCCGGTTTCGCGCCCGCGGTTCCCGGCGGCGCGCTGCTCGCCAAGATGCTGGGCGGCACGCTCCCGCCGGTGTTCTGGGACGGCACCGGCGGCGACCAGGTCAAGCTCACCGGCGATGACGGACCCGTGCTCACGCTTGCGCTCGCCCTCGGCGCCCCGCTGGAGACCGCCAAGCCGCAGCGGATCAAGCTCGACGACGAGATCCCGCCGCCCTGGCGGACGTTCAAGCTCCCGCCCGCGATGGAGGCCGCCGCCAAATGAAGGCGCTGCTCGGCGCGGCCGCCCTGTTCGCCGCCGCGCTGCTCGGCCGCCCCAGCGGTGTGAACGACGCCGTGATCACCGCCGAAGGCTGGCCCCAGCACCTGTCCGACTACGGCTTCTTCACCGATCTCAGGGCCCGCACCCCGGCCGTGCGGCTGGTCCGCTACACTCTCGAGACCCCGCTCTTCTCCGACTATGCCGAGAAGGAGCGCTATCTCTACCTGCCCGCCGGCACCCAGGCGAAATACGACCCAGACAAGCCGCTTGATCTTCCGATCGGCGCCGCGCTCATCAAGACCTTCGGCTACCGCGTGAACGGCACCTTCAAGCCGCTGGAGACCCGCGTCCTCCTCCACCGCGCCAGCGGCTGGACCCCGATCCCCTATGTCTGGAACGCCGACGGCACCGACGCCGACGTCAAGCGCGCCGGCACGCGCATCCCCGTCGCCTTCACCGATCCTTCCGGCGAGCAGCACAGCATCAGCTACGCCGTGCCCAACCAGAACCAGTGCAAGGACTGCCACGGCCTTGCCGGCCAGGTCGTCCCGATCGGCATCAAGGCGCGCTATCTCAACCATACCGGCCAGCTCGAGCAGCTGCTCGCCGCCGGCATGCTCGACCGCCTCCCCGCCGACGCCCCCAAAGTCGCCCGCTGGGACGACACCGCCGCGCCGCTCGGCCTCAGGGCGCGCGCCTGGCTCGAGATCAACTGCGCGCATTGCCACAACCCCCAGGGCGCCGCATCCAACTCCGGCCTGTTCCTCGAGCTCGCCCGCAGCGATCCCGAGCAGACCGGCCTGTTCAAGCGCCCCACCGCCGCCGGCCGCGGCGCCGGTACCCGCGACTTCGATATCGTCCCCAGCGATCCCGACGCGTCGATCCTGCTCTACCGCATGCAATCGACCGACCCCGGCATCGCCATGCCCGAGCTCGGCCGCGCGACGGTCCACAAGGAAGGCGTCGCGCTGGTCCGTCAGTGGATCGAATCGATGCCGAAATCCGCTTCCACGCGTTAGTAGCCGTCATCCCGGCGCAAGCCGGGATCTCAGGCAAATGGAGCGAACGGCCCGCGGCACGAGATCCCGGCTTTCGCCGGGATGACGGAGTGGGAGCGGGTTTGCGCGTCGTAAGTCTGGCAAGCGAGGATGATTTCGAAGGCTGGCGCGATGCCGCGCGTGGCCTTGCCCAGGCGCAAGTCCCCGCATACGAAATCCTCTGGCAGGTCGGCGACACGCCTGTCGACCTGTTCGCCGACGAAGCCGTCCTTCCCCCCGCCGCCCCGCGCCCGCTGAAAGTCCCCCGCGCATTCCTAGACCTCGCCCAGTCGGCGATCCTCCATTCGGACCTCGAGCGCTTCGCCCTGCTCTACGCGCTGCTCGCCGGCGATCCCCACCGCGTCGCCGACGCCGCCGACCCGCTCGTCCGCCGGCTCGAGGGCATGGCCCGCGAAGTCCGCCGCGACATCCACAAAATGCGCGCCTTTGTCCGCTTCCGCGAAGTCCAGGACGCGCAGCCCTTTCCCGGCACCGGCGAGCCCAACACGCGCTACATCGCCTGGTTCGAGCCCGAGCATCACATCGTCCGCGCCAATGCCCGCTTCTTCGTCGAGCGCTTCACCTCGATGCGCTGGTCGATCCTCACCCCCGAGCTCTCGCTCCACTGGGACACCGAGACGCTCACCGAAGGTCCCGGCGCCAGCAAGGCGGACGCCCCCGGCGAGGACCCGGTCGAGGATATCTGGAAGACCTATTACGCTTCGATCTTCAACCCGGCTCGCCTCAAGACCGGCGCGATGCTCAAGGAGATGCCGCGCAAATATTGGAAAAACATGCCCGAAACCGCGTTGGTCAAGGAGCTGGTCGCAACCGCGCGCCAGCGGGAGACGGCGATGGTGGCGACCCAGCCCAGACCCGGCGGCAATATCGAGGGCGCCTGGGAAGCCCTGCGCCAGGAAGCCGCGCACTGCACCCGCTGCGACCTCTACAGGCACGCCACCCAGACCGTGTTCGGCGAAGGCCCGGCCGATGCCCGGATCATGATCGTCGGCGAGCAGCCCGGCGACCAGGAAGACCTTGCCGGCCATCCGTTCGTCGGCCCCGCCGGAGAAGTCTTCGACCGCGCAATGGCACAGGCCGGGATCGACCGCGCCGGCGTCTATGTCACCAACGCGGTCAAGCACTTCAAGTTCGAGCCGCGCGGCAAGCGCCGCATCCATTCGAAGCCCGATGCCGGCGAGATCCAGGCCTGTCGCTGGTGGTACGAGCAGGAGCGCCTGCTGGTGAAACCCGAACTCACGATCGCGCTCGGCGCCACCGCCGCCCGCCAGATGCTCGGCAAGACCGTGACGATCGCCGCGGTGCGGGGCCGGGCGCTCGACCTGCCCGATGGCGGTCGCGGCTGGGTGACGGTCCACCCGAGCTATCTCCTCCGCCTGCCGGACCGGGCGAAAGCGGAGGAGGAATTCGCGGCGTTCGTCGAGGACCTGCAAGGCGCGGCGAAGCTGCTGGCCTGAATCAAATCCTCCCCGAGCTTTGCTCGGGGAGGGGGACCATTCGCAAAGCGAATGGTGGAGGGGCCGCCGTCGCAGACGGCGGTGTGCCACCGCCGCCCCTCCACCACCGCCTTCGGCGGCGGTCCCCCTCCCCCAGACAAGCTGGGGGAGGATTTGCGTGCTAGAACCCCAGCCGCTCCGCGATCCCCTTCACCGTCTCCGCCCGCCCGGGCGCGAACTTCTCCACCATCGCCCGGTACTGCCCGACCGTCTCCGCCCCCGCCCGCTCGGGCGACCCGGCATCGAACGGCGGCGCCGGATCATATTCCAGACTCAGCTGCACGAACCGCGCATGCGCCTCGCCCCGGATCGCCGCGGTCAGCGCCAGCGCGAAGTCGATCCCCGCGGTCACCCCGCCACCGCTCACCCGGTTGCGATCGAACACCACCCGCTCGGCCACCGGCTCCGCGCCGAACCAGGCAAGCTGCTCGCGCGATCCCCAATGGCAGGCCGATCGATAGCCGCGCAGCAGCCCCGCCGCGCCGAGCAGCAGCGATCCGGTGCACACGCTGGTCACCCAGCGCGCTTCCGCCGCCACCTGCCGCAACCAATCCAGCGTCTCGGCATCCTCCATCGCCGGCACCACGCCGAACCCGCCCGGCACGCACAGGATGTCGGCGCGCGGCACCTCGGCAAAGGTCGCGGTCGGCAACAGGTCGAACAGCGCATCGGTGCGCACCGGATCGCGGGTCTTCGCCACCAGGTCGAGCGTCACATTCCCCATGCGCGACAGCACCTGTGCCGGCCCGGTCAGGTCGAGTTGGGTCACGTCGGGGAACAGCAGGAAAGCGATATGCAGCGGTTCGGGCATCAATATCCTCCAGCAGGGAAGGGTGCCCAGGCGAACGGCGTCCACCCCCGCGCTTCCCGATGGTGCTCCATCTCGTATCGCCAGTCACGCGGGGCGAGGTGGATTTACCGCAGCCTTCAAAGGCTGTCACGGAACGAAACTTCCATTCCTGCGTCATTCCGACAACTTCTCGTCATCCCCGCGAAGGCGGGGTTCCCGCGTCACAAAGGGCATCGCTCCGCCACCCTGGATCCCCGCCTTCGCGGGGATGACGAATCAAGGGTTAGCACACCCACTCCAAGCCCCTTGCTTCACATCCCTGCATCCCTTACTAGTTCGTTCGAACGAACAAGATTCGGTGCGATGACCAGCCAGATCCTGATCGACACGGCAATCGAGCAATTCGGCCGCCACGGCTTCGAAGGGGCGAGCACGCGCGAGATCGCCCGCGCCTCGGGCACGGCGATGTCGTCGATCACCTATCATTTCGGCGGCAAGCACGGCCTCTATCTCGCCGCCGCCGATCACATCGCCGCCAGCGTCAAGGCGATCCAGGGGCCCGCGCTCGCCGCCGCCCGTGCCGTCGCCGAGAACGGCACCCGCGAGGAAGCGATCGAGGCGCTGCTCGCGGTGCTCGACGGCTTCGCGCTGATGATGCTCAGCCCGCAGACCGAAGCCTGGGCGCTGTTCATCACCCGCGAGCAGCAGAACCCCACCGAAGCGTTCGACCGGCTCTATACCGGCGTGATGCAGGGCGTGGTCGAGACCTTCGTCGCCACCCTCCGGCGCGTCCGCACCGATCTCGGCGAGCGCGAGGTGCTGGCGATGGGGATCCTGCTGTTCGGCCAGTCGCTGGTGCTGCGCGTCGCCCGCGCCGCCGTCACCCGCATCCTCTCGGTCGAGACGATCGACGAGCCGACCGCCACGCTGCTCCGCGCCCGCCTGCGCGCCAACGCCCTCTGCATCCTGTCGGAGAATCCCGCATGAACCGTCGCCGCATCGCGATCCTCGCCATTATCGTCGTGCTGGTGATCGCCGCGATCGCCACCAGCGGCTTCGGCCTGTTCCGCGCGAAGGACGATGGCGCGCTCAAGCTCAACGGCAATGTCGATATCCGCGAAGTCGATCTCGGCTTCCGGGTCAACGGCCGGATCTCGGGGATCACGGTGGAGGAAGGCGCGAAGGTCAAACAGGGCCAGCTGCTCGCCACGCTCGATGCCGCCACGCTCGACAGCCGCATTGCCCAGGCCGACGCAAAGGTCTCGCAGGCCGAGGCCCAGCTGGCCAAGCTCCGCAACGGCAACCGCGCGCAGGATATTGCCCAGGCCCGCGCCCGGGTCGCCGCCGCCGCCGCGGTCGCCCAGGATGCCGATCGCGACTATGCCCGCCGCCAGCCCCTGGTCGAGCCCGGTGCGATCAGCCGCGATATCTGGGAGCAGACCGTCGCCACTCGCGACAAGGCGCGCGCCGATCTCGCCCAGGCCCAGCAGGCGCTGTCGCTGATGAACGCCGGCAGCCGCCAGGAGGATGTCGCCGCCGCCGCCGCCGATGTCCGCGCCGCGACCGCCGCCCGCCAGAGCGCCGCCACCGATCTCGGTGACGCCCGCCTGCTCGCCTCGACCGACGGCACCGTGGCCACCCGTGCCCGCGAGCCCGGCGCGATCGTCCAGCCCGGCGAGACGGTGCTCACCCTGGCGATCATGCGCCCGCTCCGGGTGCGCGCCTATGTCGCCGAGAGCGATCTCTCGCGGATCAGCCCGGGGATGCAGGTGGTCGTCACCGCCGACGGCAATCCGAAGCGCTACAAGGGCACGATCGGCTATATCTCGCCCCGCGCCGAGTTCACCCCCAAGACGGTCGAGACCGAGAATCTCCGCACCGATCTGGTCTACCAGCTCCGCATCATCGTCGACGATCCCGATGACGGCCTCCGCCAGGGCCAGCCGGTCAGCGTCGCCGTCCCCGCCGCCCGCCCGAAACACAAGGATTGAGGGGCGTGGCGCCGCTGCCTCCTCTTATTCTTCGTCATGCTGAACTCGTTTCAGCATCCAACCCTCCTCCGGCGATACCGCTCGAGGCGCGTTGGACCCTGAAACAAGTTCAGGGTGACGGGGAAACTTGGCTGAGCGCACGATGACCCAGCCCCTCGCCACCACCACCGCCCTCGACGGCGTCTCGATGGCGATCGAGCCCGGCCGCATCACCGGGCTGGTCGGACCGGACGGTGCGGGCAAGACACGGCCTGCGCCAGGGCCAGCCGGTCAGCGTCGCCGTCCCCGGCGCTCGGCCGAAGCACAAGGATTGAGGGCGGTGGTCTCCCCACGCCCTAAATTCCGTCATGCTGAACTCGTTTCAGCATCCAACCCTCCTCCGGCGATACCGCTCGAGGCACGTTGGACCCTGAAACAAGTTCAGGGTGACGCGGGAACCGGGCTGAGGGCACGATGACCCAACCCCTCGCCACCACCACCGCTCTCACCAAGCGCTTCACCACCACCACCGCGCTCGACGGCGTCTCGATGGCGATCGAGCCCGGCCGCATCACCGGGCTGGTCGGCCCCGACGGTGCGGGCAAGACCACGCTCATCCGCATCCTCGCCGGACTCATGGCGCCAACTTCCGGGACTGTTTCGGTCCTTGGCGGCAACCCCTCGGAAAAGCTCGATAACCTTGGCTATATGCCCCAGCGTTTCGGGCTCTACGAAGACCTTTCCGTACTCGAAAACCTCAAACTATACGCCGAAGTGCGCGGCCTGCCCCGCAGCGAGCAGCAGCACAGCTTCGATCGGCTGATGGAATTCACCGATCTCGCCCGATTCCAGGACCGATTGGCCGGCAAGCTCTCGGGCGGCATGAAGCAGAAACTGGGGCTTGCCTGTGCCTTGGTGAAGACTCCTCAGGTTCTGCTGCTCGACGAGCCCGGGGTCGGGGTCGATCCGATCAGCCGGCGCGAGCTTTGGAGCATGGTCGGGGATCTCACCGAGCAGGGCATCGGCGTGCTCTGGTCGACCGCCTATCTCGACGAGGCGGAGAAGTGCGACACCGTCTATTTGCTCAATGAAGGCAAGCTCTTGTTCGACGGTCCTCCCGCCGAATTGACCGGCCATGTCCGCGATCGGGTGATCCGGGTAACCGGGTTCGAGGCCCGCCGCCGCCGGTTCCTCACCCGTGCGCTCGACCGGGATGACGTGATCGACGGCACGATTCAGGGCCGTTCGGTGCGTCTGCTGGTCGGTGACGGCAAGCCGGTGCCCGATGCCAAGGCGCTTGCAGCCGGACCGGACACCGAAGTGCGCACAGCCGATCCGCGCTTCGAGGACGGCTTTATCGAGCGGCTCGGCGGCGGCCCGAAAGGTACCTCCGCTCTCGCCGAACGCTATCGCACGATCCCCGAGACGTCCGACTGCGCGATCGAGGCGAACGGCCTCACCAAGGTGTTCGGCGAGTTCACCGCGGCCAAGGATATGAACTTCCGCATCCCAAGGGGACAGATATTCGGCCTGCTCGGACCCAATGGCGCCGGCAAGTCGACCACCTTCAAGATGCTCTGCGGGCTACTTTCGCCAACTTCGGGGACTGGTTCGGTCGCCGGCAAGTCGCTCCGCAAGTCCGCTGCCGCGGCGCGCGCGTCGCTCGGCTATATGGCCCAGAAATTCTCCCTCTATGGCGACCTCTCGGTCCGGCAGAATCTCGATTTCTTTGCAGGGGCTTATGACCTGCCGCGCGACCAGGCGAAGCGCGCGATCGAGGCGATGATCGACATCTTCGAGCTGGGGGACAAGCTCGACGTCAACGCCGGCACGCTGCCCCTCGGCTTCAAGCAGCGCCTCGCCCTGGCCTGCGCGGTGATGCACGAGCCCCCGGTCCTCTTCCTCGACGAACCCACCTCGGGCGTCGATCCGGTGACGCGCCGGGAATTCTGGATGCACATCAACGGCTTGGTCGAGAAGGGCGTGACCGTGCTGGTCACCACGCACTTCATGGACGAAGCCGAATATTGCGACCGCGCGACCCTGATCTACCGCGCCGAGCAGATCGCCACCGGCACGCCGGACGAGCTCAAGGCCGAAGCCGCCCGCCTCACCGGCGCCCCCGATCCGACGATGGAAGACGCCTTCATCGCCCTGATCGAGGCGTTCGACCGCAAGCGCGAGGAGAGGGAGGCCGCATGAGGTTCCGCTTCGATCTCAGGCGCTTGGCTGCGCTGGTCCGCAAGGAGGGCGCGCAGATCCTGCGCGATCCGTCGACCTTCCTGATCGCCTTCGTCCTGCCGATGATCCTGCTTTTCCTGTTCGGCTATGCGGTATCGCTCGACAGCACCCGCACCCGGGTCGGTCTGGTGGTTCAGGACAGCAGCGCGCCTGCCTTGCGTCTCGCCCAAGCCTATAAGAATTCACGCTATTTCCAGGTGACCGAGGCCCGGACGGTAGCCGAGGTCCGCGACAAGCTGGTCGATGGCCAGCTGCGCGCGCTGATCGTCATCCCCCAGGATTTCGGCGCCGGGATCAAGCGCGGGCATATGCCGCCGATCCAGATCGTCACCGACGGCTCCCAGCCCAATACCGCCAATTTCGCAGCGGCTTACGGGGAGGGCGTGCGGGCGAGCTGGGCCACCGCCGAGGGGCTGGAGCGCAATCCCGGTGCCCGCGAAGCCCCGGTGATCGTCTCGGCGCGCTACTGGTGTAACCCTGAACTCAAAAGCAAATTCTTCCTCGTTCCCGGCTCGATCGCCAATGTCATGACGATGGTCGGCACCTTGCTGACAGCGCTGGTCGTGGCGCGCGAATGGGAGCGCGGGACGATGGAAGCGATGATGGCCACCCCGATCTCGATGGCCGAGTTCATCGCCTCCAAGGTCATCCCCTATTTCTTCCTGGCCCAGGCCTCGATGGCGCTCTGCGCGGTCATCGGCGTGTGGATATTCGGCGTGCCCTTCCGCGGGTCGATCCTCGCCCTGCTGGCGATTTCCTCGGCTTTTCTGATGCCTGCGCTGGGGTTGGGGTTGTTCATCTCGGCGGCGACCAAGAACCAGTTCGTCGCGAGCCAGGTCGCCCTGCTCTCGGCCTTCCTGCCCACCTTCCTGCTCTCGGGCTTCATCTTCGAGATCGGCTCGATGCCCTGGCCGATCCAGGCGCTGACCTATATCGTCCCCGCGCGCTACCTGATCCCCAGCCTCGAGACCGTGTTCCTCGCCGGCGACCAATGGGGGCTGCTGCTGCCCAATATCGGCATCATGCTGTTGTTCGGCATGGTGTTTTTCACGCTCTCCTTCCGCGTCACCCGCCGGAGCCTCGACTGATGCGCCGGCTTCTCGCGATGATCGTCAAGGAGATGTGGGCGGTGCTGCGCGATCCGCAGTCGCGGCTGGTGCTGTTCGTGCCGCCGCTGATGCAGCTGTTCATCTTCACCTATGCGACCACGCTCGATGTGAAGAATGTCGATATCGGCATCCTCGATCGTAGCTCCGGCGCGCATTCGGTCGAGCTGGTCCAGCGCATCGCCGGCAGCCCGAACTTCCGCCATATCAAGCGGTTGGCGACCCCGGCTGAGCTCAAATCGGCGATCGACAACCAGAAGGTGATCGCCGCGCTGGTGATCGACGAGGATTTCGACCGCCAGCTCGCCCGCGGCCAGAGCGCGACGATCGGGCTGGTGCTCGACGGCCGCCGCTCGAACGCGGCGCAGATCGTCACCGGCTATATCACCAATGTCGCCGGCACCCTCGGCGCCGAGCTCGCCCCGCCCCAGCTGCGCGGGCAGGCGGGCGGCAGCGTGGTGACCAACTGGTACAACCCCGCGCTCGACTATATCTGGTTCACGCTCCCCTCGCTGGTCGCGATCATCACTTCGGTCGCGGGGCTCGCGGTCACTTCGCAATCGGTCGCGCGGGAGCGCGAGCTGGGCACATTCGACCAGCTGATGGTCTCGCCCTTGCGCGTCCACGAGATCCTGATCGGCAAGATGGTGCCGCCCTTCATCATCGGGATGATCAACGGCAGCGTCTATCTGGTGGTCGCGCCTCTGGTGTTCGGCGTGCCCTTCACCGGTTCTCTGCTGCTCTTCTTCCTGTCGCTCGGCATGTATTTGCTCGCGCTGATCGGGCTCGGCATGCTGATCTCCGCTGCCTCGCAGACGCAACAGCAAGCCTTTCTTGGCGTGTTCCTCGTCACCACGCCGCTGATCCTGCTGTCCGGCTATGCCAGCCCGATCGACAACATGCCGGACTGGCTGCAGACGATCACCTATCTCGATCCCGCCCGCTATTTCCTCACCATCGTCCAGGGGCTGTTCCTCAAGGCGATGCCGGCGGCGGCGGTGTTCCACCAGCTCTGGCCCCTCGCGCTGATCGCCTGCGTGACGCTCTCCGCCTCGGCCTGGCTCTTCCGTGCGCGCATGGAGTAACCCGATGACTCGTTCGCCCCCGCTGTTCCTGCTCCCCGTGCTGCTGGCTTCCGCCTGTACGGTCGGCCCGGACTATCACGCGCCCGAGACCAAAGCCGCGCCCGAATGGCTGGAGGCAGGCGCGCCCGGCCAGGTCGACCTGCAATGGTGGGACCGGTTCGGCGACCCGCAGCTGTCCGCGCTGGTCCAGCGCGCGGTGACTTCCAGCCCCGATCTCAGGGAAGCGCAGGCCCGCCTCGCCGAGGCCCGCGCCAATCGCGAGGCGATCGCCGGCGGCCGTCTGCCCAGCGTTACCGCCAAGGGATCGGCGACCGAGAATGTGCTGAGCAACAATGGCCAGCTCCCGATCGGCAACATCCCGTTCCCCGGCTTTTCGCGCGATTTCCCGCTCTACGATCTCGGTTTCGACGCGAGCTGGGAGGTCGATCTCTGGGGCCGCCGCACCCGCCAGATGCAGGGCGCGACCGCGCGCGAGGAAAGCGCCGAATATGCAAGGCGCGACGTGATGCTGACGCTGATCGCCGAGGTCGTGCGCAGCTATATGGACCTCCGCGCCGCCCAGGCCGATGGCGCGACCGCCGAGGCGCAGGCGGCATCCGATGCCGAGCTCGCGCGTCTCACAAAGCTCCGCTTCGATCATGGCGAAGCCTCGCGCCTTGAGCTCGACCGCGCCGACAGCGCCGCCAAGGCCAGCGCAGCGGCCGTTCCCAATGCCCGCGCCCAGGCCAGCGCCGCTGCCTATCGCATCGCCACGCTGGTCGGCGCGCCGCCCGAGCACGTCGTGCCCGAGCTGCAGACGGCATCGCCCTTGCCGCCGAGCCCCGATGCGATCCTCATCGGTCTGCGTTCGGAACTGCTCGCGCGCCGCCCCGATGTCCGCCGCGCCGAGCGCGATTTCGCGGCGGCAACGGCGGATATCGGCGTCGCCACCGCCGATCTCTTCCCGCGCTTCAGCCTGCTGGGCAGCCTTGGCCAGCAGGCACGCAAGCCGGGGGATCTCGTCTCGGGTGATTCCTTCCGGCTCCAGATCGGGCCAAGCTTCTCCTGGCCGATCTTCCAGGGCGGCACGATTCGCGCCCAGATCCGCGCCGCCGATGCCCGTGCCGATGCCGCGGCTGCGCGCTACGAGAAGGCGGTGGTCGGCGCGCTGTCGGACAGCGAGGCGGCGATCAACCGTTTCCTCAACGCCCGTGCCGCCGGCGAAGATGCCGCTGCCTCCCTCGCGCGCGAGCAAAGCGCCTTCGCACTGGCCCAGCGCCGTGCCGACAGCGGTGAAGACGACAAGCTCACATTGGAACGCGCCCGCCAGTCGCTGCTCGCTGCCCAGCGCCGCGACCAGCAGGCCTGCGCCGCCAAGGCGCAGGCGGCTACCGCGCTCTACAAGGCGCTGGGCGGCGGCTGGAGCTGAGCGATCGGCACGCGGATCGCGAAACTGGTGCCGTGTTCGATGGGTGCGAGTTCGATCGTGCCGCCATGCGATGCCAGCAGCGACCGGGCGATCGGCAGGCCCAGCCCGGTTCCGCCGGAGGCGCGGCGGCTGGTGAAGAACGGCTCGAAGATGCGCGCGCGGTCCGCTTCCGGAATGCCGGGGCCGTCGTCGATCACGAAGATGCGGACCATGTCCGGTCCGGTGTCGGTGACCAGCGTAACCCTCCCGGCGCCTGCCTGACGCGCGTTCTCGACAAGGCTTTCGAGGATCGCCTCCAGCATGGCGGGGGGCAGCGCGACCGGGGGCAGCGGTTCGGGCAGGTCGTCCACGAAAGTCAGCCCACGATCGACCCATGCATCCGCGATCCGGCGGACGATGAGCGCGATATCGGTGGCGGCGTCCGCATCGGCTTCGGCCATGTCCGCCCGTGCCAGCTCGAGCAGCCGGGTGACCAGCTGCGCCAGCCGGTCGGCATCGGCACCGGCATTGGCGAGGAAGCGGCGGCGGTCGGCCTCGTCCATGTCCGCGTGATGATCCTCGAGGATCTCGATCGCGCCGCGAATGCCGGCGAGGGGAGTCTTGAATTCATGGCTCACCGCATGGGCGAAGTCGCGCAGATAGCGCGAGCGCCGGTCGATCGCGTCGGCCATGGTGGCGAAGTCGGTATAGAGCGCCTGGATCTCGATCGCGGCGGTGGGTGGCGCCTCGGGCACGCTGCCGCCGCCACGGGCGACGTCGCGCGTCGCCTGGCTCAGCATCTCGATCGGACGGGCGATGCCGCGCGAGAGCAGGCCGCTCAGCACCACCAGGGTGGCGAAGATTGCGCCGATGCCGAACAGGATCTTGCCGCGATCCTCATAGAGCCCGCGGAACAGCGCGCGCGGCGACCGTGACAATAGCAGCACCGCCGCCACCTTGCCGTTCACCAGCACCGGCCGGGCATGATGGATGCGCAGGCCCGAGGCGCGGCTCAGCCATTCAAATGCATATTCGGGATGATAATCGCCGCGCCGGCGCAGCATCGTTTGGGGATGGCCGGCGCGCGCCGAGGCCAGCTCGGGCAGGCCGGCCAGGCTCTTGCCGGCGTCCTTGCCGATCAGGATGCGGCCATCGGGGGCGAGAAGCAGGATCGAGGCGAGCGTGCCGTCGGCCGTCGTCTCCACCAGCGGTGCGAGCCTGGCCGCGGCGGCCAGCGCATCGGATGTGGCGCTGCCCGGCACAACCACCGGTTCGGGACGCTCGGGGCCCGGCGCGTTGCCCAGGTCGATGGTGGAGAGCGGCCCGCCCGCCATGCCCCGCGAGGCACGGGGCGGTTCTTGGACCAGCTCGGGGCCGGTCGATCCGGGCCATTCGGCGCTCGCCACCGCCGCCAGGGCAGTGCCCTGCGCGATCAACTCGGCTTCGGTCTGGCGGACCAGGGTGTTCTCATAGACACGCAGGAACAGCGCGCCGACGCCGGGCAGCGCCGCCACGAACACGAAGGTGACGAGCAGGATCGTCCGCAGCCTCAGCCGCGGCCAGAAGCGCCGGACCGGCGCCTTGATCGCTTCGATCAACCTTCCGAACACGGGCCGATGCGGTACCCGATCCCGGGCCGCGTCTCGATCAGGTCCTGCGCGCCGGCCTGGGCGAACTTGGCGCGCATGTTGCGGACATGGCTGTCGATCGTCCGGTCGGTGAGCGCAAAGCCCGGGCCGCGCAGCCGGTCGATCAGCGCGTCACGGCTGAACACCTTGGAGGGCATGGCAGCGAGCGTGCGCAGGATCCCGAACTCGGTGACGGTAAGCGGCACCGGCGCACCGGCCCAGCGCGCTTCCCAGCTCTCGGTATCGAGCGCCAGCTTGCCGTGGCGGATCGGCGGGGCAGCGCGGTCGACATCGGGGGCATGCGCGGCGGTGCGCCGGAGCACCGCCATCACCCGGGCGACCACCTCGCGGGGGGAGAAGGGCTTGGTGACATAATCGTCCGCGCCCAGCTCGATGCCGATGATTCGGTCGATCTCGTCGTCGCGCGAGGACAGGAACAGGATCGGCAGCCCGCCCTCGGCGCGCAGGCGGCGGCAGACCTCCAGCCCGTCCATCCGCGGCATGTTGATGTCGAGCACGATCAGGTCGGGCGCCTGGGTCTCGGCGATCTTGAGTGCTTCCTCGCCATCGGCGGCTTCGAGCGTCTCGAGACCGGCCTTGGCGAGCGCGAAGACGAGCAGCTGGCGGATATGGGGATCGTCATCGGCGACAAGGATCGTGCGGGGCATGGGGCATTGGATCATCGTGTCGTGGCTCCGGTCAATGGCGGAGTGGCATTGGCCGTGGCGTTGGCGACAGCGGCCTGGGTTGCCTGGGCCGCTGCCTCGGCCGCGTCGGCAGCGGTCGCCGGCGTTGGTGCGGGCTCGGCGGGCGGTTCGGGGAAGCGCACCGAGCCGTCGCAGTCGCGGAAGGCACCGGGGGGCAGGGCAGCGGGCGCGGGCGGGTTGGGCCCAAGCATGCGGCGGGCGGTGGCAAGCCGCTGCGCGCCGCGCCAGGTCCAGCTGCGCCAGTCGGCCTGGGCATCGGCGAGCATCCGCAGCTGGAGGTCGCGGACGAAGCGCACCCGGTCGCGGAAGCCGGGCTGGAGCGGGCGGCGTTCCAGCTCGACCAGCGAAACCAGCGAGGAGGAACCGCTGCGCGACAAATAGCAAAGGTCGAGCTGCACCCCGCGCCCGCCGACTTCGCGGGCGTGCCGGACATTCCAGGCGGCGGCGCTGGCGTCGAGATCGACGATGCTGGCTGCCGTCAGCACCAGCACGGCCGCCAGCGCATTGGCGTTGACCAGCCAGGCGGCGCTCCTGCCGGCGAGCATCCGCCAGCAGATCAGCGCCAGCCCGATCGCCACCAGCCCCATCCAGGCGAGCGCGGCGATGCGGAAGGCGGTGAGCGAATAGGCTTCGACATAGTCGAGCGTGCGCAGGATCGAGGAGGCGACGAGCAACAGGTTTTGCGCCACCCACAGCACCACCAGCCGGCGGATGGCGGGGTTGGCGGCGCTCGCCGAGCCGGGGCGGAGCGCTATCAGCACGAACAGTCCGGCGAGCAGGGCCGTGGCGATCAGCGGGTACGCGCCGCGATGGGCATAATCCGCCAGCGTCATCCCCTTGGGCAGCGGCGCGCCGCTCCACAGAAAGGCGAGGTCGAGCCCGTTCTGGACCGCGAACACCAGGTTGAAGAGCAGCAGCGAGAAGCGCAGCGATGCGGCGGGGATGCTCGGCAAGGGCATCCCGGTGCGTGGTACCAGGGTGGCGATGCGGGTCGCCCAGCGCGCGGGGCGCAGGCTCGGCCAGACCACCACCAGGGTCATCCCCCAGAAGACGACCTCACCGAACCAGGGCAGGCGGACCCGGCCCAGCGTCTCGGCGATGATCGGGTTGGCGCTGGCGAACAGGGCGACGAACAGGCCGGTCATCGCCAGTGGCAGCACCACCAGGGTAAGCAGGTTGGCCAGGGCCGGCCCGCCGCGCTGCGGGCCGAGGCGGGAAAGGCGGACCAGGTCGAGCAGCGGAGTCAGCGGGCCACTGGCGCCGTGGGCGAGCAGGCGCAGGCCCCAGCGCCCGGCATCGTCGAACCGGCCGATCCGCGGCATCAGCACCGCGATCGACAGCGCGCTCCAGAACAATGCCCAGCCAAGCGGCCATGGATCATAGGCCAGCACCAACGCGAAGCCCGCCGCGATTGCCAGCGCGACCAGGCTGGCAGGCCTGCGCAGCGCCGGGCGGACGGCGAGCAACAGGCCGATCCAGCCAAGCGCCAAGCCGCCGAACCAGGATCCCATTTCGCCGTTCAGCAGCAGCTGGTCGGCCGCGACGATCATCAGGATCGCGGCGGGGATCTTGAGCAGGAAAAGGTAGCGGTGCGCCATGCGGGTCTCCCAGGTTCGGGAGTCGGGATCGGCCATCGAAGTCCAGCCGGCACGCCGAAGCCGGTGGAGAGGCTGTGCAGATACGGTGCAGGGCGATAGAGGCGCCCGACCATGACTCAACTCCCCGCCCTTGGCTTCGATTTCGGCACCACCAATTCCGTCGCGGCGCTTGCCCGTGATGGCAGCTCCGAGCTCGTCCAGCTCGCCGGGCCGGAGCGCGCCGATCCGGTGTTCCGATCGGCGCTGTGCTTCTGGCAGGACGGGGATGTGCGCGGCGGGATGGCGGTGGCGGCCGGTCCCTGGGCGATTGCCGAGTATCTGGAGTTTCCGGAGGGCAGCCGCTTCCTCCAGTCGTTCAAGTCGGTCGCGGCGAGCGCCAGCTTCGAGCATGCGATCGTCTTCGAAAAGCGGCTGCGCTTCGAGGAAATGGGCCGCACCTTCCTCGGCCTGATGGCCGCGCGGGCCGGCGGGGTGCTGGACGGCGGTGCGCAGCGCGTCGTGGTCGGCCGTCCGGTCGAATATGCCGGCAGCCGGCCCGACGAGGCGCTGGCCCGCCAGCGCTATGACATGATGTTCGCCGGCTTCGGCGCCGAGATCCACTATGTCTACGAGCCGCTGGGCGCCGCGTTCAGCTATGCCTCGCGGATCGAGGAGCCGGCGACGGTGCTGGTCGCCGATTTCGGCGGCGGCACCAGCGACTTCTCGGTGGTGCGGATCGAGGTGCCGGGCGCGGCGCGGCGCTGCGTGCCGCTCGCCCATGCCGGTGTCGGCATCGCCGGCGACCGGTTCGACCAGCGCATCGTCGAGCATCTCGTGCTGCCTTTGCTCGGCAAGGGCGGCAGCTATCGCTCGTTCGACAAGATCCTCGATATCCCCGGCGGCTGGTTCACCGACTTTTCCGACTGGTCGCGCCTGGCGCTGATGCGCAACCGCAAGACGCTGGCCGAGCTGGAGAAGCTCAAGCGCGCCGCGCTCGATCCCGAGGCGATCGGCCGGATGATCGCGGTGATCGAAGGCGAGCTCGGCTATCAGCTCTATCACGCGATCGGCGCGCTCAAGCGGGCGTTGTCTTCGGACGAGGCGGCGCACTTCCATTTCGAGGGCGGTGAGCTGGCGATCGAGGCCGATGTGACCCGCACCGAGTTCGAGGACTGGATCGCGCCCGACATCGCCCGGATCGAAGCGGCGGTGGACCGCGCGCTGACCATGGCGGGTACCGAGCCGCAGGCGATCGACCGCGTGTTCCTGACCGGCGGCACCTCGCTGACCCCGCGCGTCCGCCGGCTGTTCGCCGAGCGCTTCGGCACCGAGAAGCTGGCGACCGGCGGCGAGCTTACTTCGATCGCGCATGGCCTGGCGCTGATAGGGCAGGAGCCGGACATCGGCGCCTGGACGGCCTGATCCTACAGCGAGAGGGCAGCGACTCGCGGAAGTACATAAAAGTACAGGCCAGGAGCGGGTTTTGCGGGCCGCTATTTTCCCTATTTTCTCGGAAGCGCGCTGCGTCTCGAAAGATCGTTGCGTGCGCGTGATCCTATTCTTCCTGCAGCTTCAAAGAGCGGCCGCCCTCTAGAGCCGGCCGCGCAAGCCGAGCAGGCGAAATCCAACATTGCAAGGCGCGCCAGCCCCGATTTGGCGCTTTCGATCTTTCCAAGATGCGGCTTGTATGCTTTAGCGCTAATTCTAGCGTGAAATATCATGCCGGCGACAAGCAGAATGGAGAGGGCGCGCGTGGGATCGATTTCGGAAAAAGAAGGCGCAACATCGGGCTGGATGCCGGCCAGGGGCGCCGGTGCGCAGGAAATCGATGCACTGGTGGCGCGGGTGCTTGCCGAGCTGACCCTCGAAGAGAAAGTCGCGATGATGTCCGGCAAGGGCTTCTTCGACGCGCTTGCCGAGGATGACCGGATCTGGGGTGCGCGGCCCTATCGCGCCGGTGGCGGCGTTGAGCGGCTGGGCATTCCGCCGCTGATGTTCACCGATGGCCCGCGCGGCGTCACTCGGGTCGGCTCGACCTGCTTCCCCTGCACCATGGCGCGCGGCGCCACCTTCGATGCGGCGCTGGAGCGGCGCGTCGGCGAAGTGATGGGCGTGGAAGCGCGCGCGCAGGGTTGCAGCTTCTCGGGCGCGGTCTGCATCAACCTGCTGCGCCACCCGGCCTGGGGCCGCGCGCAGGAGACCTATGGCGAGGATCCCTGGCACCTCGGCGTGATGGGCGCGGCGATGGGCACCGGCATCCAGGCGCATAATGTGATCGCCACGGTGAAGCACTTCGCGCTCAATTCGATGGAGAATGCGCGCTTCAAGGTGAACGTGACCGCCGACGAGCGCGCGATGCACGAAGTCTATCTGCCGCACTTCAAGCACTGCCTCGATGCCGGGGTGGCGACGGTGATGACCGCCTACAACAAGGTGAATGGCGAGTTTTGCGGCCAGAGCCGCGCGCTGCTCACCGATGTGCTGCGCGGCGAATGGGGTTTCGAGGGCTTCGTCCATTCGGACTGGGTGCGCGGCGTGCACAAGGTCTATGGCGCCGCCGCGGGTCTCGACGTCGAGAATCCCGAGCCGCTGGTGTTCGGCGAGAAGCTGGTCGCCGCTGTCGAGGCCGGGACGATCGAGCCCGAGGTGATCGACCAGGCATGCCGCCGCATCCTCACCACCCAGTTCCGCTTCGCCGCGCAGGAAGATCCGCTGGAAGCGTATCCGAAGGCGCTGATCGCGCAGGAAAACCACCGCGCGCTCGCCCGCGAAGTCGCCGAGAAATGCGCGGTGCTGCTCGAGAATGACGGCACGCTACCGCTGGATCGCGCCAAGGTGCGCAAGCTCGCGGTGCTGGGCGCGCTCGCCGACATGGAGAATACCGGCGACAATGGATCGAGCCGGGTGCGCACCCCCTATGTCATCACCCCGCTCCAGGGCCTGCGCGCGCTGCTTGGCGAGGATGCCGTCGCCTATGCCGGCGGCGAGGATCTGGCTGCCGCGACCGAGCTGGCGCGCGAGGCCGATGCCGTGGTCGTCGTCGCCGGCTTCACTGCCAAGGAAGAAGGCGAATATATCATCGGCGACATCGCGCTGGGCGCGGATGGCAAGCCGGGCCGGCCGAGCATCTCGAAGGAGCCGATCGGCGGCGACCGGCTGTCGCTGGGCCTGCCCGAGGCGCAGGTCGAACTGATCCGCGCTGCGGCATCGAGCGGCAAGCCGGTGGTGGTCGTGCTGGTCGTGGGCTCCGCCGTACTGGTCGAGGAATGGCGCGAAGGCGCGAACGCGATCCTGATGAGCTTCTATGCCGGCATGGAAGGCGGCCATGCGCTCGCCAGCCTGTTGTTCGGCCAGGTCAGCCCCTCGGGCAAGCTGCCCTTCACCGTGGCGCGCGATGCCGCCGACTATCCGTTCTTCGATCGCGATGCCGATGCGATCGAATATGATCGCTGGCACGGCTATACCAAGCTCGACCGCGACCAGGTGACGCCGCGCTACGCCTTCGGCCATGGCCTGTCCTATGCGCGCTTTGCGTATCGCGGGCTGACGGCGCGGGTGGTCGATGGCGCGATCGAAGTGTCGGTCGCGGTGCGCAATGACGGCGACATGGCCGCTGAGGAAGTCGTGCAATGCTATGTCGGCGCGCCGGGCATAGAGGCCGAGCAGCCGGTCAAGCTGCTGCGCGCGTTTGACCGCGTTGCGCTGGCGCCGGGCGAGACCGGGATCGTGCAGCTGTTCGTCAGCCTGGAGAGCCTGTGCTGGCGCGATCCGGCGACGCATGGCTGGCGGCTCGAGGCCGGCGACTATCGCGTGCTGGTCGGCGGGGCGTCCGACCAGCTGATCGAGGCCCGCGTTACGCTCTGATTTCTTCCAGCCAGCGATCGACGATGCGGGCAGTGGCGATGCTGTCCGCCGCGTCGAGGCCGGGCTGGGCGAACTCGCGGCTACCCGACTGGATCGCCTGGTTCGCGGCTTCGAACTGGAAGCTGTAGAGGTGGCGCGGTTCGGCGACGGCGATTTCCTCGCGGCTGCCGTCCGGCCGGATCAGGCGCATCGTGTTGACCCCGCCGGTCTTGCCGCCGGCGAACCAGAACTGGTCGACCTCCAGCCGGCCGGTGGTGCCCATAATGTGCAGGATGTTCTCCTGGCGGACGGTGACCGAACAGGAAAGGTCGGCGGTGATCCCATTCGGGAAACGAAGCAGCGCAGAAGTCCATTCATCGACTCCGCTCGGGCCGATATGGGCGACGGCCTTGATCGCATCGGGCATCGGGATGGCGCCGCCGGTCCGCGCACCGGCGATCAGCCCGGCCATCGATACCGGATAGCCGGCCAGGTCGAGGATCGCGCCGCCGCCGAGCTCGGGCTTGAACAGCCGGTGGCC
Source organism: Pseudomonadota bacterium (assembly GCA_023445495.1). Lineage (GTDB taxonomy): Bacteria > Pseudomonadota > Alphaproteobacteria > Sphingomonadales > Sphingomonadaceae > Sphingomonas. The sequence continues at coordinate 12,847 of JAEXLC010000232.1, read as the reverse complement.
GGCCCGCGCTTCCTCGGGCACCGCGAAGCCGAAGCTCGAGCGGATCATCCGCACCGCGCCGATCGCGTCCGAGCGGATCAGCTCGGCGATGCGGCTGGCGAGCGGGTGGAAGCGGTACATGAACGCTTCGCCGAGAAAGGTGCCCGCGGTGCGCGCGGCGAGGAACATCGCTTCGGTCTCGGCGGCACAGACGCCCATCGGCTTTTCGCAGAGCACATGCTTGCCGGCCTGCGCGGCGGCGATCGCCCAATGCGCGTGATGGCTATGCGGCGTGGCGACATAGATGGCGTCGATCTCCGGATCGGCGATCAGCGCCGCATAGCCGGGAACGACGCGGATGCCGGGGAAATGCTCTGCAAGCTCGGGCTTGTCGGGATTGCGGGTGCCGAGCGCGGCGATGATGCCGGTCGCCGAGCCGGCGGCACCGGCGAGGAAGTCGCGGGCGATAGTACCGGGGCCGAGGATGCCCCAGCGCACGGGTGTGGCGCTCATGCCTGGGTCTCCTGGTGCGCCTTCAATGCGGCGAGCGCGTCGACGGCGTAGGCATGATCCTCTTCCTGGGCGAGGCCGCTGATCGCGACCGCGCCGATCACCCCTGTGCCGGCGATCCGGATCGGCACCGCCCCGCCCGCGGCGACATGGGTGCTGAGGTCGAGGCCGAAGCGATCGAAAGCGCCGGGCGGGGCGGTATCGAACTTGAGGCGCATCGCATAGCTGGAGCGCTCGAAGCGCATCGCCAGCGCGATCTTGCGATCGATCCAGCCGAGATTGTCGGCAGTGGCGCCGGGCAGCAGCGCGCTGAACAGTCTTGTGCCGGCGCGGCGAATCTCGATCGCGATCGGGGCACCGGCCGCCGCGCCGCGCTTGCGCAGATGGCAGCCGAGCCACCAGGCGTCCTCGGCATCGAAGTGGTCGAGCAGGAGCGATTGCTCCTCGCGGTCGATTGCTTCCAGGTCCATTGCCCGCTCTCCGATTGTGGTTTAATTTAGCGCTAAATCTTATAGGTCCGGATCAATGTCAAATAGCGGAGAGGCTTGCGCATGACGACGGTTTCCAAGGCGCCCCCGGGAGCCAATCCCGCGCACGGACCGTTCCGCCCGTTGCTGCCGGGGCAGGTCTCGCAGGTGCGGATCATAAACCGCGACGGCAGCGAGGACCGGCTGGTGCTGGAGGCCGACCGGCTGCTCGAGGCGCCGAACTGGACGCCGGACGGGGCCGCGCTGATCGTCAACGGCGGCGGGCATCTGTTCCGCCTGCCGCTCGCGGGCGCGCCGGTGCTGGAGCCGATCGCGATCCACGGGATCGACGATGCCAATAACGACCATTTGCTCTCGCCCGATGGCCGGACGCTCTACATCACAGCCGCGCGCAAGGTGCATGCGGTGCCGGTTACCGGCGGCACGCCGCGCCAGGTGAGCCCGGAGGATGGGCTGGCCTATTATCTTCACGGCATTTCGCCCGACGGCAGCCAACTCGCCTGCGCGACGATCCGGCCGGGCGCGCCGCTGCACTGGGGCATCGCGATCGTGCCCGAAGCAGGCGGCGCTGCCCGGCAATTGCTCGAAGGGCCGGCGCCGGTTGATGGGCCCGAATGGTCGCCCGATGGCGCGTGGATCTGGTTCAACGGCGAGCTGGAAGCCAGCGTGCCGGGCGACGCCAGCCTGTTCCGGATGCGGCCGGATGGCAGCGGGATCGAGCGGATGAGCGGGGGTAGCCGGGTAGACTGGTTCCCGCATCCCGATCCCGCCGGCGAGGCGATCGCCTATATCAGCTTTCCCGAGGGAACGGAGGGACATCCGCCCAATTTGCCGGTCGAGCTGCGGACGATGCCGATAGAGGGTGGCGCGGTGCGAACGATCGCGCGCTTCCTCGGCGGGCAGGGCTCGATCAACGTCAACAGCTGGTCGCCGGACGGGCAGTGGCTCGCCTATGTCGCCTATCCGGTGGGGTAGCGCGGATTCGTTTTTCCTCTCGGCGCCCCGCCTGTGCGGGGACGGCGAGGATGGGGGGAGGGGAATCAGAGACTCACCTTGCGCTCTCCCGACTCTTCCGCTAGGGGCCCCGCTTTCCGCGATCGTAGGGATGCGCCGGCTGAATGGGCTGCCGCGCGTGTCCGCAATCGTCGAACTATAAGGAGACGAAAATGCCCAAGCTCAAGACGAAGAGCGGCGTAAAGAAGCGCTTCAAGTTCACCGCCACTGGCAAGGTGAAGCATGGAGTCGCCGGCAAGCGCCACCGCCTGATTTCGCATAACGCGAAGTATATCCGCCAGAACCGCGGCACCTCCGTGCTCGCCGACGCCGATGTTGCACACATCAAGGCGTGGGCGCCCTACGGTCTGAAGTAAGGAGGGCCTGACACATGGCACGAGTTAAGCGTGGTGTAACCACCAAGGCCAAGCACAAGAACATTCTTGAGCAGGCAAAGGGCTATCGCGGTCGTCGCAAGAACACGATCCGCATCGCCCGTCAGGCCGTCGAAAAGGCCGGCCAGTATGCGTATCGCGACCGCAAGGTTAAGAAGCGCACGTTCCGCGGTCTGTGGATCCAGCGTATCAACGCCGGCGTCCGCGCCGAAGGCCTGACCTATTCGCAGTTCATGCACGGCCTGAAGCTGGCCGGCATCGAGCTGGACCGCAAGGTTCTGGCCGACATCGCCATGCACGAAGGTGAAGCGTTTAGCGCCATCATCGCGCAGGCGAAGGCGGCTCTGCCCCAGGCCGCCTAAGGCGACCTGCGCGAGCACCAGAAAATGGGGCGTCGGTGGCAACACCGGCGCCCTTTTTCTTTGCCTCCGCCCCCGCTAGAGGCTCCCTCGACGAAGTGAGGATTTGATGACGACCGATCTGGACCAGCTCCGCACCGACCTGCTCGGCGCGATCGATGCCGCGGCGGGGCTCGAGCCGCTCGAAGCGGTGCGCGTGCATGCGCTTGGCAAGCAGGGGGCGATCACCGGCCTGCTCAAGACCCTGGGCGGGATGACGCCCGAGGCGCGCCAGGAAACCGGCCCGCGCATCCACGGCCTGCGCGAGGCGGTGACCGAGGCGCTGGCGGCGCGCAAGGCTTCGCTGGAGAAGGCGGCGCTCGATGCGCGCCTGGCCAGCGAGACGATCGACATGACGCTGCCGGTCGACAGCGTGCCGGCCGGTTCGGTGCATCCGGTGAGCCAGGTGATGGACGAGCTGGCGGAGATCTTCGCCGATCTCGGCTTCGCGGTCGCCACCGGCCCCGAGATCGAGGACGACTGGCACAATTTCACGGCGCTCAACATCCCCGAGACGCATCCGGCGCGGGCGATGCACGACACCTTCTATTTCCCCCCCGAGGAAGACGGCAGCCAGAAGTATCTGCTGCGCACCCATACCTCGCCGGTGCAGATCCGCACGATGCTGGCAAACAAGCCGCCGATCCGGATCATCGCGCCGGGCCGCGTCTATCGTTCGGACAGCGACGCGACGCACACGCCGATGTTCCACCAGATCGAGGGCCTGGTGATCGACAAGGGGATCACGCTCGGCCATCTGAAATGGACGCTGGAGACTTTCCTAAAGGCGTTCTTCGAGCGTGACGACATCGTGCTGCGGCTGCGCCCGAGCTATTTCCCGTTCACCGAACCTTCGGCCGAAGTCGATGTCGGCTTCACCTGGCAGAACGGCAAGCGCGTGATCGGCGGCGATCCGCGCAAGAGCGACAATGGCGGCTGGATGGAAGTGCTCGGCTCCGGGATGGTCCACCGCAAGGTGATCGAGAGCTGCGGCCTCGATCCGAACGAATGGCAGGGCTTCGCCTTCGGCACCGGCGTCGACCGGCTGGCGATGCTCAAATACGGGATGGACGATCTGCGTGCCTTCTTCGACGGCGATCTGCGCTGGCTCAAGCATTACGGCTTCTCGGCACTCGACGTGCCCACGCTGAGCGGGGGAGTGGGCGCATGAAGTTCACCCTGAGCTGGCTCAAGGAGCATCTCGACACCAATGCCTCGCTGACCGACATCGAGGAGGCGCTGACCCGCGTCGGCCTCGAAGTGGAAGGCGTGGAGAATCCCGGCGAGAAGCTGAACGGCTTCCGCGTCGCCAAGGTGCTGACTGCCGAGCGGCATCCCCAGGCCGACAAGCTGCAGGTGCTGACCGTCGATACCGGCGAGCAGGTCCTGCAGGTCGTCTGCGGCGCCCCCAATGCGCGTGCGGGCTTGGTTGGTGTGCTCGGCACCCCGGGCGCGGTGGTGCCGGCGAACGGCATGGCGCTCAAGGTCGCCGCGGTGCGCGGGGTCGAATCGAACGGCATGATGTGCTCGACCCGCGAGCTTGAATTGGGCGAGGATCATGACGGCATCATCGAGCTGCCGGCGGATGCGCCGGTCGGCACGGCGTTCGCCGACTATGCCGACCTCAACGATCCGGTGTTCGACATCTCGATCACCCCGAACCGCCAGGACTGCATGGGCGTGCGTGGCATCGCGCGCGATCTCGCTGCAGCCGGCCTCGGCACGCTCAAGCCGCTCGACGCCGAGCCGGTTGCCGGTGCGGGCGCGGGTCCCGAGGTGAAGATCGAGGCGCCCGAGGGGTGCCCGGCTTATTATGGCCAGACGGTCAGCGGCGTGACCAATGGCGTCTCGCCGGAGTGGATGCAGCGGCGGCTGAAGGCGATCGGGCAGCGTCCGATCTCGGCGCTGGTCGACATCACCAACTATGTGATGATCGATCTCGGCCGTCCGCTCCACGTCTATGACAAGGCCAAGCTCAGCGGCGCGCTGACCGTGCGCAAGGCGAAGGCCGGCGAGCAGGTGCTGGCGCTCAACGAGAAGACCTACACGCTCGACGAGACGATCACCGTGATCGCCGACGCCAACGGCGTGCACGATATCGGCGGCATCATGGGCGGCGAGGACACCGGCGTGTCCGAGGCGACCACCGATGTCGTGATCGAATGCGCCTATTTCGAGCCGGAGCATATCGCGCGGGCGGGGCAGAAGCTCAACCTGACCAGCGATGCGCGGTCGCGCTTCGAGCGTGGCGTCGATCCGCAGTTCCTCGAGGACGGCATTGCGATTGCCACCCGGCTGGTGATCGAGCTGTGCGGCGGCAAGGCGAGCGACGTGACGCGCGCCGGCGTGTTGCCGCATGTCGGCGTGACCACCGGCTATGATCCGAAGCTGGCCGAGACGCTGGGTGGGCTGGCGGTGCCGGCCGAGCGCCAGGTCGAGATCCTCGAGAGCCTGGGCTTCGTGGTCCAGCCGCTCGACGGCAATGGCGATCCGGTAGAACTGGCCGACGGCTTCGACGCGTTGCGCGTCACTGCGCCAAGCTGGCGCCGTGATGTCGACGGTCCGGCCGATCTGGTCGAGGAAGTGATCCGCATCGAAGGCATCGACAATGTCCCGTCTACGCCACTGTCGCGCGTGCCGGGCGTGGCCAAGCCGACTGCGACGCCCGAGCAGAAGCTGGAACGCAAGCTGCGCCGTACGGCCGCGGCGCGCGGGCTCAACGAGGCGGTGACCTGGAGCTTCGTCTCGGAGAGCGAGGCGGCGCCGTTCGGCGGCGGTGCATGGACGCTGGCCAACCCGATCAGCGAGGACATGAAGGTCATGCGGCCGTCGCTGCTGCCGGGCCTCCTGGGCGCGGCCGAGCGCAACCTCAAGCGCGGCGCGACCTCGGTCCGCCTGTTCGAGCTCGGCCGGCGCTATCTGGCGGATGGCGAGCGCGTGACGCTCGGCGTGCTGCTGGCCGGCGCCAAGACCCCGCGCGGCTGGCAGGGTGGCAAGGCCCAGCCCTTCACGGCGTTCGACGCCAAGGCCGAGGCGCTGGCGCTGCTCGAAGCCGCCGGCGCACCGGTGGCGAACCTGCAGGTGATGGGTGAGGCCGGCGACGTCTGGCATCCCGGCCAGTCGGCGACGCTGCGCCTGGGTCCGAAGACCGTGCTGGCGGCCTTCGGCATGGTCCACCCGAGCGTGCTCAAGGCGTTCGACCTCGACGGCGATGTCGCCGCGGTCGAGCTCTATCTCGATGCGCTGCCCGGCAAGCGCGGCGGTACCGGCTTCATGCGCACGGCCTATACCCCGCCCGCGCTGCAGGCGGTGACGCGCGACTTCGCCTTCCTCGTGCCGGCGGCATTGGCGGCGGGCGACCTGGTCCGCACCGTCAAGGGCGCGGACAAGGCGACCATCGTCGATGCGCGGTTGTTCGACGTCTTCACCGGCACCGGCGTGCCGGAGGGGCAGAAGAGCCTCGCCATCGAAGTCACGCTCCAGCCGGGCGAGAAGAGCTTCACCGACGAGGAGCTGAAGGCAGTCGCCGACAAGGTGGTCGCCGCCGCGGCCAAGCAGGGCGCGGTGTTGCGGGGATGAGCCTGATCGCCCGGTTCCTCGAAGGGTTCAAAGCCCTGAACGAGTATCCGGGCGATATTTCCACGCCAATCCTGATCCCGGGCGATCTCGATCCATTCGAGCGGCATGACCGCTTCACGCGGTATATCGATGCCGAGCTTCGCTTGGTGGGGCTCGGCAGCGCTGGTGGTGGCTGGCAGATTCGCGAATATGCTGAGGAGGATGACGAGGACGAAGGCCGCGTCATCTACTCGATGATCGATGCCGATGTGACCGAGCTGGACACGGGCCTCGCCCTGATCCGCGATCAGCTTGTCGAGCTGGGCTGCCCGGTGGGGACCTTGCTCCAATATGGCGCGCGCGAGGACCGCTGGGATGGTGCCCAATGGCATCGGGGCGAGGTGCGTTCGATCGATGAAGACGATGCGGAACCCTGGCGGGACGACAATCGCTAGGCTCCAATTCGTCATGCTGAACTTGTTTCAGCATCCAAGGCGCCGCGCGGTATATCGCTGGTGGAGGGTTGGATCCTGAAACAAGTTCAGGGTGATGGCTATGTCATTTGGGGGCGTCTCCTTCGCAGCCACGCCCACAACATCAGCGCCGTAAAGGATAGCGGCAAGCGTCGCGAATTCGATGACCCTGCGCGATTCCATGCCTTCCGCCCGCACGGACAATTGCAGCCGACGCCCGGATTGACCATAGCCGCCCCAGCAATCGAGAAGGAGCGAGCCCATGCCCACCGCACTCATCACCGGCGCCACTTCCGGGATTGGCGAGGCCTGTGTCCTGGCCTTTGCCGATGCGGGGTGGAATGTCGTCGCCACCGGGCGGCGGGCGGAGCGGCTGGCGCCGCTGGCGCGCGACAATGTTCGCACCCTTGAGTTCGACATTCGCGACGAGGCGGCGCGCGACGCGGCGCTGGACTCGCTGCCCGAGGGTTTCCGCGAATTCGACCTGCTGGTGAACAATGCGGGCCTCGCCCTGGGGCTGGAGCCCGCGCAGGAAGCGTCGCTCACCAAGTGGAAGACGATGATCGACACGAACGTGACCGCGCTCGTCTCGATCACCCACAAGCTGCTGCCGATGCTGGTGGCGCGCAAGGGCGCGATCATCAACCTGTCGTCGGTCGCGGCGACCTATCCCTATCCGGGCGGCAATGTGTACGCGGCGACCAAGGCGTTCGTCCGCCAGCTGAGCCTCGACCTGCGTGCCGACCTGCACGGCACCGGGGTGCGCGTCACCTCGATCGAGCCGGGCATGGTCGAGACCGAGTTCACCCTGGTGCGCACCGGCAGCCAGGAAACCTCGGACAAGCTCTATGGCGGCGTGAACCCGATGACCGCCGAGGACATCGCCGAGACGATCCTGTGGGTGGCGACGCTGCCGCCGCACCTGAACATCAACAGCCTTGAACTGATGCCGGTCAACCAGAGCTGGCAGGCCTTCGCGATCCACCGCGAGAGCTGAACGCAAGTTCCGGAATGCGCCGCGCGCGGGTGCGCGGCATCGTCACGGCCTTGGGAGGAGCGGACGATGGAAGACGAATGGACCGCACTGGAGCATGCCGCCGCGCATGCCATCGCCTATCGGCGCGGCGTCGCGGTGGCGGAGACCACGCCGATCGCCGACTATGCGGCGATGCTCGAGGCGTTCGCCGCGCCGCTGCCCGAAGAAGGCGACGATCCGGTATCGGTGATCGAGCATCTGGCGGATGCGGCGACGCCGGGCATCCGCGCGATGACCGGGCCGCGCTTCTTCGGCTGGGTGATCGGCAATTCGCACCCGACCGGGGTGGCGGCCGACTGGCTCGCATCCGCCTGGGGGCAGAATGTCGGCAATGTCGTCGCGGCACCGGCCGCGTCGGCGGTGGAGAAGGTCGCGGCCGACTGGCTGCTCGAGCTGCTCGACCTGCCGCGCGAAAGCTCGATCGGCTTCGTCACCGGCGCGACCGTCGCCAATTTCGTCTGCCTGGCGGCGGCGCGGAGCGAAGTGCTGCGCCGGGCCGGCTGGGACGTCGAGGCCGACGGCATGTTCGGCGCGCCGTCGATCGACGTGCTGATCGGCGCGGACGCGCATGCCACCGTATTCTCTGCGCTCAAATATCTCGGGCTTGGCGCGAAACGGGTGAAGACCGTGGCGACCGATGCGAGCGGGCGGATGCTCGCCGCGGATTTCGAGCGGGTGGTGCAGGGCTGTACCGGGCCGGTGATCGCGATCGCCCAGGCCGGGCAGATCAACACCGGCGCCTGCGATCCCTTTGCCGATATCGCGGCGATCGCGCACGCGGCGGGCGCCTGGCTGCATGTCGACGGCGCCTTCGGGCTCTGGGCGCAGGCCGCGCCGGCGCGGGCGCACCTGACGAAAGGCGTCGGACTGGCCGACAGCTGGGCGACCGACGGGCATAAATGGTTGCAGACGCCCTATGATTGCGGCTTCGCGATCGTCCGCGATGCCGAGGCGCATCGGCGCGCGATGGCGATCTCGGCGAGCTATCTGCCGCCGGCGCAGGGCGCCGAGCGCGAGCCCTCCGCCTATGTGCCCGAACTGTCGCGTCGCGCGCGCGGCTTCGCCACCTGGGCGATGATCCGGCGGCTGGGGCGCGAGGGGATCGCCGAGCTGGTCGAGCGGAACTGCGCGGTGGCGGCGCATATGGGCGAGACGCTGGGCGGCGATACGGGCGTCGCGCTGGTCTGTCCGGTCGAACTCAACCAGTTCATGCTGCGCTTCGGCGACAGCGACGAGACGACGCTCGCCGTGGTGCGCCAGGTGCAGGAGGACGCGGTAGCGTTCATCGGCGCGGCCCAGTGGCGCGGCCAATGGGTGATGCGGGTCTCGGTCAGCTCGGCGGCGACGACTTTCGCAGATGCCGAAATGACGATCGCGGCGGTGCGTAGCGCCTGGGCAAAGGTACGAGGGTAGGTATTCCTCCCCCGGAGGGGAGGAATGGATGGCTTACAGCCCGGCGTCCGCCCGCACGGCCAGTGCCAGGCCGGACCAGTCCAGATCCTCGCCTTCGCGGGCCATCGCGCTGAGCAGGTGATCGCGGATCACGCCGAGCAGGGGCATCGGCACCCGGCTGTCGCTCGCCAGCGCGGCGACCAGGTTCATGTCCTTGAGGCCGAGCGGTGCCGGGAAGCCGGCGGGGCGGAAGCGCTGCTCGGCAAGGATCTCGCCATAGACGCGGTGGCTGCGGCCGCCGAACAGCGTCTCGGTCATCACCTCGACGAATGCGGCGGGGGCGATGCCGTTCTTCTCGCCCAGCGCCATCGCCTCGGCGAAGCTCTCGACCGCCGCGAGGATCATGAAGTTGCCGGCGATCTTGACGATATTGGCCTGCTCGGCGCGCGGGCCGACCGGGAAGACGCGCTGGCCGATCGCCTCGAGCAGCGGCTGGCAGGCGGCGATGAGATCGGCATCGCCCGAGGCGACGATGTTGAGCGTGCCGGCGGCGGCGACATCGGGGCGGCCGAAGACGGGCGCGGAAAGGAAGCGCATGCCGGCATCGCGATGCGCTTCGGCAAGGCGGGCGACCAGCGGCGGAGCGATCGTGCTCATCGAGACATGGATGGCGGGGCTGGCGGCGGAGAGGATGCCATGCTCGCCCAGCGTCACGGCTTCGACCGCGGCGTCGTTGGCGAGCATCGTCACCACGATGTCGCCGCGCGCCGCATCGGCGGGCGTGGCGGCGCGGATCGCCCCTTCGGCGACCAGCGCATCGCCCTTGGCGGCGTGGCGGTTCCATACCGTCAGCCGATGGCCGGCCTTCAGGATGTTGTGGGCGATGCCCACGCCCATCTGACCCAGTCCGATCACGCCGATTTCCATGAAGCTGCTCCGTTCGACCCGCGCGACCGATCGTCGCGCACCTGATTGTTGCCGGCGCGGGCGCCGTGCTAGCGGCAGATAGGGTGACAGGACCGGAGGACAAGCGTGGCAGACGAGTGGATTCGCATCGCATCGGAAGAACTGCGCGCGGCGATCAATCCGTTCGGCGCCGAGCTTTCGTCGCTGCAGGACGGTGATGGCCGCGAGCTGATGACCGATGCCGACCCCGCCTTCTGGTCCGGGCGGGCGCCGCTGCTGTTCCCGATCGTCGGGCGGCTGATGGACGACAAATATCGGCTGGACGGCAAGGAATATGCGCTGCCCCAGCATGGCTTCGCCCGACGCCAAGATTTCGCGCTGATCGAGCAGGCGCCGGACCGGGCGGTGTTCCGGCTGGTCGACAATGACGCGACGCGGGCGGTCTATCCCTTTGCCTTCCGGCTCGATGCGGCGTTCACGCTGATCGATGCGTCGCTGCTGATGGAGATCACCGTCACCAACACGGGCGATGTCGACATGCCGGCGAGCTTCGGCTTCCACCCCGCCTTTGCCTGGCCGCTGCCCTATGGCTCGACCAAGGAGGAGCACCAGATCGTCTTCGCCGACGAGGAGCCGGGCGATCTCGCGGCGATCGTCAGGGGCGGCTGGATGGACGCCGGCAGCTGGGAGACCCCGGTCGAGGACCGGGTGCTCGAGCTGTATGACGAGCTGTTCGAGCGCGATGCGCTGGTGTGGAATCCGGTGCGCAGCCAGTCGCTCAGCTATGGCGCGCTGGGCGGGCCGCAGCTGGCCTGCGACTTTCCCGACACGCCTGCGCTGGGGCTGTGGATGAAGCCGGGCGCGCGCTATCTGTGCATCGAGCCCTGGCACGGGATCGCCGATCCGTACGGCTTCGAGGGCGAGATCTGGGACAAGCCACTGATGCTGCGCTTCGCGCCGGGCGAGGCGCGAACCTTCACCATGCGGGTTTCGCTGCGGGTCTAGGGCACCGGGTTCAGCGTGCGCTGTTCCCCGGCGAAGGAGCAGCTTGGCACAGGTGCACCACATCGCAGGCGTTGCCGAGCGGCCGCGTGGCGACTAGAGGGCCGCGATGCCTTCTCCCTCCGACCGCCGTACCTTCGCGATCATCTCGCACCCTGACGCTGGCAAGACCACGCTGACCGAAAAGCTGCTGCTGTTCGGCGGCGCGATCCATCTTGCCGGCGAGGTCAAGGCGCGCGGCCAGGCGCGGCGCGCGCGCTCGGACTGGATGAAGATCGAGCAGCAGCGCGGCATCTCGGTGACGTCGAGCGTGATGACCTTCGAGCGCGACGGGGTGACCTTCAACCTGCTCGACACGCCGGGCCACGAGGACTTCTCGGAAGATACCTATCGCACGCTCACCGCGGTCGATTCGGCGGTGATGGTGATCGACGTCGCCAAGGGCATCGAGAGCCAGACCCGGAAATTGTTCGAGGTCTGCCGCCTGCGCAACGTGCCGATCATCACCTTCGTCAACAAGGTCGACCGCGAAGGCCGGCACGTGTTCGAGACGCTCGACGAGATCGCCGACCTGCTCGCGCTCGACGTGTGCCCGATGACCTGGCCGGTCGGCATGGGCGGCACCTTCGAGGGGATCTTCGACCTCGCCACCAATCGCCTGCTGCTGCCCGAGGGCGACAGCCGCGAGTTCCATGGCAAGGTGGTGCAGACCTCGGGTCTCGATGATCCGCAGCTCGATGCGATCATCAGTGCCGAGAATCTTGCCAAGCTGCGCGAGGATGTCGAGCTGGCCCAGGCCGGTTATCCCGAATTCGACGGCGAAGCCTATCGCCACGGCGACCTGACCCCGGTCTATTTCGGATCGGCGCTCAAGGAGTTCGGCGTCGATTCGCTGATCGAGGCGATCGCGACGCATGCGCCGCCGCCGCACGCGCTGCCCGCCGAGCCGGCGCCGGTTTCGCCCGATGCCGGGCAGGTCACCGGCTTCGTGTTCAAGGTCCAGGCGAACATGGACCCCAATCACCGCGATCGCATCGCGTTCATGCGGCTGGTGTCGGGCACCTTCAAGCGCGGCATGAAGCTGACGCCGACCGGGCACGGCAAGCCGATCGCGATCCACTCGCCGATCCTGTTCTTCGCGCAGCAGCGCGAGCTGGCGGACGAAGCGTTCCCGGGCGACATCATCGGCATTCCCAATCACGGCGTGCTGCGCGTGGGGGATACGCTGAGCGAGAAGGCGGATGTGCGCTTCACCGGGCTGCCGAACTTCGCGCCGGAAATCCTGCGCCGCGTCGCGCTGAAGGACCCGACCAAGACCAAGCAGCTGCGCAAGGCGCTGGACGACATGGCCGAGGAAGGCGTGACCCAGGTCTTCTATCCGGAGATCGGCTCGAACTGGATCATCGGCGTGGTCGGCCAGCTGCAGCTCGACGTGCTGATCTCGCGGCTCGAGGCCGAGTATAAGGTGGCGGCGGGGCTGGAAATGGCGCCGTTCGAGACGGCGCGCTGGATCTCGGCGGAGGATCCCAAGGATCTGGCCGAGTTCATGAGCCTGAACCGCGGCGCCATGGCCAAGGACCGCGACGACAATCCGGTGTTCATGGCCAAGTCGAACTGGGAGGTCGGCTATGTTGCCGATCGCTATCCCAGGGTGAAATTCGCGGCGACACGCGAGCGCTAAGACGCAAACCCGAGGGGCGAGGGGGTGGCCGGGCGG
>JAEXLC010000311.1 GCA_023445495.1 Pseudomonadota bacterium | reverse complement strand
CAGCGGGACCCCGGCTCAAGGCCGGGGTGACGATGGAGTAAGTTCCCTTTCCGGTCCGCCACAAAAAGTTTGCGCAATAGTCTTGCGCAAAAGTGCCTTCTCGCGACATAGGCTTGCGCATCATGACCAAGCGATTCGACAAGTCCAAGCTCCCCAGCCGCTACGTTTCCGTCGGCGTCGAGAGCGCCCCGCACCGCAGCTATTATTACGCCATGGGCCTCACCGAGGAGGAGATCGCCCGGCCGTTCGTCGGCATCGCCTCGGCGGGCAATGACAGCGCGCCGTGCAACACCACGCTCGACCAGCAGGCCGACTGGTGCCGCATCGGCGTCAACGAGGCGGGCGGCATGCCGCGCCGTTTCAACACGATCACCGTGACCGACGGCATCGCGATGGGCCATCAGGGGATGAAGTCCTCGCTGGTCAGCCGCGAGGTCATCGCCGACTCGGTCGAGCTCTCGGTGCGCGGGCACTGCTATGACGCGCTGGTCACCTTCGCCGGCTGCGACAAGTCGCTCCCCGGCATGATGATGGCGATGCTCCGCCTCAACGTGCCCTCGATCTTCGTCTATGGCGGCTCGATCCTGCCGGGCCGCTATCAGGAGCGTGACCTCACCGTCATCGACGTGTTCGAGGTCGTCGGCCGCTATGCCGCCGGCAAGTGCCCGCTATCCGAAGTCACTGCGATCGAGAAGGCGGCGTGCCCGGGGCATGGCGCATGCGGCGGCCAGTACACCGCTAACACCATGGCCTGCGTCGCTGAGGCGATCGGTTTATCCTTGCCGAACAGCAATATGGCACCGGCACCGTACAAGTCGCGCGAAGAGATCGCGATTGCCGCGGGCCGCCAGGTGATGACGCTGGTCGAGAAGCAGATCCGCCCGCGCGACATCTGCACCCGCGAAGCCTTCGAGAATGCCGCGCGCATCGTCGCGGCCACGGGCGGCTCGACCAATGGCGCGCTCCACCTGCCCGCCATGGCGAACGAGTGCGGCATCGACTTCGACCTGTTCGACGTTGCCGAGATCTTCAAGACCACGCCGTACATCGCCGATCTCAAGCCCGGCGGCCGCTATGTCGCGCGCGACATGCACGAGGCCGGCGGCATCTACATGCTGATGAAGACGCTGGCGGCCGAAGGCTTCCTCCACCTCGATTGCATGACCGTCACCGGCAAGTCGCTGGGCGAGAATATCGAGGAAGTGACCTGGAACCCCGACCAGAAGGTCATCTATGACGCCAAGACGCCGATCACCCCCACGGGCGGCGTGGTCGGGCTGCGCGGCAGCCTCGCGCCCGAGGGCGCGATCGTGAAGGTGGCGGGCATGAAGCGCCTCCAGTTCACCGGGACCGCCAAGGTGTTCGAGCGCGAGGAGGACGCCTTCGCCGCGGTCGAGGCCAACGCGATCACCGAGGGGACGGTCGTCGTCATCCGCTATGAGGGGCCCAAGGGCGGCCCGGGCATGCGCGAGATGCTGTCGACCACCGCGGCGCTCTATGGCCAGGGCCTGGGCGAGAAAGTCGCGCTGATCACCGACGGGCGCTTCTCGGGCGGCACCCGCGGCTTCTGCATCGGCCATGTCGGGCCGGAGGCGGCCGAGGGCGGCCCGATCGCGCTGGTCGAGGATGGCGACGAGATCAGCATCGATGCCGAGGCCGGCACGGTGGACCTCAACGTCCCCGAGGACGTGCTGGCCGCGCGCCGGGCGAAGTGGCAGCCGCGCATGAACGACTATCAGGCGGGCGCGCTGTGGCGCTTCTCGCAAAATGTCGGCCCGGCCTATAAGGGAGCGGTCACGCATCCCGGAGCCAGCGCCGAAACCCATGTATTTGCCGATATCTGATCAAGTTCGCCCTCTCGGTGGAGAGAGGGCTGGGGAGAGGGGAAGGGCACGACGGGCAACTATGCTCGCGGCCCTTCTTTCCCTGACGGCCTGCAACACCCAGGTCCGCGACAAGGCCGCCGAGGCCCGCAACGAGATCCATGCCGAGAAGATGGAGAAGGCCGAGGGCCGGGTGGAATGCGTGCCACCTGGCGCGGCGGGCTTTTCCTATGCCTGCACGATCGATCGCACCCAGTCGCAGGACGGGCTTTTCCTGACGCTGCGCCATCCGGACGGCGGGTTTCGGCGGCTGCTGGTCACCACCGATGGGCGCGGCGTGATCGCCGCGGACGGCGCCGAGAAGGCCGAGGTGACGATCCTGGCGCCCGATCAGATCGAAGTCGCGATCGGCGGTGCGCGCTACCGCTTGCCTGCGACGGTGCGCGGGGCCAAACCGGCGCAATGATCCCGCCCGGCGCACCGATCGTAACCGCTGCCCAGATGCGCGCCGCCGAGGAGGCGGTGTTCCGGCGCGAGCCCCAGGAAGAGGTGATGGAGCGCGCCGGCGCCGCCGTGGCGCGCGAAGTCGCCCGCTTCGCGCACGGCGCGCCGATCCTGGTGCTGGCAGGGCCGGGCAATAATGGCGGGGACGCCTATGTCGCTGCGCGCCTGCTGAAGGCAGCCGGCCATGACGTCGCGGTCGTCGCCTCGGGCGAGCCGGGCACCGGCGCCGCGCGGGCGATGCACGCGCGCTGGGACGGGGAAGTCGGTTCGCTCTATCAGGCGCGGCCACGGCCGGTGCTGGTTGACGGGCTGTTCGGCACCGGGCTCAGCCGCCCGCTTGAGCGCGGGATCGCGCCGGTGCTGGGCGAACTGGTCGCCGCCGCGCGCTTCAGCCTTGCGATCGATCTGCCCTCGGGACTGGCGACGGATACCGGCGCCGATCTCGGCGCGCCTCGGGGAATCAGCGCGACGCTGGCGCTCGGCGCGCTCAAGCCGGCGCATGTCCTCGACAAGGGGCTCGATCGCTGCGGACATGTGCTGCTCGCGGACATCGGCATTCCAGTGAAGAGCCAGTGGCGCAGCGTATCGCGGCCGCACCTCGCGGCGCCGGGCGCGCGGGCGCATAAGTATAGTCGGGGGCTGGTCGTGGTGGTCGAGGGCGATATGCCCGGCGCCGCGCGGCTCGCCGCACATGCCGCGATGGCGGGCGGGGCAGGCTATACCGTGCTGGCCAGCGCCGGCGATACCGGCGGCGGGCCCGACGCGCTCGTCCGCCAGCGCATCGGGAGCGGCGACGATCTCGCCGATTTCCTCACCGAGACCCGGATCGGCGCGGTGGTGGTCGGCCCGGGCCTTGGGCGCGATCGCCGGGCCGAGGGGCTGCTCAAGGCGGCGCTGAACGCCAATCTGCCGCTGATCCTCGATGGCGACGCGCTCACGCTGCTCGGCAAGTCCGCCGCCGCCTGGCTCCAGCGCCGCACCGCTCCGACCTGGCTTACCCCGCATTCGGGCGAGTTCGACCGGATGTTCGAAGGCGCCGAGGGCGACAAGATTACCCGCACGCTGATGGCCGCCGCCGAATCGCGGGCGACGGTGATCCACAAGGGCGCCGACACGGTGATCGCCACCCCGCGCGGCGAGGTGCGGGTGCTGTCGCGCGCATCTTCCTGGCTCTCCACCGCCGGCACCGGTGACGTGCTTGCCGGCACGCTTGCCGCGCAGGTGGCGGGCGGCAACAAACAGGCCGCCGAAGCCGCGGTCTGGCTCCATGCCCGCGCGGCGGCCCTTGCAGGACCGGCCTTCATCGCCGATGCGCTGCCGATGCATCTTCCCCAAGCGATCTCCGAATGTCTGTAAGCGAAGTCCTCCGCGTCGCGGGGCGCGGCGAGGGCGTCACCGCCGATGGCCGCTACGTCCCCTTCACCGCGCCCGGCGACAGCGTCGATGCGCACGGTGCGATCACGCGTGGCCCGCACCACCAGGAGCCGCCCTGCCGGCATTTCCCCGAATGCGGCGGCTGCCAGCTCCAGCATCTCGACGACAGTGCCTGGAGCGGCTTCATCGTCGATCGCATCGCCGGTGCGCTCGCCCAGCACAAGCTGGAGACCGAGATTCGCCCGCCCGCTCTCTCGCCGCCGCGCACCCGCCGCCGCGCCACGCTCCATGCCGAGCGCCGCGGCCGCCAGGTGCTGCTCGGCTTCACCGGGCAGGGCAGTCACACCCTGATCGACCTGCAGGAGTGCCACGTCCTCGATCCCGAGCTGTTCGCGCTGCTCGCGCCGCTACGAGGCCTGCTCGCCGCGCTGCTGCCGACCTCGCGGCGGATCAACGTCCATCTCGCCAGGGCGGACCAGGGCGTGGACGTGCTGCTCGACGGGCTGGAGGCCGAGGGGCTGGCCGCGGCCGAGGCGATCACTGCCTTCGCGCATCGCCACCAGCTCGCGCGCTTCTCGATGGACGAGGGGCTGGGCCCGACGGCGCGCTGGGAGCCCGATCCCGTCACCATCACGCTCGGCGGGGTGGCGGTGCCGTTCCCCCAGGGCAATTTCCTCCAGGCGACGCCGGAGGGCGAAGCCGCGCTGGTCGCCACGGTGCGCGAGATCGTCGGCGATGCCGGCACGGTCGCCGATCTGTTCGCGGGGCTGGGCACCTTCACCTTCGCCTTCCCCAGGGCCAAGGTCTATGCGGCCGAGGCGGCGCGGGACTCGATCCTGTCGCTCAAGGCTGCCGCCGGCAGCGCGCGCCGCATGGTCTTCGCCGATCACCGCGACCTGTTCCGCCGCCCGGTTACTGCCGCCGATCTCGACAAGTTCGAAGCCCTGGTGATCGATCCGCCGCGCGCCGGCGCCCGTGAGCAGGCCGCCGAAATGGCGAAGGCCAGGGCGCTGGTTATCGCCTATGTTTCGTGCAATCCCAATACGTTCGCACGGGATGCGGAGATGTTGTGTCAGGGTGGCTATCGGCTCGACTGGATTCAGCCGGTCGGCCAGTT
This sequence comes from Pseudomonadota bacterium, assembly GCA_023445495.1. GTDB lineage: Bacteria > Pseudomonadota > Alphaproteobacteria > Sphingomonadales > Sphingomonadaceae > Sphingomonas. The sequence goes on along the minus strand of JAEXLC010000311.1, from coordinate 125 downwards.
CCGCTGGTCGACGCATGTCGAGCTGGCGGCGAAGTTCAGCAGATAAACTCCTCTCCCTTTGGGAGAGGAAGGGGCCCGCGCGCGAAGCGCGTGGGAAGGTGAGGGTGGCGTGGCCTTCCGACCCT
>JAEXLC010000273.1 GCA_023445495.1 Pseudomonadota bacterium | reverse complement strand
TCGCCTGAGATCCCGGCTTTCGCCGGGATGACGGCTTCTCTCAGGCCGGCTTTACTTCCCCACCCAGTCCGAGACTTCGACCGCGACCTGGTTCGCAGCCTTGTTGAGCGCTTCCGCGACCAGTTCGGGCTTCACTTCGACGAGCGGCGCGCGCGCTTCGAAGCGGCGCTTCTGGAACTTGGTGGCATCGTCGCCCTGCACCAGCAGCGCGTCATAGATCACCACTGCCTCGTTGGTGTCGGCATCGACACCGAAGCTGCGCAGCTCGCCCGACAGGGTGGCGCCCGGATCGACCTGCGACTGGCGATAGCTCAGCACCGGCCGGCCGGTGCGCGCCGAGATCGTGTCGCCGAGCAAGCGGGCGAACAGGCGCGGCGGCGCTTCCACCCACTGCCCGTCCTTCACATAGGCAACGGCATTGCCGCCCTGGTGGACCGGTACGCGCGTCGTCGCCAGCTCGTGCGGTACCACCGGGTACAGCACGGTCACGGTCGCGCCCGAGGCGGGCGTCTGCACGTCGCCGGGCTTGATCTGCTCGGCGGCGCGGATCGTCATGAACGGCACCTTGGGCGGCTTGCCGCCGAACGAGATGCAGCCGGAAAGCATCGCGGCGAGCGGGGCGGCCAGCAGGAGCGGGGCGAGCTTCTTCATCGCGTCTCTCACTTCTTGGGCTTGTAGTCAGGGAGCTTGGGGCTGCCGACCAGGCTGGACGCGCCGCCCTGGTCGAGCTTCTCGGATACCGAGGAGAGCGACTGCGCCATGATCCGCAGATCCTGGATCAGCTGGCCGATCTCGGGCACGGTCTTCTTCGAGAAGGCCTGCACGCCCGGCCGCGCGTCGCTCAGCATCGCTTCCAGCGCATCCATGCTCTTCTTGGCCGAGGCGATGGTCTTGTTGAGATTGGCGATGGTCGGCTTCACGTCATCGGCGACCACGCCATTGGCGGTCTGCGCCAGCTGGCCGATCTGCTCGGTGGCGACGCCGAACTTCTGGATGGCGACCCGCGTCTCGGCGAGCGTCGCGGCGATCTCCGGCCCGCGATCGGCGAGCGCATCGGTCAGGCGGTTGGTGTTCGCCAGGATGCCGGCGATCGATGCCTGGTTCTTGTCGCTCATCAGCTCGGTCAGCCGCTCGGTGAGCGTGGTCAGCCGCTCGAGCAGCTTCGGAGCTGAGGAGAAGATCGCGCCCAGGCCGCCGGGCTTGGTCGGGATCACCGGCACGCCGAGCGGGCAGGCCGCCTTGGGGTTCTCATGCGGGCACTTGATCTCGGGCGCACCCTTCACCGCGCCTTCGAGCTGGATGGTGCTCGGGCCGGTGAAGCTGCTCTGGATCGTCGCGGTGGTGCCTTCGAGGATCGGCACCTCGTCCTTCACGGTGATGCGCACGCGCACCAGCTGGGGATCGGGCTTCCAGAACTCGATCGCCTTCACCTGGCCCGAGGGCACGCCCGAAAAGGCCACGGCAGAACCCGGATTGAGCCCGTCGACCGCCTGGCGGAAGAAGATGTCATACTCGCGCTCATTGCCGCCCGAGAGGCGGGCGAGCCAGACGATGAACAGAGCCAGCACCGCGAGCAGGATCAGCACGACGGCGCCCACCAGCACGTGATTCGAACGCGTTTCCATCAGCCCCTGTCCTCAGTCGCGTGTTCGGCCTGTGCCTTGACGCTGCTGACCGCGGCGCGTCCGCGCGGCCCGTTGAAATATTCCTGGATCCACGGGTGATCCAGGGCGAGCAGCTCGGGAATCGTTCCGACTGCGATGACCTTCTTGTCCGCCAGCACCGCGACGCGGTCACAGATCGCATAGAGCGTGTCGAGATCATGGGTGATCAGGAACACGGTGAGCCCCAGGGTCTTCTGGAGCGAGGCGGTGAGCTCGTCGAACGCCGCGGCGCCGATCGGATCGAGCCCGGCGGTGGGCTCGTCAAGGAACAGCAGCTCGGGGTCGAGCGCGAGCGCACGGGCCAGGCCGGCGCGCTTCTTCATGCCGCCCGAAAGCTCGGCGGGAAATTTGGGCGCGGCCTCGGGCGGCAGGCCGGTCATCACCACCTTGTACGCGGCGATTTCCTCGAGCAGCGCCTGGTCGAGCTTCGGGTAATATTCCTTGAGCGGAACCTGGACATTCTCCGACACGGTGAGCGTGGAGAACAGCGCGCCGCCCTGGAACAGGATGCCCCAGCGCTTGCGGATCTCGGTCGCCTCGGTCTCGTCGCGGCCGATCGTGTTCTCGCCGAACACTTCGATCTCGCCTTCGATCGGGGTCTGCAGCCCGATGATCGAGCGCATCAGCACCGACTTGCCGGTACCCGAGCCGCCGACCACGCCAAGGATCTCGCCGCGGCGCACATCAAGGTTGAGGTCTTCATGGACCACCTGCTCGCCGAAGCAGTTCTTGAGGCTGCGGACGCAGATGACGACATCGTCGTCGGCGGAGAGGACGGGGTTCGTCATATCCAGCCAACCTGGGTGAAGAAGACGGCGAAGAAGGCGTCGAGCACGATCACCAGGAAGATCGCCTGGACCACGGCGATCGTGGTGCGGCGCCCGACCTGTTCGGCATCCGCTTCCACCTGCATGCCCTGGAAGCAGCCGGCGATGGCGATGATCGCGCCGAACACCGGCGCCTTGACCAGTCCGACCCACAGGTCGGTGAGCGGTACGACTTCGCGGATGCGCTGGACGAAGGTGATCGGCGGGATGTCGAGCTGGATCCAGCAAAGCAGCCCGCCGCCGATGATACCGATCAGCGCCGAATAAAAGCCGAGCAGCGGCAACATCATCACCACCGCCAGCACGCGAGGAACGACCAAAGCTTCCATCGGCGAGACGCCGATCGTGCGCATCGCGTCGATCTCCTCGGTCAGCTTCATCGTGCCGATCTGCGCGGCGAAGGCGGAGCCGGAACGCCCGGCGACCATGATCGCCGTCATCAGGATGCCAAGCTCACGCAGCGTGATGCGGCCGAGCAGGTTGATCGTATAGACCTCCGCGCCGAACTGGCGGAGCTGCACTGCGCCCTGCTGCGCGATGACGATGCCGATCAGGAAGCTCATCAGCCCGATGATGCCGAGCGCCGAGACACCGACCACTTCGAAGCGGTGGACGGTGGCGTTGAAGCGGAAGCGACTGGGATGCCTGGCGACGTTCCAGAAGGCGATCAGCGTCGCGCCGAAGAAGCCGAGTAGGCCATAGAGCGTGTGGAAGGCGGTGAGCACCGCATCGCCGACTTCGGACAGCAGATGGACGAACGGGCTGGCCGGCTTGCGGGGCAGCTCGATCGGATGCTCGGCGGCCACGACCTGGTCGAACAGATGCTGGCTTGCCGGCTGCAGACCCTCGACCGGGGCTTCCTTGTCGCGCGCGAAGCGGTGGACCACCCAGGCGCCGACCGTGTCGATCCGCTCGACCTGCGACAGGTCGATGCGGCTGACATCGCCTTCGACGGCATCGAGCCGGTCGGGCAGGTCGCCCAGGCTGGCGAGCGACAAATTGCCGGTGAAGCGGAGGACTGCGCCGCCGCTGCCGGAATCAACCCGTTCGAAATCGGCCAAGGCGCTCATCGCGCGCACCTTTCGGCGATTCGGACTGGATCGGCAAGCGCCTCCGCTCGTAGATGCATCAATGCACTGTCTCGCAATCTACGACATGGACAAGACCATCACCGCCTCGCCGACCTGGACGCGCTTCCTGGTGGCGGCGGCAAAGGCGCGGGCGCCGTGGCGGCTGGCACTGTTCCCGGCGGTGGGCGTGGCCGGGATCGGCTATCTGCTCAAGCTGGTCGATCGCTCGGGCCTCAAGCAATTCTCGCAGCACCTGCTGCTCGGTGGCGCGCTCGCCCCGGAGGAGATGGCGAAGGTCGCGGAAGCCTTTGCCGAGCATGAGGTCACGCACGGCGTGCTCCACGGTGCGCGCGAACGGATCGCGGCGGACCGGGCCGAGGGCTACCGGATCGTCATGGCGACGGCCTCGCACGGCTATTACGCCGCGGCGATCGCCCGGCGGCTGGGCATCGAGGACGTGATCGCAACCGAGGCTAAGCGCGATGGGCAAGGCCGAATTCTCTCCCTGATTGAAGGCGATAACTGTTACGGGCCCGTAAAGCTCCACAGAATCGAGCGGTGGATGGCGGAGCAGGCGATTGTGCGGCGCGAGGCGCATGTCCGCGCCTATTCGGACCATGTCTCCGACGCGCCCATGCTCGACTGGGCGGACGAGGGCTATGCGGTCAACGCGCACGGCCCGCTGCGCGCGCTTGCCGCCGAAAAGGGCTGGCCACTGTTCGACTGGAGATAATCGCCCCGGCGTTCGTTCTTCCCTTCGCACACAAGATGCGGAGAGGATCATGGCCAAGACGCTGGAACAACTGGCGGAAATGATGAAGGACGTCGATTTCGCGATGCTCTCGACGCATAGCGAGAACGGCACCATCGCCGCCCGCCCGATGAGCAACAATCGCGACGTCGATTATGACGGCGACAACTGGTTCTTCGCCTGCGAGGACACGCGGCTGATCGCGGATATCAGGGCGAATCCGCAGGTAGGGCTCGCCTTTCACGGCAAGGGCGGGCTGCTCGGGATGAAGCCGGTGTTCGTTCATGTCGAAGGCGTTGCCGAGCTGATTCGCGACAAGGCAGTGTTCGAGGCGCATTGGACCAAGGGGCTTTCGCTCTGGTTCAAGGAAGGCGTCGACACGCCGGGGCTGGTGCTGATCAAGGTGCGCGGGGTGCGCGCGCACTACTGGGACGGCGAGGACCAAGGTGAGATCGTGCTGGAAGGCGTTGCTGCTTAGGCCCGTACCGGCCCCATTCGCCCGTCATCCCGGCCTTGTGCCGGGATCCCGCTTCTTCTTCCGATGGGCAGGGCAGCGGGACCCCGGCGCAAGGCCGGGGTGACGCGGGGGTTACAACAGCGCGTCCACCGTGTGGATCAGCACGCCGACCAGCCCGCCGACCAAGGTGCCGTTGATCCGGATGTACTGGAGGTCGCGTCCGACGGCGTTCTCCAGCCGGCCGGTGATCGTCCGCGCGTCCCAGCCCTTGATCGTATCCGAGACCAGCCGGACGATGCCGTCGCCATAATCGGTCGCTGCGCCGACCGCGCTGCGGCGGGCGAAGCGGTTGATCGTGTCGGCCAGCTTGCGGTCCTCCTGCAGCGTGACGCCGAACTGGCGCAGCGTCTCGCCCATCTTGCCGCCCAGCGCCTTGCCGGGGTCGCGGGCGAGGCGGAGCAGGGCGGCGCGGCTGGTCTCCCACAGCCCGTCGATCCAGCGCTGGAACGCCTGGTTCTCCAGCATCTCGAGCTTGAAGGCTTCCACCCGCGCGCGCAGCTCGGGCTTGTGCTGCAGGTCATGGGCGAGCCGTTCCAGCCCTTCCTCGGCCTTGAGGCGCAGGGGATGGCCGGGGTCCTCGTTCATCTCGACGAGCAGCTTCTCCAGCCCCTCGATGATCTTGTTGGCCAGCGTCTCGTCGAGCCCGGTCCAGCGCATGATGCTGCCGGCGCGGGTATGGACCATCTCGCGGATCAGGTGCTCGTTGGCGTCGAGCGCGCGGGCGGCCCAGCGGGTCAGGCCGTCGAGCAGCGGCAGATGGCGGCCATTGGCGATCGCGGCGCTGAGCGCCTGGCCGAGCAGAGGCGCGATGTCGATCGCGCGCAGCCGGGCGGCGATCGCGCCCTTGGCCATGCCGCCCAGGCGCTCCTGGTCGAGCGATTCGAGGAAGTCGGCGGCGAGCCGGCTGGCGCCGCGGCCGATCCGGCCATCGCCATGCACCGGATTGGCGAGCCAGCGGCCGGCGGCGGCGGCGACGTCGAGCCGCTGCATGCGCCGGGCGACGACCTTGGGCGTAAGGAAATTGTCGCGCAGGAACTGGGCGAGAGTGGAAGCGATCCGGTCCTTGTTGCGCGGGATGATCGCGGTGTGGGGGATCGGCAGGTGGAGCGGGTGGCGGAACAGCGCGGTCACTGCGAACCAGTCGGCCAGGCCGCCGACCATCGCCGCCTCGGCAAAGGCACGGACATAGCCGAGTGCGGGATGGAGCTGGTCGAAGGCGCGGGCGAGCAGGAAGATCGCCGCCATCGCCACCAGCAGCCCGGTGGCGACCAGCCGCATCCGGCGCAGCGGCGCCGGCACGGCCTCGGATGAAGAAAGGGGAGCGCGCAACTTCGTCACACGCTCCCCAATACATCAGATGCGATCAAGTTCACTCCGCCGGTTGCGGTGCGTCGTCCCCGGGCTTGTGCTCGATCGTGCCGCCGCCATGGCCGTGGCCGATCACCCGGCTGCCGTCATCGCCCGGCTTGAAGGTGAGCAGGCGGCGCGACAGCTTCGGTCCGAGCCAGTGCTCGAGGCCGACCGCGAGGCTGAACAGCGCGGGCACCATCACCAGGGTGAGCACGGTCGACAGGATCAGGCCGCCGATCACGGTCATGCCCATCGGCGCGCGCCACGAGCCGTCGCCGTTGAGCGACAGCGCGGTCGGGATCATGCCCGCGACCATCGCCACCGTGGTCATCACGATCGGCTGGGCGCGCTTGTGCCCGGCGTCGACGATCGCAGTGAACTTGTCGACGCCCTTGGCCATCTCCTCCAGCGCGAAGTCGACCAGCAGGATCGAGTTCTTCGCGACGATGCCGAACAGCATCAGCATGCCGATGAACACCGGGAGCGACAGCGGCTGGCCGGCGATCCACAGCGCGATCAGCCCGCCCAGCGGCGCGTTGAGCAGCGAACCCATGTTCACCAGCGGCGACATGAAGCGGCGATACAGCAGCACCAGCACCGCGAAGACGAGGAAGATGCCCGTCGCCAGCGCGATGAAGAAGTTGTTGAGCATCTCCGCCTGCCACTTGGCGTTGCCGACGGTCATCTCCGCCACGCCGATCGGCAGGTTCTTCATGATCGGCAGCTGGTGGATCTTCTGGAGCGCCAGGCCCGAGACGATCGCCTTGCCGGTCTTCGGATCGGTCGCCAGGTCCGCGCCGATGACGACGCGGCGCTGGAGGTTCAGGCGCTCGATCTTGGTCGGGCCCGTGCCGAAGCCGATATCGGCGACGACGTCGAGCGGCACCGAGCCGCCGCTCTGGGTCTGCACCGGCAGGTTCTGGATCGTCGACAGCTTGGCGCGCGCATCTTCCTGCAGCGCCACACGGATCGGGATCTGGCGATCGGACAGCGAGAATTTGGCGCTGTTCTGGTCGATATCGCCCAGCGTCGCGATGCGGATCGCGTTCGACAGTGCCGCCGTGGTCACGCCCAGGTTCGCCGCCAGGTCGAGACGCGGCTTGATCACGATCTCGGGGCGGTTGAGGTCGCCGGCGATGCGCGGTGCCACCACTTCGGGCATCTTCTGCATCTGGTCGACCAGGGTGAGCGCGGTCTTGGTGAGCAGCTCGGGATCCTCGCCGCCCAGCGTCACGGTCAGCGCGCGGCCGCTCGAGCCCCAGCCGCCCTGCGCACGGAAGCCGACACGCGCATCGGGGATGGCGAGCAGGTCCGGGGTGATGCGGCGGGTGAACTCGTCGCTGGTCTCCTTGCGATCGTCCTTGAGCATCGCGGTCACGCGGCCGCTGCCGACGAACGCACGCTCATAGACGTTCTGCACGTCGGGCTCCTGGCGCAGGCGGGCCGCCACGCGGCGAACCACCGCGTCGGTCTGCTCGAGCGTGGTGCCGGGCACCATCTCGACATTGGCGGTGACCTGGTCCTCGTCCTGGGTCGGCTGGAAGGTCATCGGCAGCATCGCGAAGAACACCACCGTGAGCGCCAGCGAAGCGACGAAGCCGGCGATAGCCGACCAGCGATGGTGCAGCGTCCAGCGCAGCAGCTTCACATAGGCGTCCATGATCCGGCCTTCGCCGTGCGAGACATGGCCGTGCGCCTTGAGGAAATAGGCGGCGATCATCGGGGTGACGAGACGTGCCACGGCAAGGCTCATCAGCACCGAGGCGACGACGGTGAGGCCGAAATTCTTGAAGAACTGGCCCGACACGCCCGGCATCAGGCCGACCGGCAGGAACACCGCGACGATCGACATGGTGGTGGCGAGCACGGCGATGCCGATCTCGTCCGCTGCGTCGATCGATGCCTGATAGGCCGATTTGCCCATGCGCATGTGCCGGACGATATTCTCGATCTCCACGATCGCATCGTCGACCAGCACGCCGGCCACCAGGCTGAGCGCGAGCAGCGTCATCTGGTTGAGCGTGAAGCCCAGCATGTCCATGAACCAGAAGCTGGGGATCGCGGAGAGCGGGATCGCCAGCGCCGAGATGAACGTCGCGCGCCAGTCGCGCAGGAAGAGCAGCACCACGACCACCGCGAGCACGGCGCCCTCGATCATCGCTTCCATCGCCGAGTGATATTGCTGCTCGGCATATTTTGACCAGTTCGACAGCAGCTCGAAATGGACCTTGGAATTGTTCTTCTCGAGCTTCTGGAGCGTCTTTTCCGCTTCGTGGAAGATCGCGACGTCCGACGCGCCCTTGGCGCGCTGAATGTCGAACGAGATCACCGCATGGCCGTTGAACCGCGCGGCGCTGCGCAGCTCGGCATAGCTGTCGGTCACCGTCGCGATATCGGCGAGGCGCACGGTGCGGCCATTGCCCGTCGAGATCTGGGTCTGGCCGAGCGCATAGGCGTTCTTGGCGTTGCCGAGCACGCGGACCGACTGTTCATAGCCCGAGATCTCGGCGCGGCCGCCGGCGGCGTTCATGTTCACCGCGCGCAGCTGCTGGTTCACCTGGCTGGCGGTGAGGCCATAGGACTGGAGCCTGGCCGGATCGATCTGGACACGGATCTCGCGGTTGACGCCGCCATTGCGGTTCACCGCCGACATGCCGGTGATCGAGAGCAGGCTCTTGGCCACCGTATTGTCGATATACCAGCTCAGCTGCTCGACGGTCATGTCGGGCGCGATCGCGGTGAAGCTGGCGATATCGTTGTCGCTGGCCGAATCGACGCGGCCGATCTGCGGCTCGAGAATGCCGTCGGGCAGGTTGCCGCGGATCTGCTGGACCGCGCTGCGCACGTCCTCCACCGCGCGATCGATCGGAGTGCCGATCGCGAGCTGGACGACCGTCTGCGACTGGCCCTCGGTCACCGTCGAGTTGATCTCGTCGATGCCCTGCAGGCTGCGCACGGCGCTTTCCACCTGCTGGGTGATCTGCGTCTCCAGCTCGCTGGGCGCGGCGCCGGGCTGGCTGATCGCGATCCAGACGATCGGGAAATCGATGTCCGGATTGTTGTTCACGTCCATCCGGTTGAAGCTCATCAGGCCCGCAACCGTGAGGAACAGGAACAGGACGATCGGCGGAATCGGATTCCGGATCGACCAGGCCGAGATGTTCCGGAAGCTCATCGCTTGGATCTCACTTCTTCAGGAGCTGGGGGATGACCTTCTGGCCCGGATTCAGGAACGCGCCGGCGGTCATCACCACGCGCTCATTGCCGGTCAGGCCCTGCGTCACCGAGACACCCGAATCGGTCACCGCGCCGGTGACGACGGGGGTACGGACTGCCTTGTTGTCGCGGTCGAGCGTGTAGACATAATTGCCCTGCGCATCGCTCTGGATCGCCGACTGGGGCAGGATCACGGCGTTCTCGGCGCCGGTGATGATCTGCGCGCTGGCGAAGCCGCCCGGACGGAGCGCCGGGTTATAGGCGAGCTGGATGCGGGCAATGCCCTGGCGGGTGTTCGGATCGATCACCGGCGAGACCTGCCACACCGAGCCGCTGAACGTTTGGGTGCTGCCGGTCGGCGTGATCTGCGCGGTCGAGCCGATACGGGTGCGCAGCAGGTCGGCCTCGGCGAGCTGCGCGCGCAGTTCCATCTGGCCGCCCATCGCCATGCGGAACAGCACGCCCGAGCCGCCGCTGACGATCTGGCCCGGCTCGACCTGGCGGGTAAGCACCAGGCCGGCTTCCGGCGCGCGGATGTCGAGGCGGTGGTTGCGCGCCTGGGTCTCGGCGAGCTGGGCGCGGGCGACGCGGACGCGGGCCGAAGCCTGGTCGCGCGCGGCGGTCAGCCGGTCGATATCGGCCTTAGAGACGAAGCCGTTCGAGACGAGGCTCTGGGCGCGATCGAGATTGGCCTGGGCGAGCTTGGCGTCCGCTTCGGCGACGCGCACCGATGCGGCGAGTGAATCGGCGGTCTGCACCTGCACCGAGCGATCGACGGTGGCGAGGACCTGGCCCTTGCCGACCCAGGTGCCCGGCTCGACGAGCACGCGGGTGACCAGGCCGCCTTCACCGACGACGCCGACCGGCATCTCGCGCTTGGCGGCAAGGCTGCCGGTGCCGCTGATCACGGTCTGCACGGCCTGGCGGCCGGGAACGGTGACCGTGACGGTCGGCATCTGCGACGGGTTGTTGGACTTGCCCGCGGCCTTGGTGGCGGCGCCGTCCTGCTTGCCGCCCATGAACTTGCCCATGGTGAAGAAGCCGGCAACGGCGATCGCGAGGACGATCAGCGTAATCCAAAGCCACCGCCGAGACTTCGGCGCATCCCCACTATATTCCAGCCGCTCCTGTCGTCCGAACATCCCTGCCTCGTAATTCATGTGCGACATTCCGATCCGGCCGAAATCGGCCGCTGCCCCCAAGTTGATCGCACTGTATTAGATGAATAAGGCACCGGCTACAAGAGCCGTTTCGCGTGGCCCGGGCAAATGCCCGTTCCGGCCATTTTCCGCAAGTATCCGGGATGTTTCCCGAACCGTTTCCGTCAAGAAACAGTTGCAATAGTGTCGCACTAGCGCGACCTTCCGCGCGGCTCGGGGGAGACGGGCCGAATCGAGGAGGGAATTCATGCCGCACGGGATTATTGGGTGGCTGCTCATCGGCCTGGTCGCCGGTGTGCTGGGCAAGCTGATCATGCCGGGCAAGGATCCGGGCGGCGTGATCGTGACGATCCTGATCGGCATCGCGGGCGCGCTGCTCGCCTTTTACCTGACGCCGATGCTCGGGATCGAAGTGCGCGACAGCACCTGGCAGGCCTATGCCGCCGCCACCGCCGGCTCGGTGGTGCTGCTGGCGCTCTACCGCCTGATCATGGTGCGCCGCGCATAAGGTTTCCGGGCAATGGGCCTGCGCCGGCCCGTGCCCGATTTCCGTTCAGCTTCCATTTGTCCCGCGCGCGGCATGGCTGTGCGCGGGACAATCATGTTGGAGTGAATGATGATTCGACTGGCTCTTGCCGCTTCCGCCGCAGCGATCACCGTCGCGGCGCTTCCGGTTGCCGCGCAGACCGATACGCGCCCGGTGCTGATCGACGGCACCGTGCTCGATGTGAGCGCGACCGGCGCCAGCACCCGCGTGCCCGATCTCGCGGTGATCGAGGCCGGCGTGGTCACCCAGGCGAGCACCGCCGCGGTGGCGATGCAGCAGAACAATGCGCAGATGGCCAAGGTGCTGGCCGCGCTGCGCAAGTCGGGCGTGGCGGAGCGCGATATCCAGACCGCGACGATCAACCTCAGCCCGCAATATCGCTACGCCCAGAACGAGCCGCCGGTGATCACCGGCTACCAGGCGTCGAACCAGGTCTCGATCCGTTTCCGCGACATCGCGAAGAGCGGCACGATCCTCGACACGCTGGTGCGCGAGGGCGCCAACAACATCTCGGGTCCGAACCTGACGGTCGACAAGCCCGAGGGCGCGCTCGACGAGGCGCGGACCGACGCGATCAAGAAGGCGCGGGCCCGGGCCGAGCTTTACGCCCAGGCAGCGGGGCTCAAGGTCGATCGCATCCTGGCGATCTCCGAAGGCGGCGCGCTGCCGGTGCCGCCGGTGCCGATGATGGCGATGCGCGCGCAGGCGGGCATGGTCGCCGACAAGCTCGAGGTCGTCGCCGGCGAGCGCGAGCTGAACGTCACCGTCTCGGTGCGCTTCCTGCTCAAGTGATCCGCGTAGTCCGGGCATGAAAAAGGGGCCGTCCCTCGCGGGGCGGCCCCTTTTGAATCCTGGATCCGGTTAGCGCAGCGAGCCGCGACGGACCAGATTGACCAGCGCGAGCAGGACGATCGCGCCAACCAGCGACACCAGGAACGTGGTCGGGTTGATCACGCCGCTGTTGATGTCACCGCTGCCGAACAGCCAGCCGCCGATAAAGGCGCCGACGATGCCGACAATCACGTTCAGGAAAATGCCCTGCTGGGCATCGGTACGCATCACGATGCTGGCAAGCCAGCCGACGACGCCGCCGATGACCAGCCAAACGATAAGGCTCACCATAAGTCCCTCCGTTATCAAGGCCCGCGGACCGGGCGACGGAGGAAAAATGAGCGGACGGTCATGTTGGTTCCGTACCGATATTTTGCACGGAAACGGGAACTTTTCCCGAGGACCGGAAAGAAAAAGGCCCGCCCCGGGCGTGCCGGGAGCGGGCCGATAGCTGCTCTTCGAGGGAAGAGATCAGTATTTCTGCTGGCGCTCGTAGAGCGAGCGATAATGCTGGATGCGGGTCACGCGCAGGCCCGGCATGCCCGAGCGGTCGATCGCGCGCTGCCAGCCGGCGAATTCCTCGACGGTGAGGCCATAGCGCTCGCAAACCTCGTCGACACTGAGCAGCCCGCCATTGACGGCGGCCACCACCTCGGCCTTGCGACGGACCACCCAGCGGGTGGTGTCGGCCGGGGGAAGCGTCTCGAGGGTAAGCGGCTCGCCGAGCGGGCCGATCACTTTCGCGGGACGGATCTTCTGGTTCTCAATCATCTACTCGCCTTTCGGGGCGGGGGGCCCCCGCTACGCAAACTGAACACGCCCACCGATATTCGTCGCACTTTGAACATCGGCTAAAACGCCTCGGTAAATTCGCTCTTCATTCTTCCTGACGACGGGTTAGCGCACGCGCGGCGAGGCGGTGAAACGCCCCATGCGCAGGTGCGAGCAGCTGTTCGACAGGCGCGACGAGCGCCAGCCGGGCCTGCGCGCGTGCCGTGGGACTCGCCGCCTGGCGCGCCGCCACGCCGACCAGCAGAACCGCCAGCTCGGTCGGCATGGCGGTGATCGCCACGTCGCGCTCCAGTCTGGCAAAACTCAGGTCCACGCTCTCTTCTACCCATCCGACAAGTTGAACTCGGATTTGGGCTTTCTACCCAAAAGTCTTGAAGGGTCCGTAAAGCAGGTGAAAACGAGCGCTTAACCAGCGTTACCGGAATCCAACCGGGGTGGCGCGGGGAACTACGAGTGCCTAAATGCGCGCGATCATGATCGCAGGAGACTTCCAGCTCGAGGCGCCGCTCAAGGCGCGCCGCATCGTCGTCGCCATGTCGGGCGGGGTCGATTCCTCGGTCGTGGCCGGGCTCGCCGCGGCCACCGGCGCCGAGACGATCGGGGTGACGCTGCAGCTCTACGACCATGGC
>JAEXLC010000248.1 GCA_023445495.1 Pseudomonadota bacterium | reverse complement strand
AAGAAGCGGGATCCCGGCTCAAGGCCGGGATGACGGATTATGGGCCTACCCCTTGCCCACCCCAGCCGCTACAGCGCCCCCGTCCCTGACATCATCGTGCGGCTGCGTCCCCGCCGTCTCGGACCCGCGGCCCGTCCAAAGGCCGAACGGTCAGCCCGGGCGTGGAAGGAATATCTATGCGCGTCGTTTCCGGCATTCAGACCACCGGCAATCTCCACCTCGGCAACTACCTTGGGGCGATCAAGAACTGGGTGGCGATGCAGGACCAGGGAGAATGCTTGTTCTTCCTCGCCGATCTCCATGCGCTGACGGGGAATATCTCGCCGCAGGAGCTTGCCAATTCCACCATCGAGATGGCCGCGACGCTGATGGCGTCCGGCATCGACGATCGTGCAATCCTGTTCAACCAGGCGCGCGTGCCCGCGCATGCCGAGCTGTGCTGGATCCTCAACGGCACCGCGCGCATGGGCTGGCTGAACCGCATGACCCAGTGGAAGGACAAGGCCGGCAAGAACCGCGAGGGCGCGAGCGTCGGCCTGTTCACCTATCCGGTGCTCCAGGCAGCCGACGTGCTGGTCTACAAGGCGACGCACGTCCCGGTGGGCGAGGACCAGAAGCAGCACCTCGAGCTGGCGCGCGACATCGCGACCAAGTTCAACACCGACTATGACGTCGAGCTGTTCCCGCTGCCCGAGCCGTTCATCTCCAAGGCCGCGCCGCGGATCATGTCCCTGCGCGACGGCAGCGCCAAGATGAGCAAGTCCGATCCTTCGGACCTGTCGCGGATCAACCTGTCCGACGATGACGACACGATCGCGCAGAAGTTCAAGAAGGCGAAGACCGACCCCGAGCCGCTGCCCGATTCGTTCGAGGCGCTGGCGGAGCGCCCCGAGGCGAAGAACCTGGTGACGATCTTCGCCGCATTGTCGGACCGCGATCCGCAATCGGTGGTGGCGGAATTCGCCGGCCAGGGCTTTGGCGCGTTCAAGCCGGCGCTGGCGGATCTCGCCATCTCGGTGCTGTCGCCGGTGCGCGAGCGTCTCAACCAGCTGCTCGGCGACCGCGCGGCGGTTGGCGCCCAGCTCGCCAAAGGCGCGGCGCGGGCCAGCGAGCTGGCGGCACCGACGCTGCTCGCGGCGCAGAAGGCGGTCGGGCTGCAGGTTTAGGGTTATGCAGCCGGCAAACCTCTAATTCGTCATCCCCGCGCAGGCGGGGATCCAGGGTAGTCCGGGAACACGAAGCAATCGCGTTCAGGCCTTCCGGATACGCCAAAGCAAGCCTCACGGTCATTGCCCTTGGCCCTGGATCCCCGCCTGCGCGGGGATGACGGTAAAAAAGCGATTGCTAACCCTTGCACGCTACTCCCCCGGACATCGCCGGACTTCGGGGAGGGAACCGTTACAGGTACCACCGGGTTTCTGTGCGCGGAGAGTGCCTGATGCGTAGACTGATTCCCGTGCTGCTCCTCGGGAGCGCGATCGCCGGCTGCAGTGGTGGCGGAGGCTCTGGCGGTGGAGGCGGCGGTACCGTCGTTACGCCCACGCCGACGCCGAGCCCGACCAGCTCGCCCACCCCTACCCCCACGACCACGCCGACGCCGACCGGCAGCGAGCCGGCGACGGGTTCGGATTTCCTGACGTCGGTCGCGCAGCTCTACAGCAGCCCGCCCAATATCGCCGCCTGCCAGGCCGGGACGCTCAAGCCCGAGGTCGGCCAGCGGGTGCTGGCAGCGCTCAACTATATCCGCGGGCTCCACAACCTGCCGGCGGTCACCTACAGCACCGCCGACGAGCCGGCCGTGCAGCAATCGGCGCTGATGATGGCAGCGAACGGCCAACTCAGCCACAACCCGCCGACCAGCTGGAATTGCTACACCGCCGCCGGCGCGGGTGCCGCCGGGCAGAGCAACATCTATCTGGGCACCGGCGGGCTGCGCTATTCGCAGGATGCCGACCTGCTGGCCGGCTGGCTGATCGACACCAACAATGTGGTGGCCAACAATATCGGCCATCGCCGCTGGCTGCTCTATCCGTTCCTCTCGACCATCGCCTATGGCCGCACCGCCGGCGTGTGGCAGACCAGCAACCGGGCCGACGGCGCCTCGATCAAGGTCATCAATTCCGCCCAGAACACCGCCGGACCGCTGCCCGACTATGTCGCCTATCCCTTCCAGGATTATCCGGCGCGCTATTTCGAGACCGGGGCGCTGCTCTCCTTCGGGGTGATCGCCAACAAGAGTTCGAACTTCGGCGCGAATCAGTCGGTGAGCTATGCGAATGCGACGATCAGCGTGCGGGTGCGCGGCGGCGCGGCGCTGACCGTATCGAACGTGTCGTGGGACAATGACGGCTACGGCCTGCCCAACAGCCTGCAATGGAGCGTCGCCGGGCTCGCCGCCAACACGACCTATGACGTGACGATCAGCAACGTCACGGTGAGCGGCGCGGCGCGCAACTACAGCTATTATTTCCGGATCGTGCCCTGAGCGGGCGCGAAACCGCCATATCCGACGCAGATCAACTAGGTCGCGCGGATGCCGCGACCTAGCCTGTGCCTTCCACGACAGGGAGGCACTCATGCGCAACAAGATCGGTTTCTCGCTTTCGCTTGCCGCCGCCGCCGGTTTCCAGGCCGTCCTCGCCCAGCCGCTCCAGGCGCGCCCGAATCTCGAATGCGCCAACCCTCCCTCGGTCACCTGCACCAGCTACCGGGCGCGAGGCTTCGCCAGCTATGGCGAGTGCGTGACCTATTACAGCGAATATTGCCCGCTGCTCGAAAGCGGCGAAGGCGGCTGCGTCTATGATCCGCGAATCGGGCAGACGATCTGCTGGTAAGCGGGCGCGGCGAATACGCCGCATTATGTCTAGACAAAAAAGGCCGGAGCCCCTGCGGGCCCCGGCCTTTCCGTTTATAAGGGTGGAGGCGTGACCGATCTGCGTTGCCCCGCTCTCAGCTCCTCCACCCCGCCCGCCCCTGAAAGAGGCGGGAAGTTATCTTCTTAGCCCTCCAGCGTGCGCATCAGGGTGCGCACGGCGGTGTCGATCTCGACGTCCTTGGCGCGCAGATCCTCGATGCGCTTGACCGCATGGATCACGGTCGAGTGATCGCGGTTGCCGAACTTGCGGCCGATCTCCGGCAGCGAACGCGTGGTCAGACGCTTGGCGAGGTACATCGCGATCTGGCGCGGCCGGGCGATCGCGACAGCACGGCGCTCGGAGATCAGGTCGATCTGCTTGACCTCGAAATGCGCCGAGACCGCGCGCTGGATCTCGTCGATAGTGATTCGGCGCTGGGCCGAACGCAGCACTTCGCCGAGCACGTTGGTCGCGAAGTCGATGGTGATGACTTCGTTGTTGAGCTGAGCATAGGCGACGAGGCGGTTCAGCGCGCCTTCGACCTCGCGGATATTGGTGGTGATCCGCGCGGCGAGCAGGTCCATCACCTCATGCGGCATCGACACCTGCGGCATCTCGAGCAGCTTGCGGCCGACGATCGCGCGACGCAGTTCCAGCTCGGCCGGCTTGATGTCGGCGACCAGGCCCGAGCCGAGACGGCCGGCGAGGCGCGGCTCGAAGCCCTCGAGCGCCTGGGGCGCACGGTCGGCGGCAATCACCAGGCGCTTGCCCGACGACATGAACTCGTTGACCGTGTGGAAGAATTCCTGCTGCGTCGCGTCCTTGCCGCCGATGAACTGCAGATCGTCGATCATCAGCAGATCGACCGAGCGCAGGCGCGCCTTGAACGCGTGCGTATCCTTGTTGCGCAGCGCCTGGACGAACTCGAACATGAAGCGCTCGGCGGTCACATAGATCGCGGTCGCGTCCGGATTCGCGGCGAGGAACGCATGCCCGATGGCGTGCATCAGGTGGGTCTTGCCCTGGCCCGTGCCGGCATGGAGGTAGAGCGGGCTGAACTGCGGCGAGCCCGGCTGCGCCATCGCCTTGGCGGCGTTGCAGGCGACGCGATTGGTCGCGTCGATCACGAATCGCTCGAAGGTGAAACGCTGGTCGAACTGCGGGCGCTCGATCGCGGCGGCTGCCACCGGGGCCGAATCGGCGACCGGAGCCACCGGGGCTGCGCTGAGCACGCGCTTCGGCTCCTCGGCCAGCGTCTCGATCGACACGCTGCGCACGGCCGGAATCTGGCCGCGGAACTCGAGCAGCAGGCGCTCGGCATAGTGATTGCGGACCCACTGGGTCATGAACGCCGACGGCAGCCCAAGGCGCACGATCTCGGCGTCGCTGCCCTCGATCAGGACAACCGGCTTCAGCCACTGGTCGAACAGACGCTGGCCCGCCGAGCGACGCAGATTCGCGCGCACATGCGACCAAGCCTTGGCAACCGCTGCTTCCATTCCGTCCCGTTCCAAGGCCTGAACCTGAGTCACCGTGACGCACCCCTCCTTCGCGGAAAGCAGCTGCTTCCCGTGCGCAAATTCGATCCGACAAGAGGCCCCCCGACACCGGACATCCCCGGTCCCTGTGCGGCAGGCTTCGATTACACCCGGGCGAGAACTCGCCCGGGAGGTCTGTTGTAGGTACCCCTTTCTGAGTCGAGCAAGGGGGTCCGGTGTAAAGATACTGAAATAGTTTTGTTGACTCGCTGTAACCCACGGAAAACCGTGACCATGGGCACTAACTATCTGAAAAGAATAGCGCCTTCAGATTATTGCAAGTCAAAGACACCGCGACTCGCGCGAATCGTAGGGTTCCAGGGTGCTAACCACGATTCGTTCCGCAAGCCCCTGTCGAACACGACAAAAACCCCGCGGAACCAGGTCCCGCGGGGCGTTTGTTACGGAAAAGTGACGATTATGCCAGCGCTTCGACGCGCTTGTTCAGACGCGCGAACTTGCGCGAGGCCGTGTTCTTGTGAAGCACGCCCTTGGCAACGCCGCGCGCCATTTCCGGCTGCGCAGCGGCGAGCGCGGCAGCGGCCGCAGTCTTGTCGCCGGCCTCGAGGGCCGACTCGACCTTCTTCACGAAGGTGCGGATACGGCTCACGCGGGTGCCGTTGATCTCCGCGCGGCGCGCATTGCGCCGGATACGCTTCTTCGCTTGCGGCGTATTCGCCATGCCGTGTCGTTCCTGCTCGTATAATGGTTTAGGCCCGGAGACGAATGCCGTCCACGCCCGGAAAGACGGGCCCCTTAGCGTCACCGGTGATTCGGGTCAACCTTTACTGTCCCTCTCCGGTGAGGCGCCGACGCATTACTTCTGGCATCTCGGGCACCAGAAGGTCGATCGCCCCGAATCGATTCGCCGCTCGACCAGCCCGCCACAGCCGCACGGCTCCCCTTCCCGTCCGTACACACGCCATTCCTTGGCGAAATAGCCGAGTTCGCCGTCCGGCTGGGCATAGTCGCGAATCGTCGAGCCGCCGGCGCGGATCGCGCTTTCGAGCACGTCGCGAATCGCGGCGACCAGCTTCTCCAGCTTCGCCTTCGAGATCGAACCGCCCTCGCGAGTGGGCGCGATGCCGGCGATATAGAGCGCCTCGCACACATAGATATTGCCCAGCCCGGCCACGACGCGCTGATCGAGCAGCAGCGCCTTTACCGGGGCGATCCGGTCCTTGAAGACGCGCGCCAGGTGCGCGGCGTTGAAGTCCGGGCCCAGCGGCTCGGGGCCGAGCGCCATGAAGGGTGCCCAGCGCGCCACCGCATCGGTCTGCACCAGATCGACCGAACCGAATCGCCGGGGGTCGTTGAGCGCCAGCCGGTGGTGCGCGGTCTCCAGCACCATGTGATCGTGCTTGCCGATCTCGGCCGGATCGATCCGCCAGCGGCCGGACATGCCGAGATGGAAGATCAGCGTGTCGCCGCGATTCGTCTCGATCAGCCCATATTTGGCGCGGCGGCCCATGCCGGTCACGGTGGCGCCGGTTAGCCGCTGGCCGAGCCCTTCCGGGAAGGGCCGGCGCAGATCGCCGCGGTGGAGGGTGACGCGCTGGATCGTCTCGCCCTTGAGCACGGGCTCCAGCCCGCGAACGGTCGTTTCTACTTCGGGGAGTTCTGGCATGCCTTGTCCGTACCGCTCCCGTCATCCCCGCGAAAGCCGGGATCTCGTGCAGCTCCTGTCCCTCGTCTTCGCCTGAGATCCCGGCTTTCGCCGGGATGACGATCATCCCCCCA
>JAEXLC010000195.1 GCA_023445495.1 Pseudomonadota bacterium | reverse complement strand
GCCCGCCGCAGCGGCCGTCGCCCGCGCCCCCGCGAGATCGGCTTCGGCCTGCTGCAGCTGCTCGTCGAGTTCCGGCGAGGCCACCACCGCCAGCACCTGCCCGCGCCGCACGCGGTCGCCGATGTCGACGTTCCATTCCCGCACATACCCGCTCGCGCGCGCGTGCACTCCGGTCTCGCGCAGGCCGAGCGCCTGACCCGGGAGCACCAGCGTCGTCTGGACCGGACCGCTCTCCGGTCGCGTGACCGACACGATCGGCGTGGACATCTCCGCGGCCCGGTCCCGAAGCCGCTCCGCGGCACCGATCCGGCCCGCGACGTTCCATGCGACCAGGGCCACCAGCGCCAACGCCAAGGCGATGGCGACCCTGCGGCCAGAGAATCGCGATGCTGTTTCCATGTTCCTCATGCCTCCGCCATCGGTGTGAGCGGCGCCGTCCCGCCCTGCCCCACCCGGCGACGCGCGTTCACCATTGCGAACAGCACGGGGACGAGGAGGAGCGTGGCCGCGGTCGCGCAGGCGAGGCCGCCGATCACCGCGCGTCCGAGCGGCGCGTTCTGCTCGCCGCCCTCGCCGAGCCCCAGGGCCATCGGCAGCATTCCCGCCACCATCGCCATCGCGGTCATCATCACAGGGCGCAGGCGCGCGCGGGCGGCGTCGGCGGCCGCGACGGCCGCGGCGGCTCCCGCCTGCAGCCGTTCGCGCGCGAAGCTCACCACGAGGATGCTGTTCGCGCTTGCCACGCCCATGGTCATGACGGCGCCCGTGAGCGCTGGGACGCTCAGCGTCGTGCCGGTCAGGAACAGCATCCAGACGATGCCCGCGCCCGCCACCGGCAGGCCCGCGACGACGACCCCGGCATCCCTGAGGGACTGGAAGTTCACCACGATGACGGCGAACACGAGGAGGACCGCGAAGCAGAGCCCGAGCCCGAGTCCCTGGAAGGCCGTCGACATCGTCGCCACCTGCCCGGTGAGCGTGATCGTCACACCCGGCGGCGCGGCGCGCTGGGCCGCTGCGATCGCCTTGCGCAGGTCGCCGGCGACGCCACCGAGATCCCGTCCGTCGTTCGTGGCGAGTATGTCGATCACCGGTTGCGAGTTGTAGTGGCTCACGACGGACGGACCGACGCTACGCTGCAGCTCGGCGAGCGAGCCGAGCAGCTGGGCCCCCGACCCCGGGGCGCCGGTGATCGGGAGCCGGCGCAGGTCGTCGAGGGACCGCAGCCTCTGCTGCGGAACCTGCGTGACGACCGGGTAGGAGACGCCGTTCTTGGGGTCGAGCCAGAATGTCGGCTGCGTCTGGAGGCTGCCCGACAGCGAGATGAGGAGATTGTTCGCGACGTCGCGGCCCGTGAGCCCGGCATCGAGGCTCCTGCTCCGGTCGAGGCGCACGTCGAAGGTGGGCGTGTCAAGGTCCTGGTGCAGGTGCGCGTCGGCAATCCCGGGGATGCGCTGGATGGTGCCCAACAGCGGCTGCGCCACGCGGGCGGCCTGATCGGCCGTCTTGCCGACGACCTTGATGTCGATCGGCATCGGCGCGCCGAAGTTCAGGATCTGGCTCGCGCTGTCGGCCGGCAGGAACGAGAAGCCGACGCCGGGGAAGGCTCGGCGCAGACGCTGCCTCAACGTCGTGACGTAGCCGGCGGTAGGGCCATGGCGCTCCGTCAGCGTCACGAATATGTCCGCGTCCGCCGTGCCCGTCGGCGCGGAGGTGCTATAGGTCAGGTTTATGCCCGAGACAGGTATGCCGATATTGTCGACGATCGTGGCTACCTCCCCACTGGGAAGGCTCCGGCGGACCAGCCGCTCCACCTGATCGACCAGCTTCGCCGTCTCCTCCACCCGCGTGCCGGCGTGCGCGCGGACATGCAGCTTCATCTGACCCGCATCGACCGCGGGGAAGAAGTCGGTCCCGAGGAAGGGAAGCAGCACCAGCGACAGGAGGCAGGCGGCCGCGAACCCGGCGGCCACGGTGCCGGGCCGGCGCAGGGCGCGCGCCAGCAGATCGCCGTGGCCAGCGGAGAACCGGTCGAATGCCCGCTGGAATCGCGCCTGCATGCGCCCGAGCGCGCTGCCCGCAGGCGATTGGGCGTGGCCGGGCGCATGGGCGCGCAGGAAGAGGAACGCCAGCGTCGGCACGAGCGTGCGCGAGAGGACGTAGGACGCCGCGACGGCGAGGATGATCGCCTCGGCGAGCGGCGCGAACAGGAAGCGGGGCACGCCCTCGAGGAAAAACATCGGGAGGAAGGCGATGCAGATGCACAGCGTCGCGACGAATGCCGGCACCGCGATCTCCTGCGCGCCGGCGACGATCGCCCGCTCCGTCGGCTCGCCCCGCTCGAGGTGGGCGTTCACATTCTCGATCGCGACCGTCGCGTCGTCGACGAGGATGCCGACCGCCAGGGCGAGGCCACCAAGCGTCATCAGGTTGATCGTCTCGCCGATCGCCCACAGGCCGATGAGCGAGCAGAGGATCGACAGCGGGATCGATGCGGCGATTACCAGGGTGCTGCGTATCGAGCCAAGAAAGAGCAGCACCATCGCAGCGGTCAGGCCGGCCGCGACGACGGCCTCCAGCACGACGCTCGAGATCGCGGCGCGGACGAAGGTCGACTGGTCACCGACCGCCCGGACCTCCAGGCCCTTGGGCGCGGCCGCGCGAAGTGCGGGGAGCCTCGAGCGGATCTGGTCGACGACCTGCAGGGTCGAAGCCTCGCCCGTCTTCTGCACGGTCATGAGCACGCCCGGCCTGCCGTCGAGCCTGACCATGTTCGTCTGCGGCGGACCGCCGTCGCGGACGTTCGCCACGTCCCGCACGAACACCATCGCGCCGTTGACCACGCGGATGGGGGCGTCGTTCAGCGCCGACACGTCGGCCGGGCTGCCATCGAGCCTGATCAGGTATTCGAACCCACCGATCTTCTGGGTGCCCGCGGGCACGATCAGGTTCTGCGCGAGGATCGCGTTCTGGACGTCCTGCGCCGAGACACCGAGGGCCTGGAGCCTCTCCGGATCCAGATCCACCTGCACCTGGCGCTGCCGTCCCCCATAAGGGAACGGAAGCGACATCCCCGGGATGCCCGCGAGTTGCGAGCGGACGAAGTAGTTGCCGGCGTCGAACAGTCCCTGCTGCGAGATCGTGTCGCTGGAGAGCGCCAGCTGGAGGACGGGCACGGTCGAGGCGTTGTAGGCGACGAACTGCGGTGGCGTGGAGCCGGGTGGCAGGTTCTTGAGCCAGTATTGCCCGGACGCGACGGACTGGCCGATCGAGAGCGGAAGGTTCGCGTTCGGGTGGAAGTAGATCTTGCTCACCGACACCCCGGTCAAGGACGTGGAGTCGATATGGTCCACGTCGGCGACCGCCGTGGGCAGGATGCGGTTGAAGCTGTTCGTGATCCTGTCCGCCATCTCCTGCGGAGGCAGGCCGGCGTAGGACCAGATGACGCCCAGGACCGGGATGCGGATGCTGGGGAAGATGTCGACGGGCATCCGCAGGGCCACCAGCGGTCCCAGCAGCAGGATGAGAAGCGTCATGGCGAGGAACGTGTAGGGTCGCTGCAACGCAATCCGCACCGCCCACATGCCCGATACCCCGCCGTTGAAGAGGCGTCCGCCTCCATCGCTCCGGTCAAATCCTAGCGGCCCGAAGGGCGATTGGGTAACGATCGTTATCGATGCCGGCTATCGCGTTTCGAGATAGCTAGAAGGTCTGCCGCTCTGGCGAGACGTCGACCCTCGCTGCCCCGCACCGCGACGTTTGACCAGGCATCACTGCGCGGTTAGGTAACGATCGATATCCAAAGAGGAATGCCGGCCGCAGCCGGGCATCACGACCGGGGAGAAGTGCCATGGACATGCGCGTGAAGCCGCTCGACGCGATACTCGCGACCGCACAGCGCAAGTCCCTCAGCCGGTCCCTCGGCGCGGTCCAGCTGACGCTGCTCGGCCTCGGTGCCATCATCGGCACCGGCATCTTCGTCCTCACCGCCGCCGCGGCGCAGAAGGCGGGACCAGGCATGATGTGGAGCTTCGTCATCGCCGGCTCGGTCTGCGCCGTCGCGGCACTGTGCTACTCCGAGCTCGCCGCGATGCTCCCGGTGTCCGGCTCCGCCTACACCTACACCTACGCGGTCTGCGGCGAACTCCTCGCCTGGATGGTCGGCTGGGCACTCATCCTCGAATACGCGGTCGCGGCGAGCGCCGTCTCCGTCGGCTGGTCAGGCTACTTCATGGGGCTGCTGAAGAGCTGGACCGGCCTGTCCCTGCCGCACGCTCTCTCGGCCGGACCGGCATGGACCCTCGACGGGTGGATGCCGCACGCGGACTTCGCCGCGGGCGTCATAAACGTGCCGGCCATCGCCGTCGCGCTCGCGGTGACCTGGCTGCTCGTAATCGGCACGACGGAGAGCGCCCGCGTGAACGCGGCGCTCGTCGCCGTGAAGGTCGCGGCGCTGACGATGTTCGTGATCGTCACGGTGCCCGGGATCAAGGCCGAGCACTTCGCGCCCTTCACGCCCAACGGCTGGTTCGGCCCGCAGGGCACCACCGGCATGGGCGTGTTCGGCGCCGCGGCGTCGATCTTCTTCGCCTATGTCGGGTTCGACGCCGTATCGACCGCCGCCGAGGAGACGCGGAACCCGCAGCGCAACGTGCCGATCGCGCTCATCGGCACGCTCGCGATCTGCACGGTCTTCTACCTGCTGGTCGCCGCCGGTGCGATCGGCGCCACCGGCGCGCAGCCCGTTACCGGCGATGGAGGGATGCCGGTCCAGCCCGGATCGGCAGAGTTCACCGCGCAGTGCTCCGCGCTCGCGGCCGCCGGCCAGCAGCCGCTGGTGTGCTCCAACGAGGCGCTCGCACACGTGCTGCGCGCCATCAACCACTCGGTGCTGGGCGACATCATGGGGTTCGCTGCCAACCTGGCGCTACCGTCGGTCATCCTGATGATGCTCTATGGCCAGACGCGCATCTTCTTCGTGATGGCGCGGGACGGACTGCTCCCCGACAGCCTCGCGGAGGTCCACCCCAAGTGGAAGACCCCGCACCGAATGACGATCATCACCGGCATCTTCGTCGCCGCTGCCGCCGCGCTGCTTCCGGTCGGGCAGCTCGTGGACGTCTCCAACGCCGGAACGCTGTTCGCCTTCCTGCTGGTCGCGGTGTCGGTGATGGTCCTCCGCGTCCGCGATCCGCACCGCCACCGGCCCTTCCGCACGCCGGGCGTGTGGGTGGTGGCACCGCTAGCGATCGGCGGCTGCATCTTCCTCTACTGCAGCCTGCCCTGGGTGAACCGGCTCGTCCTGCCGCTGTGGGGCGCGATCGGACTCGTGATCTACTTCGCCTATGGCCACCGCCGCAGCCACATCGCGCGCGGGATGGTGGAGGTGCACGAGCTGGACCGTGACGCACCTTCGACACCCGTGAAACCCATTGGGTGAACCTGCGACGTCCCGCGTGACCGGCACGACAGTCATGGGCATCAAATTGAGGAGGGCGCGATGACGATAAGAATATTAGGATCGGCCGCGTCCACCTATACACGCGCAGTCTGCATGGCCTGCCTAGAGAAGGGTGTCAGTTTCGAACTCTCCGAGCAGAAGCTCGGCTCGGTGGAACTGCGCACCATCCATCCGCTCGGAAAGATGCCCGCGATGGTGGACGGGGACTTCGTGCTCTTCGAGTCCAAGGCGATCATGACCTACGTCGACCGGCGGTTCGACGGTCCGCGCCTCGTCCCGACAGACGCCGGCGGAGCGGCGCTCGTTGAACAATGGATATCAATTACGAACACCTGGATCGACGTGATCCTCATCCGCACATTCCTCATGATATACGTGCGGGCTATGAGGGCTGGACAGCCTCCGGCAGCCGGCGAGCTCGAGCGGGTGATGCCCGACGTCCACCAGGCGCTGGACATTCTGGAATCGGCGACCAACGAGGGCTACCTAGTCGCTGGCACACTCACCCTCGCAGACATCAACCTGATGCCGATCCTTCACCGCGTGCGTGGGACGCCCGAAGGCAGCGCCTCCTTCGCGGAACGGGCGAGTCTCACCGCATACTACGACATGCTTTCCACGCGACCGAGCTTCGTAGCGACTAACCCTCCAGACCGGCCGCCAGGCCGCGAGGAACCGTGAGACGTCCGCCTAGGCTACGCCGCCTCTACTCCGTCATCTCAGCCGCGATCTCGTCATCTTCGTTGTCAAGCGCAACCAAGTCTAGAAGGACAGGCGCCGTCGGGACATCAAGGGTCTCGACGTCGCGCAGCTGCCGGGTGACGGCGCGGGTGCGGCGGCCCGCCTCGTCCACGGTCCGCTTGGCCGTCTCGAGCTGCTTGCCGAGCTTCTCCCAGACTTGGCCGTATTTCATGAACTCGGACTTCGCGGCGCCCAGCACCTGCCAGACCTCGCTCGACCGTCGCTCGATCGCCAACGTGCGGAACCCCATCTGCAGGCTGCTCAGCAGCGCCGCGAGCGTCGTCGGCCCCTGAACCATCACGCGGTGCTTCGTCTGCAGCTCGCTCGCGAGGCCGGGCCGGCGGATCACTTCGGCGAACAGGCCCTCGGTCGGCAGATACATGATCGCGAAGTCGGTCGAGTGCGGCGGATGGACATACTTCTCGCAGATCGTCTTCGCCTGAACGCGGATCGCGCGCTCCAGCGCGAGCGCCGCCTTCTCGACCTCCTCGACCGCTCCCGCCTCCTGCGTCAGAAGCAGCCGGTCGTAGTCCTCGTGCGGGAACTTGGCGTCGATCGGCAGCCAGAGCGGCGCCTCTTCCTCGCCGCGGCCAGGCAGGCGCACCGCGTATTCGACGACCTCGCCGGAATCCGGCCGGACGCGGACGTTGGTGGCGAACTGGTCCTTGGTCAGCATGTCCTCTAGCAGCATCCCGAGCTGCACCTCGCCCCAGCCGCCGCGCGACTTGACGTTGCTCAGCACGCGCTTGAGGTCCCCTACGCCGGTGGCGAGGGTCTGCATCTCGCCGAGACCCTTGTGGACCTGTTCCAGCCGGTCGCTGACCAGCTGGAAGGATTCTCCGAGCCGCTTCTCCAGCGTCCCCTGCAGCTTCTCCTCGACGGTGGCGCGCATCTTCTCGAGCTTGTCGGCATTGTCGACGCGCATCTTCTCGAGTCCGTCTGCCACGGTCTGCCGCAGGGCCTCCTGCCGCTTGTCGTTGGCCTCGATGAGCTGGCCGACCTTTCCGGTGACGCCCTCCAGCGCGACCTTCTGCTCCTCGCGCCCCTCGCGCTGCGCCGCCAGCAACCGGTCGGAGAGGCTGGTCACGGCGTAGTTGGTCTCCTTCAGCCGCTCGGCCTGGGTCGCGGCGAACCCATCTGCGTTGCGCTGGACGGCACCCTCGAGCTTCTCGCGGCCGTCAGCCGCCTCCTTGCGCATCTCGGCGAGCTGATCGGTCTGCGCCTTCCCGAACTCGGTAAGGCGGGTCTCGACCGCCGCGAAGCGGGATTCGAGCGTCTCGGTCTGCCCGCCGAACATGCCGCGCAGTTCCTCCCGGCCCGTTCGCGCCTCGTCACGCATGGTCTCGGGCAGCGCCTTGGCGATCTGCTCGAGCACCGCGATGCGGGTCGACAGCTCGTCCGGGATGGTGGCCGGACGCCCGACCTTCTTTAGGATCAGCACGGCGATCACGACGGCGACCAACGCGAGCGCCAACGCGGCGTAGATTGCGAACTCCATCTCCGACTCCCTGTTGCCCCAGGCGCGGCCGCCGTCTCGCGACGGCCGCCCCCAAGTCAGTCCTCGCGCACCGTGGTGCCCGGACTGGCCTTGCCATGCTTCGTGGTCACATACCGACCACTGATCGCGCTACGATAGTGCGGACCCGAGCTGCCGCTCTTGCCCGCCGCCTCGTGGACCGTCGTGCGCGGATTCGAGCGTCCGTTGCTCGCACTCACATACCGGCCGGTCCCAGCGCTCCTGAAGCCACCGCCCTTCGCCATATCGACTTCTCCATCGCCACTTCGCCGCCCCATCCCCGAATCGACCACCGCCCGGAGGAGGACTGCACGATCGACGATCGCACGTGAGGGTGACAGAAGCTGTCAGGGTCGGGAAGGGTCAATCGGCCGGGGACGTCGAAAGCCAGCTCTCGACCATCGGCAACCGGTCCGCGCCCCAGAAGGGCTCGCCGTCCACGACGATCCATGGCGCGCCGAATATCCCGCGGCGCTCGGCCTCGGCGCACTGCTCGCGCAGGGCGGCCTTCAACGCCGGGTCCTCCGCCGCTCGTCGGAGCGCCGCGCGGTCGAGTCCCAAGCCGGCGCCGACCTCGGCAGCGACCTCCGCCTCCTCGATCCGGAGGCCCTCTCCGAACATCGCCTCGAACAGACTGCGCGCGAACCAGGCCGCCCACCCGACGCCCTCGGATCGCTCGACGGCGAGGATCATCCGCGCCGGCGCCTGCGTCGCGATGGGGAAGTCGGACCGCAGGACGAACGGCATCCCCTTCATGCGCGCGAGCCGCTCCCAATCCCGCCGGCAGTATTCTCCCTTCAACGGCTGGTCGGTCAGCGGCGCGTTGCCGGTCAAGCGGAACAGGACGCCGAGTAGGAACGGGCGCCAGTGCACCGTGCGGCCGTGCCGCTCGGCCAACGCGTCGATCTCGAGCGCGGCGAAATACGCGTAGGGCGAGCTGAGGTCGAACCAGAACTCGATCGGTGCCGTGGTCGTCATCCTGCCGCCCTGTTCCAAATCACGGCTTGATCGCGCAGCCGACAGCCTTACGGTAACGAACGTTACCCAAAGCGGCAAGGAGGGCGCACCATGCAACAGCCTGAACAGGTGCCCGAAGGGTTCGAGCGGCACCTCCGCCAAAGCCCCGTGACGAATCCGTGGGAGCCGCTGTGGTCGCGGCAGGACGAGGACGGCCTGACCATCGGCTTTCACGTGCGGGAGGCGCACTGCAACGCGCGCGGTCTCCTCCACGGCGGCGTGACATCCTCGCTGGCCGACAACGCCATGGGCCTCGCCTGCGCCGACGCGTCCGACGGCGCGCGAGGCCTCCTCACCGTGCATCTCTCGGTCGACTACCTGGGATCGGCCACCGTCGGGCAGTGGGTGGAGGTTCGCGCCAGGCCGCGACGCGTCGGCGGCTCGCTCGCGCATGCCCATGGCGAGGTGCTGGCGGACGGAGAGACGGTGGCCACCGCCTCGGCGGTCTTCAAGGTCGTGCGCGCGAAAGGCTAGCGGACCGCGTCACTCGATCCCGCAGAACGCCATCGCGCGCCTGACCGCGGGGCGCTCCTTCACGCGGCGCGCGTGGTCGGCCCAGGCGGTGCACCGGGACGTGTCGGCGCCGACAGCGCCGCACCAGCGCCAGAACACCAGCAGGTAGGGATCGACCACCGAATAGCCTTCCGGCACGGCCCAATCTCGGCCGTCGCCCAGCAACGAGTCGATGTAGACGACGTGGTCGGCGAGTGACGACATGCCCTTCGCCTTGATGGCGCCGTGCATCGAGGGATCGTCCGTGAACCGCTCGGGACGCCAGATCTGCCCGAACGCCATCGCGTGCACGGCACCCGACAGCCAGTTCATCCACTCTGCCGCCCGCGCGCGCCGAGCCGGGTCGTCCGGCAGGAGCCCAGCCTCGGGATGCGTGTCCGCGAGGTAGGTCACGATCGCCGCCGCCTCGGTTAACAGCCCGGGCTGGCCGCCGATCGAGCCCGGGACGCCGGTGAGCGCCGGGACACGGCCCTTGGGATTGATCGAACGCCAGCGCTCCGTGCGCGTCATCGCCCCGTCGGTCGCGACCACCAGCTCGGCCTCGTAGGGTTCACCGATCTCCTCAAGCACGATGTGCGGGGCGAGCGAACAGCTACCAGGCGAATAGTAGAGCCTATGCATGGACGCGGTCCCCCTCCGTCGGCAGTGGCATCGCGCGCCGCGCCGTCGTGAGCATCTCGAAGGCGCCCGAGACGCCGACCATGTCCAGCCCGCCCAGGCCGAGCATCTCGGCTTCGGCGAAGAGCTGGTATGACTGGTCGAGCAGCGGGGTCGCGATGCCGGCGGCCCGCGCGGCCTCGGCGACCAGACGGCTGTTCATCAGGACGTCGGACAGGCCCGCCTGCGGCGCCATATCGCTCCGCATCAGCTTGTCGAGCTTCACGCGCGACACGTCACTGGCCATCGGGCCCGCATCAACGACCGATTGGAAGAGCTCGGCGTCGAGCCCGCTGTTTGCGGCGAAGTGAGCCGCCTCGACTAGCCCCGTCACCATGGTGATGAGGAACAGGTTGACCGCGAGCTTCATGGTGAGCGCGCCCGGGACCGCGCCGCAGGCGAAGGTCTGGCGGCACATCGGTGCGATCAGTTCCCGCACCAGGGAGACGTCGCGGTCGTCGCCCGCGACCATTCCGACGAGAGCCCCCTGTTCGGCCGGGCCGCGCGACCCCGATACGGGAGCCTCGACGTATCTGCCGCCGGCCCCGCGGACCGCGACGCCGAGCGAAGCGGAGTAGGCGGGCGACGTGGTGCCCATGTGCACGATCAACCGACCGGACACGTTGCCGGCGAACTCGGCCGTGCCGCGACCGATGACGTCGTCGATGGCTCCCTCGTTGGCGAGCATGAGCATCGCGACCTGCGCACCGCGCAACGTCGCGTCGGCGGATCCGCCGGCGGCGGCCCCCAGCTCCGAGAGGCGGCTGAGCGCCGCTTCCGACCTGTTCCAGACGGTCACGTCCGCGCCCGACCGCACGAGGTTGGCGGCCATGGGTTCGCCCATGTGGCCCAGACCGAGAAACGCGATCCTCATCTCTAGCTCCTTCCGCGGAGCCGAATACCATATTGGATAACGATTGCTATCCAAAACGCGGTGTCCGCGATCAGAAGTCGGACGGCGTCCAGACGATGCCGCTGCGGGGCGTGGTCGCCAGCGAGGCGGTAGCGATCGTCACGCACGCCAGCCGGACGGACTCGGCGATCTCGGCCGAGAGCTTCTCGTCCGCGACCGCGCGCGCCATGCTGGCGCCGCCGGCGAGCAGGGCGAGCATCGCGAGCGCGCGGGCGCGGCCGTCCTCCTCCCCTTCGAGCGGCGCCTCCTCGAGCATGGCGTCGACCGCGCGGCGGACGCTCTCCTCGTAGGCCTCCTTGGTCTCACCGTCCGCCCGCACGATCTCGGGGGTCAGGGCCGGCAGGTTGCAGCCCCGGCCCGTCTCCTGCAGGTGCGTGCTCGAGGTGTGCAGCGACGCGAAGTCGTTCACCCAGCCCCCGACCGGGTCGAGCGTCGGGGAGGACCGGATGCGGCGGATGCGCGCCGCGACCCGGTCGATGCCGGCACGCGCCACCTCGAGCAGCACCTGCGCCTTGGTGTCGAAGTGCTTGTAGAAGCTCCCCGAGGTCAAGCCGGCCGCCTTGGAGAGCTGGTCGACGCCGACGCCGTCGAACCCCCTCTCGCGGATCACGCGCGCCGCCGCGCGGACGAGTGCCTCGCGGGACGCCGCCTTGTGCTCTGGTGAGTATCGCATCTCAGATTCCGTTCGTAATCGATCCGTGATGGACCGTTGAAGTTGGAAAAGCGGGATTGGCGGTCACGCGGCGATCAGCCGCTCACCGCGGGTCCCGTCGGAGCGGAGGAACCCGATGAACTCGCGCAACGCGCTGAACTCGACCGCACCGCGTCGGCGGATCAAGACCGTCTCGACGGCGGAGAGATCGGGGGAGATCTCCTCGAGCACGACGTCGCCCGCCGCCTCCGCCGCGGCGAGCACGCTGCGCGGCAACATCGTGACGCCGAGACCGGCCTTCACGCAGCCGACGATCGCGTCAAGCGTCCCGAACTCGAGGACGGCGTGGTCGCGCACGCCGACCGACCCGAGAAGGTCCTCGAGCCGATCGCGATAGGCGCAGCCAGGCGACTTCACGATGATGCGGACGCCGTCGGCGAGCGCTGGCCCGTCCATGGCCACGCTGGCGGAGCGACCGATCACCAGTTCCTCCTCGAACACCACCTCGCAGTCGAGCTCGGGATGATCGACGGGGCCGCAGACGAAAGCCGCGTCCAGGGAGTGGTCGAGCACCTGGCCGACAAGCACCTTGTTCGAGCCGACGCGCAGGTTGACGGCGACCGCGGGATGGGCGGCCGAGAAGCTGGAGATGACCGGTGTGAGCCGCAGCGCGGCCGTCGTCTCGAGGGAGCCGAGGTCGAGCCGGCCACTCGGTGTGCCGTCGTCGAGCACGGCGCGCCGCGCCTCGGCGAGAACCCACGCGGCCCTCGAGGCGTAGGGCAGCAGCCGCGCACCGGCGCGCGTTAGTTCCACGCCGCGGCTATGGCGGCGGAACAGCGCTACGCCGAGCTCGCGCTCGAGGGCGCGGATGCGCGTGGTGACGTTCGACTGGACCGTGTTCAACTCGGCGGCTGCGCGGTTCATTCCGCCCAGCCTCGCCACCGCCTCGAACGTCCTGAGGTCACTCAACTCCATGCAGGCTCCCCGATCCGCCTATCTCGAAATCAGATAGGCCAGTTCTAGACTTATCGTTTGTGGGGCCTGGGGACGCCGAGCACAATAGGATAACGGAGGTGATCTATGCCCATCGACGCGAAAGTCACGTCGTTCTGCGAGCGCTTCGGCCTCGACATCCCGATCATGCTCGCCCCGATGGCAGGAGCGAGCGCGCCGGGACTCTCGTCGGCCGTGATCGAGGCGGGCGGCATGGGAGCGCTCGGGGCGCTCCTCATGCAACCGCAGGAGATTCTGGACTGGGCCGCGACCGTGCGGTCCAACTCGATCGGACCGTTCCAGCTGAACCTGTGGATTCCCGATCCGGCGCCGCTCCGGGATGCCGAGGCCGAAGCCAGGGTGCGCACCTTCCTGGCGTCGTGGGGTCCGGACGTCGCTGCGACGGCCGGAGATGCCGTCCCGCCCGACTTCGCCGCGCAGTGCGACGCGCTCATCGAGGCCGCGCCCGCAGCGATCTCGTCGGTCATGGGCGTCTTCCCCGCCGACGTCGTCGAGCGGGCGAAGGCGAAGGGCATACCCTGGTTCGCGGTGGTGTCGACGGTCGGGGAGGCGCGTCGCGCGGAGGCGGCGGGCGCCGACGTGATCATCGCGCAGGGCATGGAGGCCGGGGGCCACCGGGCCGCATTCGACGCAGACAGGGCGGAACGCGAACTCGTCGGCCTGGTGTCGCTGATCCCCGCCGTCGTCGACGCCGTGAGGGTGCCGGTGGTCGCGACCGGCGGCATCGCGGACGCCCGCGGCGTGGCGGCCGCCCTCGCGCTCGGCGCGAGCG